>NZ_DASVOK010000143.1:0-24245 GCF_036383415.1 Rudaea sp. | reverse complement strand
CTCGCCTACATGCGCGGGCGCACGCTCAATGACTCGTTCGTCATTCTCGACGAGGCACAGAACACGACGGTCGAGCAGATGAAGATGTTCCTCACGCGCATCGGCTTCGGCTCGGTCGCGGTCGTCACTGGCGACCTGACCCAGATCGACCTGCCCAAGCAGGTGAAGAGTGGACTGCGCGATGCGGTCGAAGTGCTGGCCAAGGTCGAGGGCGTCAGCATGACCTTCTTCGAAGCCAAGGACGTCGTGCGCCATCCACTCGTGCAGCGCATCGTGCGCGCGTACGAAGCACGCGAGGCCGATGTGAAGCCCAGGGGCGAGGCGACGAAAGCGTGAGCGCCCGCCTCGATCTTTGCGTATTCGTGCAAAACGATTTCGGCCGGCGCGGCGTTCCGGTTTCGCGCTCATTCGAGGCCTGGGTGCACGCCGCGCTGACCGGTCGACGCCGGGGCCGAATCGAGGTGAACATCGCCCTGTTCGAAGTCGAAGCGGCACGCGACTTCAATCTGCGCTATCGCGACAAGGACTACGCGACCAATGTCCTGAGCTTTCCGTACGAGCCCGCGCCACGCGAGAAATCCGGCCTGCTCGGCGATCTCGTTCTTTGTCCGCCCGTGGTCGCGCGCGAAGCCAACGAACAGGGCAAACGGGTGCGCGACCACTATGCCCACCTCACCGTCCACGGCGTGCTGCACCTGATCGGCTACGACCACGAGAACGAAAAAGACGCCCGCAAAATGGAGGCGCTCGAGCGCCGCATATTGGCCGGGCTCGGCATCGCTGATCCTTATAACTGATTGATTTCAAAATATTTATAATTCCGTCACCGATTCTCCGGTATACTGGGAGGCCGCCCGGATGGGCTTTGCCTCGACGTAGATGAACGACGATCCTCCGAATTCGGCCCCGCCGCGATCCTGGCTGGACCGGATCAGCCAGATGGTCTCTGGCGAACCGCGCAACATCGAAGAATTGCTCGAGGAGCTGCGTCACGCGCAGGCGAATGGCCTGCTTTCCGATGACACCTTGTCGATGGTCGAAGGCGCCATCGAAGTGGCCGACCAGCAGGTCGGCGATGTCATGGTTCCACGCGCACAGATGGTCGTGCTGCCGGTCGAGGCGCCGTTCGAGGAAATCCTGCGCCGCGTGATCGAGTCGGGGCATTCGCGCTTCCCCGTGCACGCCGAAGATGCCGACGAGATCGTCGGCATCCTGCTGGCCAAGGACCTGCTCAAGAGTTTCGCCAACGGCGCCGCGCCACGCGACATCCGTCCGCTGCTGCGCCCGGTCGCGATGATCCCCGAATCGAAACGGCTCGATATCCTACTCAAGGAATTCCGCCTCTCGCGCAACCACATGGCGATCGTGATGGACGAGTACGGCGGCGTCGCCGGCCTGATCACGATCGAGGACGTGCTCGAGGAAATCGTCGGCGAGATCGACGATGAGCACGACGAGGAAGATCCCGCGCGCAAGAAACTGATCCAGGCCCAGCCCGACGGCCGCTTCCTGGTCAACGCGCTGACCCCGATCGCGGATTTCAACGAGCGCCTCGGCAGCCGTTTCTCCGACGACGAGTTCGACACGATCGGCGGCATGGTCACGAGCGAGTTCGGCCACCTGCCCGAGACCGGTGAGGAAGTCGACCTCGGCGGCTTCCATTTCCACGTGACCCGCGCAGACGACCGCCGCGTGCTGCAGTTTGCCGTGCGGCCGGTCGATGCTTGAGCGGACCGATTCGCGGACGCGTCGATGGCAACGCGCCTTCGCTGCGTTGCTTTGCTGCCTGCTGATTGTCCCGGCGTTCGCGCAGACCACCGAAACCGCGCCCGCCGAGCCCGGCGCCCATCTCGCCGTCTCGCTGATCACCTTCGGCCCAGGCGAGGAACTCTGGGAGCGCTTTGGCCACAACGCGATCGAAGTGCGCGACGACGCAACCGGCACCGCGCGCCTGTACAACTACGGCATGTTCGACTTCGCGCAGGAGAATTTCTTCCTCAACTTCGCGCGCGGCCGCATGATGTATCGCATCGCGGTCGGCGATCCGGCCGAGGAATATCCGGTCTACGTCGACGAAGGCCGCTGGATCGTACGCCAGGAGCTGAACCTGACGCCGGCGCAACGCGGCAAGCTCGCCGAATACCTCGAATGGAACGCGCGCCCCGAGAACGCGCAGTACCGCTACGACTACTTCCGCGCCAACTGCTCCACACGCGTGCGCGACGCGCTCGACATGGCGCTCGGCGGAGCGATCAAGGCCCAGCTCATCTCGCCCTCGCGCGGCTTCACCTACCGCATGGACGCCGACCGGCTCATGCGTCCCGACACGGCGCTGATGCTCGGCATCGATGCCGGCCTCGGCCCCTACTCCGACCAGCGCCTGTCGTACTGGGACGAGAGCTTCGTGCCGATGGAATTCATGCGCCATGCGCGCGAGATTTCGTTGACCGACGCCGCCGGCAACAAGCTGTCGCTCGTCGCCAGCGAAACCGTATTGAACAAGGGCCACCTGCCCGATCCGCAGGAATTCCCGCCGCGTTGGACCTGGGGTGCGCTTGCTACGGGGATCATCACTGCGCTGATTCTGCTCGGCCTCGCGCGCGCGCGCGGAACCGCCGCCGCGCGCATCGCGTTCGCGACGAGCACGAGCTTGATCGCTCTCGTTTGCGGCATTGGCGGCCTCGTCCTGATCGGACTATGGGCGTTTACCGAGCATGTTTCTGCCTGGCGCAACGAAAACGTCCTTCTGCTCAATCCGCTGTGTCTCCTCCTGCTGCCGGCATGGCTCGGCGCATTCCGCCGACGCTGGCGACCGACGCACTTCGCCCAGCGCGTTGCCTGGACGATCGCGTTCTGCGCCGTGCTCGCCTGGTTCGTGAAGATTTTGCCCGGCTTCGTGCAAGACAACTGGCTGTGGATCGCGCTGCTGTTGCCGCTGCACCTCACCCTGGCGTTTACCGTGACACAACTTCGTTCACGTCTGCATTTGTAACCGCGTGCGAGGCAGCGGCGATTGTGCATTCGCTCGCGAATGGGGCATGATCAACGCCATTGCAGATGAAATCAGGGAGGATTCCGCATGCCATTCGCTCACCTATCGTCGTTTGCGAACCTCTGCATTTCGACGTTCATGCTCTTTGCCGTCGCCGCGAACGCACAGACGCCCGCACCGCTGAGCACGCTCGATCTCAAGCTTTATACCAACGGCACTGTTTACACTTCCGTTCGTCTGGCTGACGGCAGCATCGTTTTCGGCGGTTCGTTCTCGCAGATCAACGGCGTCGAACGGCGGAATCTTGCGCGCTTGAACGCCGATGGCGGCGTGGATATGAACTGGAATCCCGGCACTGACTATCCTGTGATCGCCCTAGCCGCCGACGGCAAGAACAATATCTATGTCGGCGGAAATTTCTCGATTATCGGCAATCAATCCCACTACCACATCGCCAAACTGTCCGCGAACGGGACTGGGACTGCGGACCCGAATTGGAATGGGGAATTGCCGTGCAGCAACTTCCATTCCTTGGCGATAAACAGTGCCGGCGATCTTTTCGTCGGCAGCTACAGCTGCTTCGTGGGCACAACGACGACAGGTGTGGTGAAGCTTTCCGGTGCAACGGGAGCCCTCGTTTCATCATGGGTGCCGCAGACCACCAATTATGTCACGGCGATTGCGGTGGACGCAGACGACAACCTTTATCTCGGCGGGACTTTCTCATCGGTCGGCGGTCAACCCAGGAAATATCTGGCGAAAGTTTCCAGTCTTGGTACCGGAGCCTTGGACCCGACATGGAACCCTGCGCCGACGAGCCCGGCGGGAATCGCGCGCATCAACGCGCTTGTTCTCGACGGCAAGGGCAGTGTGTTCGTCGGCGGCAGCTTCACCTCGATCGGCGGACAGACGCGCAACAACATCGCCAAGCTTTCGACTACTGGAACAGGTGCTGCGGATGCGACCTGGAGTCCTTCGGCCAACAACAGCGTCAATGCGTTGGCCATCGACAGCAACGGCCGCGTGATCGCAGGCGGTGCGTTTACGTCGATCGGCGGCCAATCCGATACGGCAGTGGCGCGATTGTCCGCAACCGACGCCGGCAATGCCGACACAAGCTGGCATGTTGCGACCTTGGGGGTTAGCGGCAACATCGTCAACACCATCGTTCCGAACAAGGATGGGAGCGTCTACGTCGGCGGTTTCTTTTCTATGATTGCGGACCGCGAGCGCCATTCGTTTGCGAAGATCGCTTCGGACGGCAGCCTCGCCTCGCCGCTCGATGCGATTACTCCGACAGGAATAGTCAACGCAATCGCAAGCCAACCCAACGGCGGCGTGATCGTCGGTGGGTATTTCTCAGGAGCCGGCGACGCTGTTCGCGGCAACGCGCTGCGCCTGAAGCCCGACGGCAGCATCGACCCCACATGGAATCCCAGCACCGACGCACCCGGCAAGCTCGGCGTCGAGGCCATAGCTACTGACAGTATGGGAAACGTTTATCTCGGCGGTGAGTTCAGCCAAGTCGGCGGATTGCCTCGCTCGGGCGTCGCCAAAGTATCGGCGAGCGGTCAAGTGGACAAGAGCTGGGGTGGCAGTTCGAGTTCAATCGGAACCACCACGATCGATCGGTGGTATTACGGAGTCGAAGCGCTTGCGCTGTCGCCCCTCGACAACAGCGTCATCATTGGCGGCGATTTCAACAAGGTCGGCGGACAGGTTCGATCCGGCATCGCCAAGATATCAGCCGCAGGCGTCCTCGATCCCAGTTGGAATCCTTCCGTGGTATTCGCGGCCGGCAACTACGGAGTCCGTTCACTTGCTGTTGATGCCGCGGGTTCGATTTTCCTCGGCGGCGACTTTTTGACCATCGCTGGTCAATCCAAAGCTGGGCTGGCCAAGGTTTTGGCAAACGGGAACCTCGACTCGTCGTTCAATTCAGATTCGTCTGACGTTTTCACATTGCTGCTGGACGGAAAAGGCAATTTGTACACGGCGGGCAAATCTAGCGTACAAAAACGTTCGGCCCAAAGCGGCCTATCGAACAGCGCCTGGAACGCCACGGTGGCTGACGGATTATCGTTCAAGGATTATGACGCGATGGTGTGGGCTGCATTCCCATCTCATGTCCATGCCTTGGCGCTTGCCCCGAACGGCGATCTCTTTGCGGGGGGATTGTTCGGCACAGCTAGTCGCAATGCATCCAGTTCGGGAGCATTACCGGAATTGCGCACGCGTCCTTATCTCGCCAAGTTTTCCGCTTCGGACGGCGCTGCCCTTGATCTCGGCTGGAATCCGGTCGCTGACGACGCCGTCTACGCGTTGGCTGTCGACGACAAGGGGACGCTGTACACGGGCGGCGTCTTCTCCATCATCGGCGGCCAGCTTCACAACGGATTTGCCGCGATACCCACGAACGATGGCTCACCTCCGAGCGTACCGAATCATCTCAATCAGTTCGGCTGGACCGGCGCTTGGTACAACCGGGATACCTCGGGTCAAGGAATACTGCTGCAGATCATTCCAAGCTCAGATAGCTCGGGCAACGGCACCTTGTTCGGAGGGTGGTTCACCTACGATTCGCCCTACAGCAATCGCGGCACCGGACAACGCTGGTACACCTTGCAGGGTCCCGTAGATGCAACGAGCAGGATCGCCAGCGTGCCCGTCTATGCAACTTCAATGTATCCGCCTTCCTCTCCCATTGTGGCGGCGGTGGAAGTCGGCAGGGCAATGCTCACCTTCAACGACTGTACACACGCCACGTTGACGTATTCGGTTTACGAGCCTACTCCCAAAAGCCCTGCTTCCAGTGGACAACCCAATGCTGTCGGCGACGGCAGCATGGCGTTGACGCGGCTCGGTGGGAACCCTGCCTGTTCGCCATCCGGTGACTCGCCGTACTCCCCGGATTTCCTGCTCTCTGGCGGTTGGTACGATCCGAAAGTAAAGTTTTCGGGACTAGTCTTGGATGTCGACGTGCAGTCGAATGTTTTCTTCGCCGCGTGGTACAGGAACGTGGCTGACGGCAATCCGGACCACGTCGCGTCGGAACGCTGGTACACGATCCAGGGTCCTTACTCTTCCGGCGTCAGTTCGCTGCAGAACATGCCCATCTACCAGGGTAGTGGCGGCGTGTTCGACACCCCGTCCAAAGTCACTACGACACAGGTTGGCACGGGCAATGTCGTGTTCAAAGACTGCGCCAATGCAACGTTTAACTACAGCTTTACCAGTGGTCGCGACGCAGGAACCAGCGGTCAACTCGATCTGATCCGTGGCGTGTTCAAGCCGTCTTCCTGCAATCCCTAGGTTTGCACATCGGCTGTCGGTAGCGATTGCAGCCGTCATCGCGCTTCCGGCATCATGCGCGGGTTCACCGCCACGGCGATAGAATCATGGACATGTCGGTCCAGCCCAGCACCCAAGGCAGTGCTCCCGCAGCCGCGGCGCAGGCCGATTCCGCGACGCCGATGCTGGTCAACTGCATCGCCTACGGCAAGGACGGGCGCAAGCTCGGCAATGTCGAACTCGACGACATCAGCGACGTGCTGCAATACGCCGACCAGTTCATCTGGGTCGGCCTGCACGAACCCGATGAGGCGCTGCTCGGCAAACTCCAGGAAGAGTTCGGTTTGCATGACCTCGCGATCGAGGACGCGCACTGCGCGCACCAGCGGCCGAAGATCGAGATCTACGACGACGTGCTGTTCGTCGTGCTGCACACCGCGCAGGTGGTGAACGGCAAGATCGAGTTCGGCGAGACGCACATCTTCCTCGGCAAGAATTTCCTGCTTACCGTGCGCCACGGTGCCTCGCTGTCCTACGCCGCGCCGCGCAAGGCCTGCGAGCAGACGCCGGAACTCATGGCGCTGGGGCCAAGTTACGCGATGTACTCCGTGCTCGATTTCATCGTCGACAACTTCATGCCGATCGTGTCGACGTTCAAGGAAGAACTGCACGAGCTCGAGAAGGAAATCTTCGAGGACACTTTCAAGCGCGAGGTGATCGAGCGTATCTATCTGCTCAAGCGCGAGCTCGTCACGCTGCGCCTGGCGGTGTCGCCGATGCAGGACATCCTCAACCAGCTCTCGCGATTCCACGGCAAGCAGATCGACGACGAGGTTCGCCCCTACCTGCGCGACGTCTACGACCACGCCACGCGCATCAGCGATGCGACCAACACGATGGGCGAACTGCTCACCGCGGCGATGAACGTCAACCTCGCGATGGTCAGCGTCGCGCAGAACGAAGTGGTCAAGCGCCTCGCCGGTTGGGCGGGCCTGCTCGCCGCGCCGACGCTGATCGCGAGCTGGTACGGCATGAATTTCCACAACATGCCCGAGCTCTCGACCGATTACGGTTACTACATCCTGATCGGGGCGACGGTAGCAATCTGCATTGGCCTGTACGTCGTGCTCAAGCGCGCGAAGTGGTTGTAATGTTCTACCGCCGCTAGGCGAGAAGACGAAATGTGAATTTCTCATACCGTGTTCTCGTTTTGTATCAAGAGCACCCGCTAATCTGACACTTCGGTTTCTCAGGAGTAGCCTATGCCCACTCGTCCAAAAGTCCTTTGGGCAATTTGGTTGTTGATCGCCGCGTCGAATGCCGTCGCACAGGTGAACCTGCTGATCCCCGCCGAAACCGGTCAGGCAGCAACGCAATCATCGCTAATTTCCCCCGTATCGCATCCCGGCGCGCGGAGGCTCGTTGCACTCAATGTATCTGCCATCGACAAGATGAAGGCCGGCGACGAAAGCAATTTGGTCGCGCCGAATGGGACGGCTTACCGTTTGATCTACGATCGCACCGAAGCGGCTTATGGCGGTGGGCGCGTGTGGGTGGGACACATGCGCGACCACGGCCAGGATTTCCCCGTTCTCATTTCAACGTACGCCGGCCAGGTCAACGGCAACATCTCCACGCCAGCGGGAAAGTTACGCCTGGAAGGAGAAGAACGGCATGCCGTCCTCACCGACATCGGGGCAGCAGACGAGCAACTCCTGATTCCATCGCTGGACGACACAATGCCTGCCAAGGTTGGCAGTCCGATAAATCGCACCAGCCCGGATTCGACATCAGCCATACAGGCGACCGCAAACGCGGCCAGTTCCGGCTCTCCCGCCCAAATCGATCTGCTGATCCTCTTCACCGGGCAGATGCAGACACAACTTGGAGGCTACGCGGCGACGATCACCAGGCTAAACCTGCTCGTCGCAACTGCGAACAGCGCATACACGAACAGTCAGATCTATGCCTCCCTGAATCTCGTCTATGCGCAGGCAATCAACTATTCCTACTCGGACAAGACCGTCAGCGACGACACCGCCTTGAACAGCATGCAAAGTGACTCTGCCGTTGCGACTTTGCGCAATCAGTACGGAGCCGACGTGGTCGTGATGGTGCGGCCGTTCCAAGCCTCGGTCTGTGGCTTGGGCTTCCAGACACAGGACTTCAGCTATTCCGACTACGCCTTTGCCGTCGTCGAAGACGGCAGCAACGGTGGCTACTACTGCGATGTCACCACGCTGACTCACGAGGTGGGCCATGTCATGGGTGCTGCGCACGATGTGGCAACATCGCTCCAATCGGCGGCGCAAAGCGGCCAGAACTGTAACGCCGATCCCAATCATCCCTGCACCGACGGGACACCGAGCTACAACCGCGGATACTGCAATGGCAACGCCGGCACGATCATGTCGTACACCGTCGCCGCCAACGGCTGCGCACCACTCTCACCGTATTTTTCGAACCCGAATCTCAACACATGCAACTCGGGCAGCTGCGGCGTACCGATCGGCACGCCATACACCGTCGGCAGCACGACCGTGACCGGCGCGGACAGCACGACCGCAATCAACGCAAACGCGCCTGCAATGGCAACGTGGAGAACACGACCGACGAAATTCACGGCACTGACCCCCTCGCGCATACTCGATACGCGTCGGGGCATGCCGACCTCGGACGGCACGTTCGCCGGCAACGGAGCGATGGGCGTGAACACGCAACTAGACCTGTCAGTCGCCGGTCGCGGCGGGGTGCCGTCGATCGGTGCGGGCGCCGTGATCATGAACGTAACGGTCACCAATCCAAGTGCGATCGGCTACATCACCGCCTGGCCGACCGGCAGCGCTCGCCCCAACGCGTCGAACATCAACTTCGTTCCAGGCCAAACCATACCCAACCTGGTTGTGGCCAAGCTGGGCAACAATGGCAACGTGTCGTTTTACAACGAAGGCAGTACAACGGATCTGATCGCCGACGTCGCGGGCTGGTTTCCGACGGGCTCCGCGTTCGTCCCGCTGGTTCCCGCGCGCTTGCTCGACACGCGAACCACTGGCACCGGCTTGCCGGTAACGGGAGGGACCGAACTCGACCTTGCTGTCGCCGGCCGCGGCGGTGTTCCCGCCAGCGGCGCCGACTCCGTCGTGTTCAACCTCACCGTGACGCAGCCGGCCAACTTCGGCCACATCACCGCATGGCCCGCAGGCAGTACACAACCCAATGCGTCCAGCATCAATTTCGTACAGGGCCAGACCATTGCCAACCTGGTGATCTCGAAAATCGGCGCGAACGGCAGCGTGGCCCTGAGCCCGAGCGCCACTACCCATATCGTTGCGGATGTGGCCGGCTGGTTTCCGGCCGGCTCCGAGCTGACAGCAATCACTCCTGCACGCCTGCTCGACACGCGGCCCGGCATGTCCACCGTCGACGGCCAGTTCGCGGGAGGCCCTCTCATCGGCCCCGGCACCGAGATGCCCCTTACGGTCACCGGAAGGGCGGGAATCCCAAGCTCCGGCGTCGGCGCAGTGGTGTTGAACGTCGTCGCCGTGCAGCCTACTGCATTGAGCTTCCTGACGGTCTGGCCGACAGGCAGTACACGCCCCAATGCGTCGAACCTCAATTTCGTCGCGGGCGACATCGTGGCCAACCTTGTCGTGGCCAAAGTCGGCACGAACGGCCAAGTGTCCATTTACAACGAGTCGGGGAACACAAACGTGGTCGCAGATGTGGTTGGCTGGTTTGCCCCGAGTCCGTGATCAGGAGCAGGAGTCGAGACTGTCTCCTCGACGCGTAAAACCCGCAAGACCCGCTTGACGGCGTTGCAGCCTCGCATGACACTCGCTCAAGCAAAAACAGCAGCGGGAGAGAGGCTATGAGCGGAATGACCGGCAGGCTGGTATGGGGTGCGATTGCCGTTGCAGGCGCTATGTGTCTGGGCGTCGTCGCGCTGAGTCGCGGCGAATCGGTCAATGCGATCTGGCTCGTCGCCGCGGCGATCGCGGTGTTCGCGATCGCCTATCGCTTCTACTCGAAGTTCATCGCCGACAAGGTGCTCGGCCTCGATCCGACACGTGCGACACCGGCACGCCTGCGCAACGACGGTCTCGACTACGTGCCGACCGACAAGTGGATCGTCTACGGCCACCACTTCGCCGCGATCGCCGGCGCCGGCCCGCTCGTCGGCCCGGTGCTCGCCGCGCAGATGGGTTACCTGCCCGGCACGCTGTGGATCCTCGCCGGCGTCGTCCTCGCCGGCGCGGTGCAGGACTTCATGATCCTCGGTCTCTCGGTGCGCCGCGATGCTCGCTCGCTCGGCCACATGCTGCGCGCCGAACTCGGCAATGCCGCCGGCGTGACCTGCATGATCGGCGTGCTCGTGCTGATGATGATCGTGCTCGCCGTGCTCGCGCTCGTCGTAGTGAAAGCGCTCGCGATCAGCCCGTGGGGCACGTTCACCGTGGCCTGCACGATTCCGATCGCGATCTTCATGGGCATCTACCTGCGCTTCCTGCGCCCGGGCCGCGTGCTCGAGGTGTCGATCATCGGCCTGGTGCTGTTGCTCGTTTCGATCTGGCTCGGCGGCGTGGTCGCGGCCGATCCGGCGTGGGCGAAATATTTCACCTTCAATGCCGCGCAGCTTGCCTGGCTCGTGATCGGCTACGGCTTCTTTGCCTCGGTGCTGCCGGTGTGGCTGCTGCTCGCGCCGCGCGACTATCTGTCGACCTTCCTCAAGATCGGCACGATCGTGTTGCTCGCGATTGCGATCTTCTTCTCGACGCCGTATCTGCAGATGCCGGCGGTGACGAAATTCATCGACGGCACCGGCCCGGTGTTCCAGGGCAACCTGTTCCCGTTCCTGTTCATCACGATAGCCTGCGGCGCGGTGTCAGGCTGGCATTCGATCATCTCCTCGGGCACCACGCCGAAGCTGCTGTCGAACGAATCCGAGGCGCGCATGGTCGGCTACGGCGGCATGCTGACCGAGGCTGCGGTCGCGATCATGGCGATCATCGCTGCGAGCGCGCTGCATCCGGGCGTCTACTTCGCGATGAATTCGCCGAGCGCGCTGATCGGCAGCGACGTTACGAGTGCGGCAACCGCGATCAGTCAGTGGGGCTTCGTCGTCACGCCCGACCAACTGACGCAAACAGCAAAAGACATAGGCGAATCGACCATCCTCTCTCGCGCCGGCGGCGCACCGACGCTCGCGGTCGGCATGGCGCAGCTGCTGCACGGAATCATGCCGAGCGCTGGCATGATGGCGTTCTGGTACCACTATGCGATCCTGTTCGAGGCGCTGTTCATCCTCACTACCGTCGATGCGGGCACACGCGTCGGCCGCTTCATGATCCAGGAACTTGTCGGCCTCGCCGTGCCCGCGCTGAAGAAGACCGAGTCGTGGGGTGCAAACATCGTCACCACAGTGTTCTGCGTCGCAATCTGGGGCTATTTCCTTTACGCGGGCGCAACCGATCCGCTCGGCGGCATCAACACGCTGTGGCCGCTGTTCGGCATCGCCAACCAGATGCTCGCGGCGATTGCGCTGATGCTTTGCCTCGTCGTAGTGGTGAAGAAGAAGCTCGCGCGCTACGCTTGGGTACCGGGCATCCCGGCCGCGTGGCTCGTGATCTGCACGCTGTCTGCGGGCTGGGTAAAACTGTTCGATGCGAAGATCAGCTTCCCCGCTGCCGCGGCGAAGTATTCGCAGGGCATCGCGGACGGCAAGCTGATCGCGCCGGCGAAAACCGCAGCCGAAATGCAGCAGATTGTCACCAACAACACGATCGATGCGGTGCTGACCGGATTGTTCATGGCCCTCGTCGTCGCCACCGTCGCGTTCGGCTTGCGCGCGATCCTCAAGGCGAATGCCGCCGCGCAACCGACCGCGAACGAGGAGCCCTACATCGCGCTTGCCTCGCTGTCGCGCTGAGCTCGGAATACGGAACATGTCGATCGCGATCGCAGCCAATGCAGTCCAGCAGTTCTGGCGCCGCGCCGTGCAAACGGCGCGGCTCGCGATCGGCGTGCCCGACTACGACACCTACGTATTGCATCTGCGCCGCAACCATCCCGAACGCGTGATTCCCAGCTACGAGGAATTCTTCCGCCAGCGCCAGGATGCACGCTACAAGAACGGCGGTACGCGCGGTTGCTGCTGAACCCGCGCTCGGGTGCCCACGGCCCCGCCTGACAGACCATGCCTGCATTCGAATGATGCGCCGTACGGACCACGTGTCCCACGGCGGCGCAACTTGCGCTCCGTCACGTTGCTGATACGCTGCGCGTAACCAATAGGGGAAGCAAAGAATGAGCCTGAAGCTGCGCCTGATCGTGATGAATTTCCTCCAGTTCTTCGTCTGGGGGGCTTGGCTGATCTCGATCGGCGCATACTGGTTCCAGAACAAGCATTGGTCGGGCACGCAGTTCGGTGCGATCTTCTCGACGATGGGCATCGCCTCGCTGTTCATGCCCACGATCGCCGGCATCCTCGCCGACCGCTGGATCAACGCCGAGCGCCTCTACGGCATCCTCCATCTGCTCGGCGCCGGGCTTTTGCTGGTGTTGCCGACGGTCGAAGACCCGGGCACGTTCTTCTGGGTCATCCTGCTGACGATGATGTGCTACATGCCGACGATCGCGCTCGCGATCGCGGTGTCGTACAACGCGCTCAAGCAGGGCGGCGAGGACATCGTGCAGGTGTATCCGCCGATCCGCGTCTGGGGCACGGTCGGTTTCGTCGTCGCGCTGTGGGTGATCGCGCTGCTGCATCTCGGCACTTCGCCGGGCCAGTTCTACGTCGCCGCCACCGCCGCGGTTGCACTCGGCCTGTACGCGTTCACCCTGCCACCCTGCCCGCCCAAGCTCGGCCGGCCGTTCGACCAGGCACTCGGCGATCCGCAGAAACTCGAAGTCGGCGCGCTCGACGCGTTCGGTCGCTCGAACCGGTTCGCGCTGCTCGTCGACACATTCGGCCTGCGTGCGTTCACCTTGTTCAAGAACCCGAAGCTCGCGATCTTCTTCATCTTCGCAATGCTGCTCGGCGCGGCGCTGCAGCTGACCAACGCCTACGGCGACACCTTCCTTCACGACTTCGCCAAACTCGATGCGTACAAGAGCGACTTCGCCGTGCGCTATCCCGAGTTCATCATGTCGATCTCGCAGATCTCGGAAACGCTGTGCATCCTGCTGATCCCGTTCTTCCTCAAGCGTTTCGGCATCAAGACCGTGATGCTGCTGAGCATGATCGCGTGGACGCTGCGCTTCGGCCTGTTCGCCTACGGTGATCCGGGATCGGGCCTGTGGATGGTGGTGCTGTCGTGCATCGTCTACGGCCTCGCCTTCGACTTCTTCAACATCTCGGGTTCCTTGTTCGTCGAAGGCCAAAGCGACGAAAAGATCCGCGCGAGCGCGCAGGGCCTGTTCATGCTGATGACCAACGGCATCGGCGCCGTGCTCGGTAGCACGATCTCGGGCTACGTCATCGACCGTTTCTTCACCGACCATACCTGCAGCGAGGCCGTCGCGATCTGCAAGAACTGGCCCGGCATCTGGACGATGTTCGCGTTGTACGCGCTGGTCACCGGCGTTGCCTTCGCCCTGCTGTTCAAGCACAAGCACGAGCCGGCCGAGCTGGCCAAGGCGCAGATCGCGCATTGAGCCTTTGCTTCCCTCCTCTCGGTCGGAGAAGGGAAGCAAGTACAATACGCGGATGCAGATAGGCCCCTACCGCATAGCCCCGCCCGTCGCGCTCGCGCCGATGGCGGGCGTGACCGACAAACCGTTCCGCCAGCTTTGCAAGAAGCTCGGCGCCGGTCTGGCCGTGTCCGAGATGACGACGAGCGATCCGCGCCTGTGGACGACGCGCAAGTCGCTCAAGCGCATGGACCATGCCGGCGAGCCCGATCCGGTCAGCGTGCAGATCGCCGGCTACGATCCGACGATGCTCGCCGAGGCGGCACGCTACAACGTCGACCATGGCGCGCAGATCGTCGACATCAACATGGGCTGTCCCGCAAAAAAAGTCTGCAACGTCTACGCGGGTTCGGCACTGCTGCAGGACGAGGCGCTGGTCGCGCGCATCTGCGCGGCGACCGCGCGCGCGGTGGACGTGCCGGTAACGCTGAAGATCCGCACTGGCTGGAACCGCGACAACAGGAACGGCGTGCGCATTGCGCAAATCGCGCAGGACTCCGGCATCGCCGCGCTCGCCGTGCACGGCCGCACGCGCGCCGACCTCTACAACGGCGAGGCCGAGTACGACACGATCGTGGCAATTAAGAATGCCGTATCGATTCCCGTATTCGCCAATGGCGATATCGACTCGCCGCAGAAAGCGCGCGATGTGCTGAAGTATACAAATTGCGACGGCGTATTGATCGGTCGCGCGGCGCAGGGCCGGCCGTGGATATTCCGCGAGATTGCGCACTTCCTGGCCACAGGCGAGACGCTCGCGCCGCCCTCGCCGGCCGAAGTCTGCGCGATCTTGGTCGAGCATCTCGAAAACCTCTACGCTTTCTACGGCGAGCAACAGGGCCTGCGCATCGCGCGCAAGCATCTGGGCTGGTACGCGAAGGACCGCGAGGAAAACGCCGCGTTTCGCGCCGTGGCGAATCGCGCCGAAAGTGCGGCCGAACAGTTGCGCCTTACGCGCGAGTATTTCGGCGAGGCCACCTCGCTCGCACGCGCGGCTTGATCACGGCGTCGCCGCCGATTGCAGCGCTGTCCAGGAACGCGCCGACCAGTGCGCCATGGTATTTAGAGCGACGCAACACCCACGACAGGCGCCGGCGCAGGTCGAGGAACGGCGTACGCAGCGCCACGAGGCGCCGCGCCTTCACCGCATCGGCAACCGCGACCGCGGGCAGACAGGCGATGCCGAGGCCGGCAATCACGGCCTGCTTGATCGCCTCGCTCTGGCCGAGCTCGAGCACGGTACGCCCGGGCGGCAGCGAAGCGAGCACGCGCTCGGTCATCGCACGCGTGCCCGAACCGTCCTCGCGCAGGATCCAGCGCGCATCGGCGAAATCCTCGGAGCGCAGCCGCGTGCGCTTCGCAAGCGCGTGGTCGGGCCGTGTACAGATCACGAGCTCATCCTCACGCCACGGCCGCACCTCGATGTCGGCGTGCGCGACGGCGCCCTCGACGCAGCCGAGATCGAGCGCGTGGTCGAGCAGGCCCTTGACGATCGCATCGGTGTTGCCGACGGTCAGCCGCACCGATACCTGTGGTTGCTGCGCCGTGAACGCACCGAGCAGGTCGCCGACGAGATAGTTGCCGATCGTGTTGCTCGCACCAAGACGCAGTTCGCCCTCGAGCGCGCCGCCGCGTCCGTGCATGCTGCGCTTGAGTTCCACGGTGCGTTCGAGAATCTCCTGCGCGAGCGGCAGCGCATCGCGTCCGCGCTCGCCGAGATACAGGCGCCCGCGCTTGCGGTCGAACAGATCCACGCCGAGCTGCGTTTCGAGCTCGGCCAGCGCCATGCTCAGCGCGGGTTGCGACAAGTGCAGGCGTTCCGCCGCCGCGCGCACGCTACCTTCTTGCGCAACCGCGACAAAGACTTCGAGCTGGCGCAGACTGATTCCAAGCATGTTTGTCTCCGACAAATCGCTCTTGGTCGTCAATGATGTTGATATATCAGTAAATCTTATTCCTTGGATAAATAGTTTTCAATTTTCTTATCGAAATTTTGCAGCGAGAATGTGCAGAATCCACGAGAGTCAGCCGCCGTGAGCACCAGCGCCAGCGCCATCGCCGCATCCGCCGTTCAACCCGTCGGGTTTTCCCTGCGCCGCCTTCTGCCGGGCCTCGCCCTCGCGCTGGCGCTTGGCGTCGCCGGCCTGCTGTTGGCCAGTTGGGCGCCGCTGCAGCGCGCGCAGATCAGCGCGCTGACGATCGCGATCGTGCTCGGCATGACCATCGGCAACAGCTTCGGCGCACAACTGCCGGCGACGTTGTCGCCCGGCGTCGTATTCGCACAGCAAAAGCTGCTGCGTCTCGGCGTGATTCTCTACGGCCTGCGCCTGTCATTCGGTCAGATCGCCGCGATCGGCCCGGCCGGCCTCGCGATAGATACCATCATCGTCGTCGGCACGCTCGCGCTCGGCTCGTTCCTCGGCCGGCGCGTGTTCGGCCTCGACCGCGACAGCGCTCTGTTGACCGGCGTCGGCAGCGCGATCTGCGGCGCCGCTGCCGTGCTCGCGCTCGAACGCGTGCTCAAGCCCGATCCGGCCAAGGTCGCGATCGCAGTCGCCACGGTCGTGTTGTTTGGCACGCTCGACATCTTCCTCTACCCCGCGCTCTATCCCTACCTGCACATGGACGCGGCGCATTTTGGTCTCTACACCGGCGCGACCGTGCACGAGGTTGCGCAGGTAATCGCGGTCGGCAGCGCGGTCGATCCGGCGACGGCCGACAGCGCCGTCGTGGTCAAGCTCACGCGCGTGATGCTGCTGGTGCCTGTGCTGTTCTTCTTCGGTTGGCGCCAGACGAAGCTCGCAAACTCCGCCAGCGGCGAGAAGACGAAAGTGCCGTTGCCGTGGTTCGCACTCGCCTTCGTCGCGGTCAGCGCGATCAATTCGCTCGTTGCCTTCCCGCCGGCGATCAAAGCGCCGCTGCTGACCTTCGATACGCTTCTGCTTGCCGCGGCAATGGCCGCCCTCGGCCTCGAGACCCGCGTCGCCAAGCTGCGTAGTCTCGGCCCGAAGCCGCTGCTGCTCGCCGCGCTGCTGTGGCTGTGGCTGATCCTCGGCGGCGCCGCGATGGTGCACGTCCTGGCTTGAAACAACGAAGCAGGCCCGCGTTTGCGCGCCGGCCCGCTTCGTCGGATCCAGACTTACTGCATCGAATTGCCGAGCTTGTTCGACACCGCCGCCGTCGCACCGGGCACAAGCGGCACACCGATGCTCTTGTCGGATCCCTGACCGTTCTGCGCGGCGGCAGGGCCGCTGCCCATGAACAGGTCGCTCATGGTTGGCAGGTCGGTATCGCAGGCATGGTTGAGGCAAGGCAGGCCGAGACCGGCCTCGATCGACTTCAGCAGCGAGAAATGGTTGTAGTAGACCGCGCTCTGCACGCCACCCGCGGCGTAGTTGGTGTCGACGATCACCGGCACCTGATTGATGTTCGGTGAGAGGCTGTAATCGTTCTCGTCCCAGACGATGACGATGGCGTTCTTGCCCTTGTGCCATGCCGGCGACTTCTTGATCGCACCGACGAGCTTGCGCAGCATCATGTCGCCGCGCAGGATCAACGCGGGGTTCAAGCCTGACTGCGAGCCGTCATCACTCGGATCGTAGGCACAACTCTGGTCGGAATTGCCGCGGCCGTGCTGATCGTTGCACTGGTTCGGCGCGATCAGCGAATAGGTCGGCACGTTGCCCGAGGCCAGATCGGCGTAGAGACCGCCCGCGCCGGTGAAATCGACAACGTTGTCGAGGCTGTTGTTCGGATCCCAGCCTTCCTGCACGTTCTGGAAGTAGACGAACGGATTGTGCTTGGCCGCGTACAGCGCGACGATCCCGCTCTGCGCCAGCGCCGGCGTCATCGGCGGCAGAATCGCGGCGAAGTTCGTATTGTTGGTGAACAGGCCGTCGCTGTAGTTGACGTTGTCGGCGCCTTCCTGCGGAAGGTTTTCCTGATAGCTCTTCCAGCTCATGCCGGAAGCGACGAGCTGATCGGCGATGGTCTTGCCGGAGGTGTGTTTGTTGGCGGCGTAGGACTTCTGACCGTCGATATTGACCGTTCCTGGCGCGCCCTGGGTTTCGTTCGTCGTGTCGATCGCCGGAATCGCGGCATCGGTGCCGACGCCCGCGATCGGACAAACCTTCGGGCTGGCCGGAGTATCGGTGTTGGCCGTGCCCGAAGCGAGATTCGTGGTGCAGTAGAAATTGTGCCAGTCGGGGTAGTTGTCGCTCTGCACGCCGAAGTTCGAGCCGCCGACGATTTCGAGATAGTTGTTCAGGCTCGGATGGGCGACGGCGAAATAATTCGTCGCCAGGTTCGTGGTGCGCGCGTAATAGTTGGTGAATGGTGCATTGGGATTGCCGATGATCTGGCTGTAGCCGTGGTTCTCCATCATGATCACGAACACGTGATCGAGATGCGGAATACCGGTCGGCACGGGGCCTTCGGTGGCAAAAGCGCCGGAAATGGCGCAGGACAAAGCTCCGAGAGCGGCAGCGATTCTTTTCATGACGGTCATACCTCGCGTGGATTGAAGGAACGACTCCCATCGACCCCCAGGTTGCGCGGAACGAACCGCGCAACCACCCCAATCGGGGCGCGAGTGTGTGTTGTTGCTGTGTCAGGCAGATGACGTCGCGACGGGCGGCGTCACGCGGGCTGCCTAGAACCTGTCTCAAAACGTGGCGAGCGAAGGCAGTTCGCGCGACGCCGGAGCGCAGGAACCGGAGTGTACGTAGAAGTACATGAGGATTCCGAGCACCGCCGGCGCGCGAAATGTCGAGCGCAGTAGTTTTGAGACAGGTTCTACTTGGTGCCGAACAGGCGATCGCCCGCATCGCCGAGGCCCGGCACGATGTAGCCGTGATCGTTGAGATGGCTGTCGATCGCCGCGGCGTAGATCGGCACGTCGGGATGCGCTTCCTGCAGCGTCTTGATGCCTTCGGGCGCGGCGACGAGGCAGACGAACTTGATCGCCTGCGCGCCACGGTCCTTGATGCGGTCGAGCGCGGCCACGGCCGAGTGCCCGGTCGCGAGCATCGGGTCGAGCACGACGGCGAGACGCTCGCCGATGTCGAGCGGCAGCTTGCAGTAGTACTCGACTGCCTCGAGCGTATGCGGATCGCGGTACAGGCCGACGTGACCGACGCGTGCGGATGGGATCAGATCGAGCATGCCGTCGAGCAGGCCGTTGCCGGCGCGCAGGATCGAGATCAGACACAGTTTCTTCGACGACAGCGTCGGCGCATCGATCTTCGCCAGCGGCGTCTCGATCTTCGTCGTTTCCAGCGGCAGGTCACGCGTGACTTCGTAGGCGAGCAGGGTCGCGATCTCGCGCAGCAGCTGGCGGAACTCGGCGGTCGAGGCCTCTTTGCGCCGCATCAGCGTGAGCTTGTGCTGCACCAGGGGATGATCGATTACGACGACGTTGGACATGCTCACATTCCTCTATAGCAACAGTTTTTGGCCGCGCTCAAAAAACCGTTCCGTCACTGACGATATTCAGTGGCGGCGCACCGCCGGGACGACGCTCGGCGGCAATCTTGCGTCCCGCCGTCCATGTACCACCTTCGAGCACGCGCGCGAGTGGCAGCGCTGCCGCGTCGAGGCCGACCTTGGCGCGGATGCACTCAGCGAGCCGGTCGAGGCCGATCACGGTCAACGCACGCCACTCGACGATCGCCGGATGGTCGACGGTCAGCGCCTGGGTATACAAATTCGCATCGCGTGCGGTGACCACGCCGAAGTCGATCAGCAGGCCACCGTTGCGATATTCGGGCAGTCCGGTGAGCTGATCGAGGCCGGTGACTTCGAGGCCACCGTCGGCCAGCGGTTCGAGCAGCGAGTAGGCGAGCCACTGGGTGAGCTTGTGGAACGGCACGAGGCCGTCGGTCGGGTCGTTCGCATCGACCACCGCACTCGGATGTTTCCAGCAATCGCCGAGATCGACGCCGCCGATCTCCAGCCTTCCCGGCCACACCGGACCCAGCGCGTGCAGCAGGGTTTCGAGCAGCAGCGTCGCCGGAATTTTTCCATCGACCGCGCGTGCGGCGAGATGGTCATAGAGATTGCCCAGACGCGCGGGCGTGCCGAACACATCCGCATTGACGCGCGCCGCCGCGCCGAGCCTGCGCAACAGATTCACGCGACCTTCAACGCCAACCAACGGATTCATCGCATCGACCTGGAAACCGTGCGCAACATCGTCGCTGGCGATCTGCATGAGTGCTGACGCGTCGCTGCGCAGCGGCGTGCTCTTGTCGGCGGCGAACGCACCGTTGACGAACATGTCGAAGCTGGCGACGCCGAGACCTTCCGAGCGCGAAAAGCCTTTGTGGTGCGCCTCGTCGTAGTACTCCCACGACGCGCCCGCGCCGGCGTCGAGCAGCACGCTCGGGATCGTGAGATCGATGCCGATGCGTGCGCGTTCGGCGGCGTGCTCTGGGCCGGACAATCCGCGCTGCTGGACCAGCTCGTTCCAGCGATCGATACCGCCCGCCTCGAAATGGCGGCGGCGGCTATGGATCGGCACGTTGAGGTCGGGGAAGCGTTTGCGCATCACGCCGAGCACGTAGTCGGCGCAGGAGTCGAGCCTGTCTGCGTGCCAGGTGAAATGCGGTGTTTTGCCTGCTTCGGCCGCGGCCATGATGCGTGCGCAGCGCTCGCGCACCGCGGCGGCGCTCAACAATTTCAGCGCAGCCTGCTTTTCCCTGCTCTCCGCTCCGTGCTCGCCGTTATTCATTCAATCCGCGCCCCTTCGCCTTCTCCAACTCTGCCGCCGTCGGCGCCGCCTCGGTACTGAAGTAGCCCGCGGCCACTTTCGCATCCATCTCCACGCGCGCATCCTGTGGAATCAGTTCATCGGGAATCGCCACGCGTTCGACCACTTCGATGCCCTGCTCGGTCAGCGCGCCGTGCTTCATGTTGCTCATCGACGCCCAGCGATCGATGCGCGTGATGCCGAGCCAGTGGAACACGTCGGGCATCAGCTCCTGGAAGCGCATGTCCTGCACGCCGGCGACGCATTCGGTGCGCGCGAAATAGGTCTCGGCGCGATCGCCGCCTTCCTGGCGCTTGCGCGCGTTGTAGACGAGGAACTTGGTCACCTCGCCGAGTGCGCGGCCTTCCTTGCGGTTGTAAACGACGAGGCCGACGCCACCCTGCTGCGCCATCTCGATGCACACCTCGATGCCGTGGGCGAGATACGGGCGGCAGGTGCAGATGTCCGAGCCGAACACGTCGGAGCCGTTGCATTCGTCGTGCACGCGGCAGGCAACCTTGGTTTCGGGCTTGCCGAGCTGATTGACGTCGCCGAAGAAGTACAGCGTCATGCCGCCGATTGGCGGCAGGAACACGTGGAGGTCGGGGCGCGTGACGAGTTCGGGAAACATGCCGCCGGTCTGTTCGAATAGGCCGCGGCGCAGATCCGATTCCTTGATCCCGAAGCGCTGGGCGATTCCGGGCAGATGCCAGACCGGATCGACAGCGGCCTTGGTCACTTTCACGTCGCCGTTCGCGTGCAGGATGTGACCGTCGGCCTTGAGCCGACCGGCCTCGATCGCATCCTTGAGTTCGGGCATGTTGATGTGCGCGCGTGTCACGGCAATCGTCGGGCGGATGTCGGCACCCGCGGCGATCTCGTCGGCAAACGCGGTCGCAACCATGTGCCCCCACGGGTCGAGCGAGACGATTTTGTCCTGCCCTTGCGCATTCTTCTCCCACCACTGCGCATGCGGGCCGAGCGCATCGGCCGGCGCGGTATTGGTCAGGTCAGGACGGTGGCCGCGGTCGAGCCGGCCGGACGCGATCGCGAGTGCGCGGTACACCGCGTAGGCGCCGGAATGCGTGCCGATGACGTTGCGTTTGGCGGGATCGGTCAGCGAGGCGATAATGGGCCCGCGCTGTTTTGGCGTTTCCGCACCCCAGTGGATCGGCGCCGCCTGACCGCGGCTGTCGGGGTGCGAAGTCAGGACGATATGGCGTGAACTCATGTCTTTATGCGGTCACAAAAATGCAGCATACAGAGTTTTAAGGCGCTGTAAAGTAGCGTCCTTGCTTCCTTCTCCTCTCGGGAGAAGGCGCCCCGCAGGGGCGGATGAGGAATAGGTATTTCAACTTCGAAAGGTATCGCGAAACCCGAATTCCCTACCCTCGTCCGGCGCTTCACGCCGCCTCCTTCCGAAGCGGAGAGAAGAAAATGTTTGGCCATCTAAACGCCCAAATAAGCGGACGCTGAACACCGGGACCCCGACCAGCTTTCGCGGCTGCAAATTGGCGCCCATCCGTGTATGATGCACGGTTTACATCTTTCCATCCGAATCAAAGGATATATACCGACATGAGCACCACCCTGTTCACCTCCGAATCGGTGTCCGAAGGCCATCCGGACAAGGTCGCCGACCAGATCTCCGACGCCGTCCTCGACGCCATCCTGGCGCAGGACAAGAAAGCACGCGTCGCCTGCGAAACGCTGGTGAAGACGGGCGTGGCGATCGTTGCCGGCGAGATCACCACGTCGGCGTGGGTGGACATCGAAGCGCTGACGCGCAAGGTCATCCTCGACATCGGCTACAACTCCAGCGAAGTCGGTTTCGACGGCGCCACTTGCGGCGTGATCAACCTGATCGGCAAGCAGTCGCCCGACATCAACCAGGGCGTCGACCGCAAGTCGCCGGAAGAACAAGGCGCGGGCGACCAGGGCCTGATGTTCGGCTACGCGACCAACGAAACGCGCGACTACATGCCGGCCGCGATCTACTACTCGCACCGCCTCGTCGAGCAGCAGACCAAGGTGCGCAAGAAGGGCAAGCTCAAGTGGCTGCGCCCCGACGCGAAGTCGCAGGTCACGCTGCGCTACGAAGACGGCAAGGCCGTGGCGATCGACGCCGTCGTGCTGTCGACCCAGCATGATCCGTCGGTCAAGCAGAAGGACCTGATCGCCGGCGTGCGCGAGGAAATCCTCAACCCGATCCTGCCGGCGAAGTGGATCCACAAGGGCACCAAGTTCCACATCAACCCGACCGGCAAGTTCGTCATCGGCGGTCCGGTCGGCGACTGCGGGCTGACCGGCCGCAAGATCATCGTCGACACCTACGGCGGCTGGGCCCGCCACGGCGGCGGCGCGTTCTCGGGCAAGGATCCGTCCAAGGTCGACCGTTCGGCTGCCTACGCGGCCCGCTACGTCGCGAAGAACATCGTCGCGGCCGGCCTCGCCGACCGTTGCGAAATCCAGGTCAGCTACGCGATCGGCGTGGCCGAACCGACCTCGATCTCGGTGACCACGTTCGGTACCGGCAAAATCAGCGATGAGAAGATCGAGAAGCTCGTGCGCAAGCACTTCGACCTGCGTCCGTACGGCATCATCAAGATGCTGGATCTCATCCACCCGATGTACCAGCAGACCGCCGCGCACGGCCACTTCGGCCGCACCCCGCAGTTGGTCAAGCTGCCGAACGGCGAAACCTTCACCACGTTCTCGTGGGAGAAGACCGACAAGGCCGAGCAACTGCGCGTGGATGCGAAGCTGAAGTAAGCGGTTCGTTTCACCGATTCACAAAAAGGCCGCTGATGCGGCCTTTTTTGTTGCGCGCGTCGAACCCGGCAAGGGTGCAGCCACCACTACGATTCGGCAAAACCGAACGCATTCACCACCGCGGCCATGTCAAGATCACCCATCCCGGCATCGTGCGCGCACCGGAACAGCGTGACGCAATCGCGCATGAGCGGAACCGATGCGTCCGCACACGCGGCTTGGTCGGCGACCAGATCGGCGATCGTCGCCACGTCGCGCACTGCGGCCTGCGGCGAGAAGTCCTCTCGCACCAGCTTGTCGAGCTTGGTGCGCGATACTTCGCTGGCCATTGGGCCGGCATTGAGGATACGACGCAGGAGCGCGAGGTCGATGCCAGATGCGCGGGCCGCATACACGGTTTCGCAGAGCGCGACCACCGTGGCGATGAGATAGTGGTTCACCGCCAGCTTCATGCGCAATGCGCCGGGCACCGCACCACAGCGAAACCATTGCGTGCACAGCGGTTCAAGCAACGGAAGCACTGCTTCCACCACATCGGCGGCGCCCGACACCATGCCGACCAGTCGCCCTTGTTCGGCCGGAACGCGCGAGCCGGAAACCGGCGCTTCGACGTAGCGCGCTCCACAGGCGACCAGATCGCGCTCCAACGCATGCGAATATTCGGGCGAGGTCGTGCCCATGTGGACGAAGACGCGACCAGTAACGCGCGCGCGGAACGCGGGCGTGTTGCGCTCGAGCACCGCGTCGATCGCC
>NZ_DASVOK010000142.1:0-3724 GCF_036383415.1 Rudaea sp. | reverse complement strand
AGCGCGCTGCCGTGCGCGACCGCGACCGGCGTGCCGTTGCGCAGCGCCTCGACCACGGGCAGACCGAATCCTTCCGCATAGGCGGGATGCCAGAAGCATTCCGCACCGGCATACAGCGCCTGCAGCGAATGATCGTCGAGGCGATTGAGGAAGCGCACGCCCGGCGTGTGCCGATGACGCTCAGAGAGATCCTCGGGCGAACCGACGATGACGACTTCGGGGAACTCGGTGCCGTTGACGGCTTGTGCGCGCGCGTTGGCGAGGCAGTCGAGGAAGAACGTCGTGTTCTTGCGCGGCTCCCAGGTGCCGACAAGCAGCCAGTAGCGCCCCTCCGGCAACGGCGCGGCGAGATCGGGCGGCGGCGCGGCGCCATTGTGGAAGCTCACGCAGTTCGGCAGCACGCGCAGCTTGGCGGAGTGTTCCGGAAACAGACGCGCAACCTCGCTCGCGGTGTAGCGCGACGGTGTCCAGATCACGTCCGCGACTTTGACCGAGTGGCCGATCGCGAAGCGGTCGAGGTTGCGATAGGCGAGCGCGGTCATCCACGAGCGATGGCGGTTGTCGAGGGTGAGTTGGAACACGTCGTGCAGCAGCAGCGCATAGCGCGCGTTCGCGGGCTTGTGTCCGAGCGGCAGCCCGGCGTTCGCCGTGGCGATGTAGAGATCGAGGTCGAGCCCGGCGACTTCGGCCGGCAGGAACTGCGATTCGAAACGCCAGCGCGGCAGCGGCCGATGCAGGCGATACACCGGAATGGCCGAGTCGGGGCAGTGCGCGATGTCGCGATGCGGATGCCCGGGCGGACAGGCGCTGAACAATTCCAGCGTCGTCTGCGGACGCGCGCGCAGCACTTCCTCCATCGCCAGCACCTGGCGGCCGATGCCGGAGTAGGGCGAGATCGTGACGGGGCGGTAGTCGATTCCTATGCGCATAATTCCAGGCTGTGATGGACTTGTTCGAGTTGGTTCGCCGCGTGCTCCCACGAGTGGTGCTCGCGCACGTAGCGACGGCCGGCGGCGCCGATCCGCGTCGCGAGGTCGCGCGATTGCAGGAGATCGATCGTCGCCGCGGCGAGTTCTTCGGCGCTCTCGCCGGCAAGGTAGTGTTCGCGGTCGTGCACGCCGAGACCGGACACGCCCTGCGCGGTCGACACTAGCGGCAGGCCCGCGGCGAGCGCTTCGAGCACCTTGAGCTTGGAGCCGCCGCCCTGGCGCAATGGTGCGAGGAACACGCTCGAGTCGCGCTGCACCGTGCGCAGATCGGCGACGAAGCCGCGCCATTCGATGCGCGGGTCGGGCCAGCGTTGCGCCCATTCGGCCGGCAGCTGGTAGCCGCACACGGCGAAACGTGCCTGCGGCAGCGCCTGCCAGACGCGCGGCAGAATTTCGTCGAGCGCGAACGCCACCGCTTCGAGGTTCGGCGCATATTCGAAGTTGCCGACGAAGAGCACGCGCTGACTCGAATGATCAGGCGCGAGGTTCGCGGTCGCGCTGGTGTCGGCGCCGTTGACGACGAGATGCGCCGAGCGGCCGCTGATCGCGCGGAAGCTCGCGGCATCGCCTTCGGTCAGCGCGATAACCTCGGTCGCGTTGGCGAGCGCGTTGCGTTCCCAACGCCGATAGCGACGTTGATCGATATGCGCGAACGGGCGCAGCAGCGCTGGCAGGCGCTGGTAAGTGGCGGCGCTCAAGCCCGATTCGAGATTGTGCTCTGACAGCACGAACGCCTGCCCGCGCCGCGCGAGTGCGGCAATGTACGGTTCGAGCGCATAGCTGTGCTCGATCTGCACGATGTCCCAGGGCTCGTCGAGCAGCGCCTCGAAGCGCGCCTCAAGACCGGGTGCGAAACCGTTGACGCAGACCAGCAGCGGATAGCCGGAGAACAGTACGCCGGCGAGCGTGCGCGGGTGTTTGAGCGGGCGCCGTGGCATCACGATCAGGCGCTCGACCAGCGGCGCAAGCGTGCAACGCGCTTCATCGTCGAGCGGCGTCTTCGACTGCACGAGCAGGGTGATGCGGTAGCCGCGGTCGGCGAGGCAGCGCAGCAGATGGAACTGGCGCAGCTTGCCCCCGCTCGTCGTCGGCCACGGCAGGTACGGCATCGCCCAGAGCATGCGCGGGGCTTTCATGGTGTCCACTCCAGCAGGGCGAGGTGAGGCGTTACCGGCACATGCAGCGCGCCGTCGGTGCCTGCGGCGAGATCGCGCTGCGTGCCGGCGAGCGGATCGTGCAGCGTCGCGCGGGGAATCTGCGCGAGCTTCACCTCGCCCGCGTCCGCGGCCCAGAACATGAACAGGCGATGGCCGTCCGCGCGCGTCCAGGTGATGCCGATCAGGCCCGAAGGTGGATCGGCGAATGCGGGCGTGTCGGCCGGTTCGAGGCGCGCGCCGGTGATCGCGAGGAAGCGTTGCAGCGCGAGATACGCCGGCTTCGGCTGCGCGGCGAGGTCGAGCAGGCCGTAGCTGCGGTCGCGCACCGAGGCGCGCTGATCGAGGTCGGAGAGGGTGAACAGGAACACGCGATCGAAGTCGAGCGCGCTCGTCAGCGCGAGCCGGCGCAGGAGGAAATCGGCTTGGCCGTCGGCGCCGATGATCGGCTGTTCCTCCTTCGGCCCGGCGTAGCTCGACCAGCCCCACTCGTCGGCCCAGATCTGCTTCACGCCAAGCGTGCGCAGGTGCGCGTTGAGCTTGCGCGACTTGTCCAGGAACTCGCGCGAGGTCGGTTTGTTGCCTTCGGGGTAGAGCGTGTACGGGTGATAGGCGACGACGGGAGGATCGATCTGCGCCAGCGCCAAGTTCGCCTGCGCGGCCAGCGCGCGCGCCTCGATCGCCTCGATCATCGAGCCGCCGAGCACGCCCATCTCGCCGAAATAGGCGAAGCCACCGAGCACGACGGGTTTGTCGGGCACAGCCGCGTGCAGTGCCTTCGCGCTGGCGAGGAACAGGCGCGCATAGCCGTCGGGATCCTCGTGCGGGCGCCAGAAGCCCGGCAGGTTCGGCTCGTTCCAGACCTGCCACGCGGCGACGCTTGGATAGCGCTGTGCGAGCCCGGCGAGCGTGCGCGCGTATTCGTCGACATCGCGCGGCGGATACTGGTCGCGGAATTCGCGCGCGCTCACCGGCGCAGTCGTGGCGAAGCTCGCCGAGCCGACGAGATAGACCTCGGGCTGCAAACTGTCGTCGCGCATCGCGTCCACGATCGGATCGAGCACGTCGTAGCGGAACTTGCCGGGCTCGGGTTCGAGCAGTTCCCATTGCAGGCCGAGGCGTACCCACGACAGGCCGAGCGCGTGCAGCGCCTGCATCTGGCGTTTGTATACTTTCGGCGGAAACCAGTGGAACTGTGCGTTGACGCCGAGGAAATCGTTCCACACCACCGCGCGCGGCGCCTTGAGCGCAAGCGGCGGCAACGGCTGCGACTGGCAGGCTGCAACGAGAAGAAGCGCGCCGACAGCGAACAGCAAAGCGGCCCGGCGGATGTTGGTTTCACGCTGCATGCGCTTTCGCCTCGGTCAGGGTTTCGAACATTTCGCGGAACCGGCGCGCGATCACCGGCCAGGTGCGTTGCCGCGACAGCCGCTGCGCCTGCGCGGCCCAGTCGGCGGCGAGGAACGGTTCGTCGAGCAGGCGCGTGATCGCGGCGGCGAGTGCGCCGACGTCGCCTTCGCGGAAGACGACGCCGTTGCCGTGGCCGACTTCCTCGGCGAACGCGCGCGCGGACGATGCGAT
>NZ_DASVOK010000141.1:0-12855 GCF_036383415.1 Rudaea sp. | reverse complement strand
CGCGTCGCCGACGAGGCGAAGACGCTCGGCGAAGTGTTCCTGCTCGAGGCCGAACTGGTCGGCGACAAGGGCAGGAGCGAGGCCGATGCGATCGCGGTCTACGATCGCGGCCTGCAAGCCTTGCCGGATGACCCGCGCCTGCTCTACGGGCGCGCGCTGGCCTGTGCGAGCGCCGACCGCGTCGACGAGGCGATCCGCGACCTGCGCCGCCTGCTCGAATTCAAGCCCGACAACGCCGACGCGTTGAATGCGCTCGGCTACACCCTCGCCGATCGCACCGACAGGAAGACCGAAGCGCTCGGCCTGATCGAGAAGGCGCTCGCGCTCAAGCCGGGCGAGCCGGCGATCCTCGACAGCATGGGCTGGGTGCAATATCGCCTCGGCAATCTCGACGCCGCGGTCGAGCAGTTGCGTCGTGCCTACACCAAGCAGCGCGACCCCGAAATCGCCGCGCACTTCGGCGAAGTGCTGTGGGTGTCCGGGCGCAAGGACGAAGCGCGCCAAGTCTGGGAAGAGGGGCGCAAGAAGGATGCCGGCAACAAGGTGCTGCTCGAAACGATCAAGCGATTGGCTTCGTAGTTGCGCCTGCGCGTCGTCGCGAAGACTTTCGGCTTAGAATCATGTCGTCCTTTCAGATGATGCCTTGATGAAATTTCTGCCTGTTGCGTTGTCGTTCTGCGCTTTTGCCTTGCCCGTCGCCGCGCAACAGCTCAGTGCCGAGCGCATCGCGAACACGGTGCAGACCCTGTCCTCGGATTTCTTCGAAGGTCGCGCGCCCGGCACGCGCGGCGAGGAGCGTTCGGTCGGCTATCTGATCGGCCAGTTCGAGGCGCTCGGTCTTGCGCCGGGCGGCAAGGACGGCGGTTGGGTACAGGCGGCGCCGTTGCTGCGCACCAAGCTTGGCGTGCCGAAGGCGCTCGGCGTCAATGTCGGCGGCAGCCTGCAGTCGTGGCAGCGCGGCAACGAAGTGTATCTGTCGACAGTCCGTCCGGACGATCGTGCGCTGATCGAGCGTGCGCCGCTGGTCTTCGTCGGCTACGGCGTCAATGCGCCGGAGCGCCAATGGGACGACTTCAAGGGCGTCGATCTCAAGGGCAAGGTCGCGGTGTTCCTCGTCAACGATCCGGACTTCGAAGCGACGAAAGACGAGTCGGTCTACGGCCGCTTCGGCGGCAAGACGATGACCTACTACGGTCGCTGGACCTACAAATACGAGGAAGCCGCGCGCCATGGCGCGATCGGCGCGCTGATCGTGCACGACACGCCCGGCGCGGGTTATGGCTGGAACGTCGTCGTCAGTCCGCATGGCGAGAACTACGACATCGTGCGCGCGCCGGACAAGCTGACCTCTCTCGCGCTGCAGGGCTGGATCTCGGGCGATGCAGCGACGAAATTGTTCGCCGACGCGGGCCTCGACCTGGCCGCGCAGCGCAAGGCCGCGCGGCGCGCGGATTTCCGCCCTGTCGTGCTCAAGGGCGAGACGTTCTCGGCCGATATCCCGGTCGAGCACGAGGTCGTCGAAAGCCACAACGTGCTGGCGAAGATTCCGGGCACGACGCGCGCCGATGAAGTCGTTTTCTACGGCGCGCATTGGGATGCCTACGGCAAGGGGCCGGCTGATGCGCAGGGCAACACGATCCGTCGCGGCGCCAATGACGACGGCATCGGCGTCGCCGGCCTGATAGAGATCGCGCGCCAGTTCAAGGCGCAGCCGGCGCCGAAGCGCAGCATCGTCTTCGGCGTGTGGACCGCGGAAGAGCGCGGCCTGCTCGGCTCGGAGGCTTATGCGCTCGATCCGGTCTATCCGCTGGAAAAGACCGTCGCCAATCTGACCATCGACGTGCTGCAAACCGCCGGCAAAGCGCGCGACGTGATTCTTGTCGGCGGCGGCAAGGACAGTCTCGAAGACGATCTCGCGCGCTTCGCCAAGTCACAAGGACGCACGATCACGCCCGAGAGCCTGCCCGAGCGCGGTCTGTTCTATCGCGCCGATCATTTCTCGTTCGCCAAGCGCGGCGTGCCGGTGCTGCTGATGATGGGCATCGCCGGCGCTTCCGATCTCGTCGACGGTGGCCGCGCGGTCGGGCAGAAGTGGGTCGACGACTACACCGGTCATTGCTATCACCAGCCCTGCGACGCCTATGGCCCCGACTGGAAACTCGACGGTGCGGTGCAGGACATCACGCTGATGTACGCCATCGGTCGCGACCTCGCCAACTCCGCGCTCTGGCCCGAATGGAAGGCGGGTTCGGAGTTCAAGGCCGTGCGCGACAAGAGCGTGGCATCGCGGCGCTGATGCAGATTCGTTCGATGGATTTCCCCGAGCGTTCCGCGATGCGCACACTTCGCCTGCTGCTTTCGGTGGCCCTCGTCTCGATGCTCGCCGCCTGCGCGCCGATGCGCGTGAAGCAGAACGCGGCGACGCCGGAAGCGCTGGCCGCGCAGGACGCGCGTGAGGCGGCGCTGGCGGGCAAGTCGCGCTGGACGCTGGAGGCACGCATCGCCGTATCGGGGGCGAACGGCGGCTCGGGTGATTTGACCTGGCGTCAGGACGGCGACGCGTATTCGTTCAGCGTGCGCGGTGCGAACGGTCGGACCTTGCGGCTCAGCGGCGACGCCGATCATGCGGTGCTTGAAGGCGTCGATGCGCAGGCCGAGGTCGGTCGCGATCCGCAAACGCTGCTGCGCGAGCGCCTCGGTGCCGAAGTGCCGTTCGCCGCGCTGCGTCGCTGGGCGCTGGGCCTGCGTGTCGCAGGCGATCCGGCGCAGATGCAATTCGGCGAGAAGGAATTGCCGGCGCAACTGGTGCAGGGAGGCTGGACGGTCGAATATCTTGACTGGTTCGACGATCTCTCGCCGCCGTTGCCGAAGAAGGTGTTCGCGACACGCGGCAAAGACAAGGTCAGGCTCGTGATCCAGTCATGGAGTTTCGATTGACGACCGCGGCCGAAGGCGGATGGAGCATCTGGCCTGCGCCGGCCAAGCTCAATCTGTTCCTGCACATCGTTGGCCGCCGCGCCGACGGCTATCACCTGCTGCAGACGGTGTTCCAACTGCTCGACTGGGGTGACACGCTGCGCCTGCGTGTGCGCCACGATGCGCAGATCGTGCGCGTGGATGGCGCGCCCGGGATCGAACCGGAGCACGACCTGTGCGTGCGTGCCGCACGCGCTTTGGTCGAATATGCTGAAGCGGAGTTCGGCGTCGATATCGCGCTGGAAAAGCGCATTCCGATGGGCGGCGGCCTCGGTGGTGGCAGCTCGGATGCGGCGACCGTACTCGTCGCGCTCAACGAATTGTGGGAGACGGGCCTGTCCGTCGACGAACTGGCGGAACTCGGCCTGCGCCTCGGCGCCGACGTGCCGGTGTTCGTGCGTGGCCATTCCGCCTGGGCCGAGGGCGTTGGCGAAAAGCTCGTGCCGATCGTGCTGCCGCCGCGCGAATACGTCGTTCTCGACCCGCGCGCGACGGTGCCGACAGTAGCGCTGTTCCAAGCTGCGGAATTGACACGGAATTCCCCTCCGGCGACAATAGAGAGCTTTCTTTCAGGGATTGAAACGGGCAACATTTTCACTCCGGTCGTGCGTGCGCGCTATGCGAATGTCGCGGCGGCGCTGGACTGGCTCGGTCGATTCGGGGATGCGCGATTGAGCGGCAGCGGCGGCTGTGTTTTTGTCGCAGTGAAATCGCGCGATGAAGCCGAAGCCATCGTGAGTGCGTGTCCGACGGAGTTTTCGGCGTATCGCGCACACGGTGTGAATCGATCGCCGTTGTTCGATGCGGTGGATGCGTATCGGATTGGTAAAGAGCTGAAAAGATAATTGGAGCCCCGGCTTGCGCCGGGAAACGCTCTTTGAAGAGTCCAGCATGGATGCTGGTCTGTTCTTTGCCGTCAGGGAGGACGGCTGAAATGACGAATCGGTGGGCCGTCGCCAAGCGGTAAGGCACCGGGTTTTGATCCCGGCATCCGTAGGTTCGAATCCTACCGGCCCAGCCACCCTGCAACGATCGAACCCTGACAAGGTCCAATCCGTGAACACGATCAATCCGGCGGCAGGTTATTCCGGAACCTATCCGCTCGGCCGCGGCGAACGCAGCGGCTGGCAGATTTTTTCGGGCAACGCCAACCGGCAGCTCGCGCTCGACATCTGCAAGGTGTTGAACGTGCCGCTCGGCAAGGCGCAGGTGACGACGTTCTCCGACGGTGAAGTGCGCGTCGAGATCGACGAAAACGTGCGCCGCCAGGAAGTGTTCGTGATCCAGCCGACGTCGGCGCCGACCGCGGAAAACTTCATGGAACTGCTGGTGATGATCGATGCGCTCAAGCGCGCGTCGGCCGCCAGCGTGACCGCGGTGATCCCGTACTTCGGCTACGCGCGGCAGGATCGCCGCCTGCGCTCGGCGCGCGTGCCGATCACGGCCAAGGTGGCGGCGAAGATGATTTCGACGGTCGGCACCGACCATGTGCTGACCGTGGATCTGCACGCGGACCAGATCCAGGGATTTTTCGATATACCGCTGGACAATGTATACTCTTCGCCGGTCATCCTCGCCGACATCTGGCGCTACAACCGCCCCGAAGAGTTGATCGTGGTCAGCCCCGACGTGGGCGGCGTGGCGCGCGCACGCGCGATCGCCAAGCGCCTCGATGATGCGGACCTCGCGATCATCGACAAGCGCCGGCCGCGCGCGAACGAGGTTGCGGTGATGAACATCATCGGTGACGTCGAAGACAAGGTCTGTGTGCTGATCGACGACATCGTCGACACCGCGGGCACGCTCTGCGCCGGCGCCGAGGTACTGAAGAAGAACGGCGCCAAGCGCGTGGTTGCCTACTGCACGCATCCGGTGCTGTCGGGGCCGGCGATCCGCAACCTCAACGGCTCGCAGCTCGACGAACTCGTTGTCACCGACACGATCGCGCTGTCGGAGGAGGCGAAGGCCTGCAGCAAGATCCGTCAGCTCAGCGTGGCGGAACTGCTGGCGGAGACGATCCGCCGCATCGCGTTCGGCGAGTCGGTGAGCTCGCTGTACGTGGACTGATTTTTTTTTTGCGCGACACCGGGCATCCTGCCGCGGGTCGCGTGCAAACGGTCGCGGCATAGCCGCGCCACGTTTACCGCAACATCGCTTGTGCGATGCTGCGTCGGCACATCCCTGTGCCGAGACCACCGGCTGGAGCCGGTAACCCACTCCCCTGGTCGCGGGGGAGTGTCATCACCGCCGCGAGGCGGTTCAACTGCAACACAAAGGTAGTTTCAAAAATGGCAACTTCACATGTAATCAAGGTCGAACGCCGTGACAACGACGGGAGGGGTGCGAGCCGCCGCCTGCGCAACACGGGCAAGGTTCCGGCCATCGTCTACGGCGGCGAACTCGCCCCGGTCAGTATCCAGATCGAGCACAACGACGTCTGGCTTGCCTCGCAGCACGAATGGTTCTACTCGGCCATTCTCGACCTGTCGCTCAACGGCGACGTGCAGAAAGTGCTGCTGCGTGACCTGCAGCGCCATCCGTTCAAGCAGCAGCTGATGCACCTGGACTTCCAGCGCGTCGACGAGAACAAGGCGATCCGCATTCGCGTGCCGCTGCACTTCCTCAACCAGGAGAAGTCGCCGGCCGGCAAGAAGGCGGGCGTGCTGATCTCGCATGCGCTCAACGACATCGAAATCTCCTGCTTGCCCAAGCATCTGCCGGAGTACATCGAAGTCGATCTCGCCAATCTCGACGTGGGCGACATCGTGCATCTTTCCGAGATCACGCTGCCCGAGGGTGTGGAAATCCCCGAGCTGCGTCTGGGCAAGGAGCACGATGCGGCCGTGGTCACCGCCGCGGAAGTCAAGGAAGAAGTCGAAGCCGCTCCGGTGGAAGCCGCCGCTGCGGGCGCTACCGCTGCCGCCGCTCCGGCCGCTGCTCCGGCCGCCGCTGCGAAGAAAGACGAGAAGAAGTAACCGCCTCGGCTCCCGCTGCCGTCTGGTGGCGGGAGCCGTGTCCGGCGGGTGCGTGGCACCCGGCTCGTCATGGCGAATTTGCGTCTTCTCGTCGGCCTCGGCAATCCCGGGTCCGAACATCTGCGAACCCGGCACAATGCCGGGTTCTGGTTTATTGACGCCTTGGCGCAGGCGCACGGTGTGCGTTTCGGCATGGAGTCGAAGCTGCACGGCGAGACGGCTAAGATCGTTGTCGACGGCCTGACGCTATGGCTGCTCAAGCCGACGACCTACATGAACAAGAGCGGCATCGCGATCCAGTCGGCATTGCGCTACTGGAAGATCGAACCCGAGGAAATGCTCGTCGCGCACGACGACCTCGACCTGCCCGCAGGCGCGGCAAGGCTCAAGTTCGATGGCGGCCATGGCGGGCAGAACGGCCTGCGCGACACGTTTGCGCATATCGGTCACGGCAAGTTTCACCGGCTGCGCCTTGGTATTGGCCATCCGGGTGACAAGAATCGCGTCACGTCCTGGGTGCTCGGTCGGCCCGGTGTCGACGATGAGAAGGCGATCATCGATGCGGTCGGACGTTCGCTCGAGGTATTGCCGATTGCGGTGCGTGGAGACTTCAACGAGGCGATGAAGAAGTTGCACACGGCGAAAGAGTAAGACGCCAGATGCAAGATGTGAGATTCGCAATGGCGAGTCCCCACGTTTTGCATCTTTCGTTTTCCGTCTCACGGACTCCTCATGGGCATCAAATGCGGCATCGTCGGCCTGCCGAACGTTGGCAAGTCGACTCTCTTCAACGCGCTGACCAAGGCGGGCATCGCCGCGGCGAACTTTCCTTTTTGCACGATCGATCCGAACGTCGGCGTCGTGCCGGTGCCCGATCCGCGCCTCGAGGCGCTTTCGAGCATCGCCAAGCCGCTCAAGATCATCCCGACTTCGATCGAGTTCGTCGACATCGCGGGCCTCGTCGCCGGTGCTTCCAAGGGCGAAGGGCTCGGCAACAAGTTCCTCGCGCACATCCGCGAGGTCGATGCGATCGCGCACGTCGTGCGCTGCTTCGAGAACGCGGACATCGTCCACGTCGCCGGCAAGATCGATCCGATCTCCGACATCGACACGATCGATACCGAACTCGCGCTTGCCGACCTCGACTCGGTCGACAAGGCTTTGCAGCGCGTCGAGCGTTCGGCCAAGTCTGGTGACAAGGAAGCACTGGCCAAGCGCCCTGTGCTGCAGAAGCTCGCGACGGTACTCAGCGAGGGCAGGCCCGCACGCGCGGCCGGCCTCGACGACGACGAGAAGGCGCTCGTGCGCGATCTGTTCCTGCTGACCTTGAAGCCGTTGATGTACATCGCCAACGTCAAGGAAGACGGCTTTCACGACAATCCGTTCCTCGACAAGGTCGTCGAGCGCGCCAAGGCCGAAGGCGCCGAAGTCGTGCCGGTGTGCGCGGCGATCGAGGAGGAACTCTCGCAGCTCGACGACGCCGACAAGATCGCCTTCCTGCAGGACATGGGCCTCGACGAGCCGGGCCTGAACCGCGTGATCCGCGCCGGCTACAAATTGCTCGGCCTGCAGACCTACTTCACCGCGGGCGAAAAAGAGGTTCGCGCCTGGCAGGTGAAGAAGGGCGCGACCGCGCCGCAGGCGGCCGGCGTGATCCATACCGATTTCGAGCGCGGCTTCATCCGCGCCGAGACGATCGCCTACGACGACTACATCAAATACAAGGGCGAGGCCGGAGCGCGCGACGCGGGCCGTTTGCGCCTTGAAGGCAAGGAGTACCTGGTCAAGGAAGGCGACGTGCTGCATTTCCGCTTCAACGTCTGAGCAGCAGCGTACGCTGTGGCCTCCGCGACGGCGTGGAGGTCATGAATCCGATAGTTTTCCCGCTTGGTTCGACAACGCCCGCCGATGCGATTCGGCGCTCACGAGCCTAGTATCGCCACATCTGCAACCCGCTGAGGAAGCGCGCACGTGGCGATCGATCTCGACAGACCCCATGCGTTGACGGAGCGGCAGCTCGCCGATTTCCGCCGCGACGGTTTCGTCCGCCTCAAGGACGTGTTCAATGCCGACGAATTGCGCCACTACGGCGAGGAGATCGCGCGGCTCACCATCGCGCTGAACACGCAGACTCTGCCGCTCGAACAACGCAGCACCTACGACCGCGCCTTCCTGCAGGTCATGAATCTGTGGGAGCAGGGTGGCCTCGCGCGCGAGTTCGTGTTCGGCAAGCGCCTCGCCGGCCTCGCTGCCGCGTTGCTGCAGGTCGACGGCGTGCGCCTCTACCACGACCAGTCGCTGTACAAGGAGCCGAGCGGCGGCTTCACTCCCGCGCATGCCGACCAGTTCTACTGGCCGCTCGCGAGCGACCGCTCGATCACTGCGTGGGTGCCGTTGCAAGCCGTGCCTATGGACATGGGGCCGCTGGCGTTCTACGCCGGCAGTCAGCGCGAGGAATTCGGTCGCGATCTGGAAATTTCCGACGAAAGCGAGCGCGCGATCACCGCGAATCTCGATACCCAGGGCTTCCGCGTCGTCGACGAGCCGTTTGCGCTCGGCGAGGTGAGCTTTCATCTCGGCTGGACTTTCCACCGCGCCGGTCCGAACCGCTCTGCGAATCCGCGTTCGGTGATGACCGTGATCTACATGGATCGCGACATGCGCCTGCAGGCCCCGGTCAACAAGATGCAGCAGGCCGATTGGGAGCGCTGGTGCCCCGGCGCGAGGGTCGGGGAGATCATCAACACACCGAAGAATCCGGTGCTGTTCGAGCGCGCATGACTGCCGCCGCTGTCAGCGGACCTGCGTTGATAGGCGACGGTGCCGGTGGTTTCGTCGTCGACACGATCGAGGTCGATGCGCCGGGGCCGGGCGAAGTGCGCGTCGCGCTCGCCGCCGCGGGTGTTTGCCACACCGACCATGCGGCATTGAATTGGCCGGGGCCGCTGGTGCTAGGCCACGAGGGTGCCGGACATGTCGATGCGATCGGCGCGGGCGTCACGGGTTTCGCGCCCGGTCAGCCGGTGCTGCTGAACTGGGCGATTCCCTGCCGCGCATGTTTCCAGTGTGGTCGCGGCGCCGATGCGCTGTGCGAGCGCACCCACGAACTCGATCCCACGCGTTTCGGTACGAGCCGCGCGCATGCCGGTGCGACGCGCTGGCGCGGGCGCACGATCGAGCGCGCGTTCCACTTGGGCACGTTCGCAAAATATACTTTGGTGCGTGCCGAGGCGTTGACGCCGTTGCCGCCGCGACTGCCGCTCGATCACGCCTGCGTGCTCGGCTGTGCGGTGATGACCGGCGTCGGCTCGGCGATCAACGTCGCCGCGGTCGCACCGGGCGAATCGGTGGCGGTTCTCGGCTGCGGCGGAGTCGGCCTCAACGTGGTCCAGGGCGCGCGTCTCGCAGGTGCGCGCACGATCATCGCGATCGATCGCGTGCCTGCGCGCCTGCAGCGTGCGCGGGAATTCGGCGCGACCCACGCCCTGCGTGCCGGAGACGGCGACCACGAAGATCTGGTCACGGCCGTGCGCGCGCTCAGCGACGGCCGCGGCGTCGATCACGCGTTCGAGGCGACCGGCGTGCCTGCGCTCGCATTCCTGCCGTTGCGTCTCACGCGCAACGGCGGCAATGCGTTGCAGGTCAGCGGCGCGCATGGCCCGGCAACGCTGGAGTTGCCACAGTTGTTCTGGAACAAACGCTACCTCGCGCCGCTGTACGGCGGTTGCGTGCCGGCGCGCGATTTCCCGCGCCTGCTCGACTGGGTCGCGCAAGGCCAACTCGAACTCGCCGCGCTGATCAGCCACCGTTATCCGCTCGCGGCGCTGGCCCAGGCATTCGACGACATGCTCGCCGGGCACAGCAGCAAGGGTGTGCTGCAGATCGCATGAGTGCGAATTCGCCGCCGCTGCGCAATATCGAGCGATCCGATCCCGCGATCGACACGGATGGACTGCAATTCGTCACGGTCAAAAGCGCCGCGCTGCGGCGTCGCGCGGACATCAGCGTGTTCGTGCCGGCGCAAGCGCGCGGCGTCGACGATCTTCCGATCGTGCTGTTGCTGCATGGCGTGTACGGTTCACACTGGGCGTGGGCGCTGAAGGGCGCGGCGCATCTCACCGCAACGCGATTGATCGCAGCAGGCGCACTGCCGCCCGTCGCATTGCTGATGCCCTCGGATGGTCTCGCCGGCGACGGCTCGGGTTACGTGGCGCATGCGTCCGAAGACGCCGAACGCTGGATCGTCGACGAAGTGCCGGCGCTGGCGTGCGCGATCGTGCCCGGCTGCACGCAACGTTCGCCGCTGCTCGTCGCCGGCCTGAGCATGGGCGGTTTCGGCGCGCTCAGGCTGGCCGGGAAATATCCGCAGCGCATCGCCGCTGCCGCGGCACATTCGGCGATCACCGACGTCGCGCAGCTCGACGCGCTGCTTGATCACGGGCGGGAAGATTGGAGCGCCGCGCCTGCCGACCGCAGCGTTCTCGCCGCACTGCTCGGCGCGCAAGCCGTGCTGCCGCCGCTGCGCTTCGACTGCGGGCGCGAGGATGCGCTGCTCGACGCCAATCGCGAGCTGCATCTTGCGCTTGCCGCGGCCGGCGTCGCGCATCGCTATGTCGAGAACGCGGGTGGTCACGATTGGCGGTACTGGACGCAGGCGCTGGCCGACACGCTGCGTTTCTTCGGCGAGACATTGCGCGGCAGGACTGGATCGGAGAGCCCGGAATGAGAATCCTGAAATCATTGGTCGCAAGCTTCGTCTTCGCCGTGCTCGCGGCTTGTGCCACGACGGGGAAAGTCGCGACGGCGCCGCTGTCGCGGTCCGATGGCGAGGTGTTTTATCACGTCATGCCGCGCAGCTTCCGCGATGGCAACGGTGATCGTGTCGGCGATCTCAAGGGGTTGACCGAAAAACTCGACTATCTGCGTGAGCTCGGCATCACTTCGATCCTGCTCACGCCGCTGCAACCCTCGCCGTACTACCACAACTACTTCGCCACCGAGTTCAAGGCAATCGATCCCGCCTACGGCACGATGGACGACTACTTCGCCTTCGTGCGCGCCGCACACGCGCATGGGCTGAAGGTCTACCTCGACCAGGAGTTCCAGTACGTCGCCGAAGGCCATCCCTGGTGGGAGGAGTCGAAGTGCAAGCCGGGGGCGCCCTGGGCGGACTACCTGCTCTGGCGCGACAAGGAACACTGCGTCGCGGAGTATTTTCTCGACAAGCCGAAATGGAAAGGCTACGACGGCCGCGACTACGGCATCGCGATGGTCGACTTGAAGCAGCCGAAGGTGCAGCGCTACTTCCGCGACCTGATGCTGTTCTGGATCGATCCGCATGGCGACGGCAGTGGCGTCGACGGTGTCGATGGCCTGCGCATCGACCACATGATGGACGATCTCGACAACAAGGGCATCGAGAAGCATCTGTTCGCCGACTTCTGGACGCCGATGTTCCGCGAACTCAAGGCGCGCCGCCCGAACCTGCGCATCCTCGCCGAGCAAGCGGACTGGGGCTATGGCGACGACTGGCTCAAGCGCGGCCACGCCGATCTCGTCTTCGCCTTCCCGCTGCGCGGCGCGCTGACCAAGCTCGACAAGCGCGAGATCGTCGACGCGATCCGCGTGACCGAGGCGAAGACGCCGCGCGGCAAGGGCCAGGTGCTCTTCCTCGAAAACCACGATGTCGACCGCTACATGTCCGTCGTCGGCGACGATCCGGCGCGCGCTCGCGCGGGCGCGGCAATCCTGCTCGCGCTCAAGGGCGAGCCGCTCATCTACTACGGACAGGAACTCGGCATGCGCGGCCGCGAGTTGAAGAACATCGAAATCTCCGACGGCATCCAGATTCCGGCGCGCGAGGCGTTCCGCTGGCAGGCCGACCTCGAGGCACCGGGTTCGGCGATCTGGTATCGCGGCGGCGAGCGCTGGTGGAGCGAGCGTTACAACCGCTCGCATGACGGCGTCTCGCTCGAGGAAGAAGAGGGCAGGTCGGATTCGATCTATCGCTGGTATCGCAAACTGCTTGCGCTGCGCCATGACCGGATGGAATTGCGCGTGGGCAGCCAGCGCATCCTCTGCGATGACCGCACCAACGTGCTCTGCATCCTGCGCTCCGCTGGGCCGCGCCAGACCTTGCTGATCGTCAATCTGGGCCAGGCCGAGGCGCGTCCCGAATTGGATGCTGCAACGGTTGGCCGAACCGACTGGATCGATCTGCTCGACGACAAGCCAGCTGCTCCAGCCGATGCGCCCTTGAAGCCGATGCAGGTGCGTTTGCTAGGTACACGCTGAGTTTCAGTCGCGGCGGCTGAACTTCGGCGACAATGGCCAACGTGACGCTGCCCCATCTCGATCGCCCGATCTGCGAACCGGTCGAACTCGGCCCGGGTGCGCCGGTGCGCGTCGTGCGGGTCCGGCAGGGCCGCGAGGCGTTGCCGAGCGAGCCATTCCCGCATTTCCATGATGTGTACGAATTTGTGCTTTTCGGCGACGTTGACGGACAATTCGCGACAGAAGGCCGGCGTTACAGCCTGCGATCGCGCAGCATCGCCTATGTGCCGTCGATGCGTCAGCACGATTTTGCGCTGGCGCGCGGTCCGCGTGACTGGGTGTTGGTCCAGATCGATGCCGCGGCTGGCGATGCGCTAACGCGCAAGCCGGGCCTGGCGTTGCTTGCGCAGTCATTCTGCGCGCGGCCGGCCGCTGCCTCGTATCGGCGCCTGCGTGCGCTCGCCGAGTGGCTTGCCGACATAGCCCCTGCCGATCCGCTGGCGCTGCCGCTTGCCGAATTGCTGCTGCGTGCCGCGGTTCGTACGCCTCGCGTCGAGGGCGTGGCCGCGGATGTCGATCCGAACGATCTCAAGCGGCTGCGTCCGGCCATCGATCGCCTGCGCGCGACGCC
>NZ_DASVOK010000140.1:0-17900 GCF_036383415.1 Rudaea sp. | reverse complement strand
CGCGTCATCGTCGAGGGCTTCATCGATTTCGACTACGAGATCACCCTGCTCACAGTGCGTGCGCGCAACGCCGCCGGCGAAATCGAAACCCGGTTCTGCGCGCCGATCGGGCACGTGCAGGTCGCCGGCGACTATGTCGAGAGCTGGCAGCCGCATGCGATGTCGCCGCTCGCACTCGCGCGTGCGCAGGAGGTCGCGAAGAAGGTGACCGACGATCTCGGCGGCCAGGGCGTGTTCGGCGTCGAGCTGTTCGTCAAGGGCGACGAGGTCTGGTTCAGCGAAGTCAGCCCGCGGCCGCACGATACCGGCATGGTCACGATGATCAGCCAATGGCAGAGCGAATTCGAACTGCATGCGCGCGCGATCCTCGACCTGCCCGTGAACACGCAGCTCAAGTCGCCCGGCGCGTCGGCGGTGATCTACGGCGGCGTCGAAGGTAAGGCTCTCGCATTTGATGGTGTCGCCGAGGCGCTGGCCGTGCCGAATACCGATCTGCGCCTGTTCGGCAAGCCTGAGAGTTTCGTCAAACGCCGCATGGGTGTCGCGCTCGCGTTCGCCGACGATATCGACGCCGCGCGGCGCAATGCAAAGCTTGCCGCCAGCAAGGTGAAGCCGCGTCTGGCCTAGCTGACTATTGCCGCGTCAGCGCGTAGAGGATGCGCTGGTCGGTATCGTCGAGCGCATCGCCCTCATTGCCGCGGAAGTGGTGATGGAACGAGCGCAGCGCAGCCTCGCGGTCGTCGAGCGCGTAGCCGACTTGCGCAAGCGCCGCCCAGGCATCGAAGCCCGCCGGCGGCGTGACGAGTTCGCCCTGCGGCCAGCGGCCGTAGCCGGCATCGGCGAGGCGTTTCCACGGAAACAGCGGGCCCGGGTCGATCTTGCGCGTCGGCGCCACGTCTTCGTGGCCGACGACCTGCGTGCGCGGAATGCCTAGGCGTTCGGTCAGGTCGGCGAGCAGCGCGAGCAGGCTGTCGATCTGTGCCGTTGCGAATGGCGAGACGCCGTCATTGTCGAGCTCGATGCCGATCGATGCCGAGTTCGGATCGGCGATCGTGCCCCAGCGCCCGGGGCCGGCGTGCCAGGCGCGCTCCTCGTCGGCGACGAGCTGATAGATGTGCCCGTCGGCACCGATGAGGTAATGCGCGCTGACCGGCCCCTGGCTGTTCTGGCTGCGCAGGGTGTCGAGGCTTTCCTGCACCGAATGCTGCTCGGTGTAGTGCACGACGATCAGCATCGCCTTGCGCGCGTTGTAGTTCGGCGAGGGTACCCAGGTGGCGAGTGGGTTGTGCTTCAGCGCTGGCGTGGTGGCGCAGGCGGCGAGGAGCAGCGCGCAGGTGGCCGCGGCTATCAGGCGGAATACGTTCATGGGGGAGGAACGCATCGGGGCGGAGAGCAAGAGATAAATGGAAAGCGGCCCGGAGGGCCGCTTGTCTGTATCAGTGGTGCCGGTGGAGGGAATCGAACCCACACTCTGTTGCCAGAAACGGATTTTGAGTCCGTCGCGTCTACCAATTCCGCCACACCGGCATCGATGAGGTCGCGCAGTATAAGTCAAATCGTGGCAGGCTGGCCACGTCCGCGCGCCGTTCCGCAATCAATGCATCGCGTCGAGGCTGAGCACGCGCCGGTCGCGGCTGTACCAGTCGTTGTCGAGCGGACGGAACACCGAGCACTGCGTCATCGGCCCGCGGTAGATGTGCAGGGTGACGGCGAGCGAATCAGTGCTCGGGTTGCGGATCGTGTGGTATTCGTGCGGCGGGATCAGGCTGCCAGCCGAGCCCGGGCCGACGTTCATCGTGCCGCGCGATTCGAAGCGGTAGCGATCGTCCTGCTGTTCGACGAGTTCGTACGGTGTGATCTCGAGCGATCCGTGCCAAACGCCCTCGACACACCACATGCCAGCGTGGTCATGCACGAGCGTGCCCTGGCCCGGACCCCAGGTCATCGCGATCACGGCGTAGCCGAAATCCTCGCTGCGGTAGAGCTCGCGGCGCGCGTAGTGGTCCTTCACTTCCTCGAAGATGCAACGCGGCAGCTTGACCGAGGGGTCGCGGATCAGTTCGCACAGCGTCGTGCGCAGCGCGTTGGCGATGTCGGCTTCGCGGTCGTGGTCGACCGCGCGGTCGAGGCGGTCGACCAGATGGCGTGAGCCTGGGAAATCGAGGGCGAGCATGCAGCGAACTTCCGGTTATTTGCTTATAACCAATTCTACATCTTTGCGAGAAATCCCGCGATGGCCGCGCCGAAGCGCGGAATGTCGACGAGGAAGGCGTCGTGGCCCTGCGGCGAGTCCAGCGCGACGAAATCGACGTGCGCGCCAGCCGTACGCAGGCCGTTGGCGATTTCCTCCTGCTGGGTCAACGGAAACAGGATGTCGGTCGAGACGCCGATCACGAGCGCGCGCTCGACGTCGATCTTTCTCAGCGCGGCGGCGACGTTGCCGTGCCCGCGCGGGTCTGGCGCATGCTCGCCGACGTCGAACCAGTCGCTCGCACGCGAAAGGTAGAGATAGCAGTTCGGATCGAAGCTGCGCACGAAACGCTTGGCGTGGCCGTCGAGGTAGGATTCGACCTGGAATTCGACCGCGAACGGATCTTCCTCGCGCTTGTCCGAATCCAGGCGGATGCGCGCGAAGCGGCCGACCCATTCCATCGCCGAACGGTAGGTGATCACGCCGAGCTTGCGCGCGATCGACATGCCGGTTTCGGGATAGTGCGCCTCGTCGTATTCGCCCTGGTTGAAGTTCGGGTCGAGGCGGATCGCCTCGCGCTGCAGCGAGCGGATCGCGATCGCGAACGGCTGCGCCTGTGGCGCGGTCGAAACGCTGATGTGCGCGCGCACGCTGCCCGGATGCTCAACCAGATAGCCGAGTGCAGCCATGCCGCCCATCGAGTTGCCGAGCAGGCAGGCGAGCCGGTCGATGCCGAGTCCACGCACGAGTTCGAATGCAGCGTTGCCGACGTCTTCGAGAGTCAGCTCGGGGAAGTCGAGTTTGTATACTTTTCCGGTTTGTGGATTCGTGGATGCCGGCCCGGTCGAACCCTTGCAACTGCCGAGCGAATTGACGCAGATCACGAACCAGCGATTCGTGTCGATGTGCTTGTCCGGGCCGACCATGTCTTCCCACCAGCCGGGCGACGGATCGGCCGCGTTCGACGCGGCATGCGCACCGGGCGAGAGGCCGGTGAGGATCAGGATCGCGTTGTCGCGGGCCGCGCTGAGTGCGCCCCAGGTTTCATAGGCGAGCTGTGCGCCGACAAGCTCGCCGCCTCGGCGCATCGGAAATGGCGAGGGCAGGGGGAAATACAGGCGTGCGTCGGACATGCGGAGGTATGGGGAGATCGGGAATGCGGCCGCAGGAGCTTATATCGCGTCCAGCGTTGCGCCAAGATTCCCGCGACACGCAGCCGTGCCGGAATCAGGGTACGGCCTGGTCTATCGTCAATTCCACCGGCTCGGAACGCGAGTTCTGCAGCGGCGCGGACAGCGTCTGCAGGTCCCCGCTTTGCGCGATCGCCTGGCCGGACTTGGAGATGCGTGCGCCGACGATGATTTGCGGAAACGCGGAAATCTTCATGTTCGGCATCATGCTCATCGCGTCGGTCAGCGTGACACTCGCCGGTAGCTCGGCGGCGGTGAGCCTGGCGATCGCGAGCGGCATGGGCGGACCGCTCGCCGCCTTGGCGAAGACGAACAACGTGTCGCCAGGTGCGACCTTATCCTTGAGCTTGGGCTCGAGCGTTACCTTGACGACGATATGCGGGCCGGTGGTTGCTGCCTGATCCTTTTCCGCAACGGTTTTGGCGGGTGCGGCGGTCGGTGATGTTTCCACTGCGGTCTGTGCGGAAGGTGCAGGCAGCGGCTTGCCGTCGCGCAACGCCTCGGCCTGCGCGATCTGTTCGCGTACCGAGGCGGCGACGTCGGAGTCGGGCGCCAGCAGCGGCAGCAACGTGTTCCACTTGTTCACGGCCTCGGTGTATCGGCCGGCCTGCGAGTCGGCGATGCCGGCCAGCCACAGACCCTTCTGATTCTGCGGATTCGTCTGGATCGCCTTGTCGATCAGAGCGAGCGCTTCGCCCTGGATACGGCGGTCCGAGCCGGAGAGCACGAGAGCTTCGGCGTATTCGACCATCAGATCGGGATCGTCCGGCAGGAGGTCGTGAGCGTGCTTGAGCGCATCGCGCGCGTCGGCGAAACGCCGTGTCGACTTGTACGCGCGGCCGAGCAGCATCCAGCCTTCGGCGTTGTCCGGGTTCTGTTTCATCTTCTCGGCGAGCTGCGCGATCGCGGCTTCGATATCGGCGCCGTGGCCGTCGGCTTCGTCACCCACCGTTGCAACGAGGTTAGCCGGATCGAGTGCCTGCGGCGCGCCGACCTGGCGATAGAGCAGGATGGCAGCGGCCGGCAGCAGCAGGGCCACGGCCAATGCGGCGGCAAAACCCGTGCGCGTGCGCGCAGGCGCGGATGCAGGCACTGCTGAGTCGAGCGAGGCGCGCTTCGCGGCGTATTCCGCGTCGGTGGGGACGCCGTCGGCACGTGCTGCTTCCAGCGCCTTGCGCTTGCGCCGTGCCTCGTTCTGTGAATCGTCGCCGGCGCGCGCGCGCAACAGCGGCACGAGCACGAACGCGAGCGCCGCGATCAGCATCAACGCGGCGAAAATCAGGAATGCGGAGGTCACCAGTCGTCGTCCCGATTGTCGATGGGAACGCCGCGTGCGAGCGCCTCGCCGACCGCGGCGCGCGCGCGCCGGCGCAGGATACGCAGCACCGCGACCGCGCCGATCGCGACGAGGGCGAACGGCGTGAACCAGAGCAGGTACGTACCCGGCTTCAGCGGTGGGTCGTAGAGCACGAAATCGTTGTAGCGTGCGACGAGGAAGTCCTTGATCTCGACGTCGCTCTTGCCCGCGCGCATCATCTCGAACACCTGCATGCGCAGATCCTTGGCGAGGTCGGCGTCGGAGTCGGCGAGGTCCTGGTTCTGGCAGACGAGGCAGCGCAACTGACGTGCGAGATTCTGGAAGCGCACTTCTTCGGCGCGGTCCTTGAACGGCAGCGGATCGATCGCATGCGCGGCGCTGCCGAACAGCGCGACGGCCAGCATCATCGTGACGATGGAAAGCGCGCGACGCATCATGGTTTGGCCTGTTGCAACTTGGCCAACTCGGGCAGCAGTTCGCGCTCGATCAGTTCTGGTGTGAACATGCCGATGCGCTTGTAGCGGATCACGCCTTGCGCATCGACGAGAAAACTCTCCGGCGCCATGTACACGCCGAAGTCGATGCCGGTGCGGCCGTCCGCGTCGCTGACGATCGCATCGTAGGGATCGCCGAAACGGGCGAGCCAACGCTTCGAGTCCTCGGGCGGATCCTTCCATGCCATGCCGATCAATTTGATGCCGAGGGGCTTGACCTTTGCGGTCAGAATCGGATGTTCGTACTGGCAGGTGGCGCACCACGAGCCGAACACATTGACGAGATAGGGCTTGCCGAGCAGGTCGGCCTTGGAAAGCGACTTTGTGGAATCGTATAAAAGTGGAAGAGTGAACTCGGGTGCGGGCTTGCCGATCAGCGGCGAGGGTACCTCGTTCGTCTCGTGGTGCGTGTTCCACCAGATGCCGAAGCCGAGCAGGCCGACGAGGGCAAAGAAGCCGAGCAGCGGAAGCAGACGGTTCATTGCGCGAGTGCCGTTTCGGTCGTGGCCAGTGCAGGCCTGGTCGCAGGCGCTTCGATGCGCGCGGGCAGTGCGCGGAAGCGCCGATCGGTCGCGGCGACGAAACCGCCGAGCATCATCAGCAGGCCGCCGAGCCAGATCCAGCGCACGAACGGCTTGACGTAGATGCGTACGGCCCAGGCGCCCTTGTCATCGAGCGATTCGCCGAGCGCGACATAGACGTCGCGGAACAGGCCCGGCTGGATGTCGGCCTTGGTCTGCACCGGTGCATTACCGGAGTACTGGCGCTTCTGCGGATTGAGCGTGCTGATGATTTTTCCATCGCGCGATACCTCGATCACGCCCTGCTGGGCGCGGAAGTTCGGGCCTTGTGCCGCTGCGACGCCATTGAATTTGAAATCGAGGCCGGCGATGTGCTTCGTCTCGCCCGGCGCCATGCGCACGTCGGATTCCACGCTCGTCGCCTCGGTGACGAGCACGCCGGCGAGGAAGATCGCGACGCCGAAATGCGCCGCGATCATGCCGAGCATTTCCTGCGTGTAGCGGCGGCCGCGCGGCGCCTCGCGCCAGCGCTTGAGCGCGTACAGCGCGATACCGATGCCGACCCACAGGCTCGCGGCCACGCCGGCGATGCCGCGCACGGACGGGACGCCGACGAGCAGCGATGCCATCAGCGCACAGACCACAGCCAACGCGAGCGCGGGTGCGAGTACGCGCAACGTTGCGCGCCAGTCGCCCGCAGCCCAGCGGAAGAACGGCCCGAACGGAATCAGCAGCACGACCGGCAACATCAGTAACACGAACATGAAGCCGAAGTAGGGCGGTCCGACCGAGATGCGGCCGACGCCGAGCGCGTCGCCGATGAGCGGATACAGCGTGCCGAGCAGGACCATCGCCGCGGCGCAGGCGAACAGCAGGTTGTTGATCAGCAGCAAGGTTTCGCGCGACAGCATCTGGAACGGTTTGCCGCCCGCCACCTTCGGCGCGCGCAACGCATAGATCGTCAGCGAACCGCCGACGACGAGGGTGAGGAAGGCGAGGATGAACAGGCCGCGCTTCGGATCGCTCGCGAACGCGTGCACGCTCGTGAGCACGCCCGAGCGCACGAGGAACGTGCCGAGCAGCGACAGCGAGAACGCGAAGATCGACAGCAGCAATGTCCACGCACGGAACGAGCCGCGTTTCTCCGTGACTGCCTGCGAATGGATCAGCGCGGTGCCGACCAGCCAAGGCATGAACGAGGCGTTCTCGACCGGATCCCAGAACCACCAGCCGCCCCAGCCGAGCACGTAGTAGGCCCACCAGCTGCCGAGCGTGATGCCGAGCGTGAGGAAGGCCCAGGCAACGTTGGTCCACGGCCGCGCCCAGCGGATCCAGGCGACATCGAGTTCGCCGCCGAGCAATGCCGCGATCGCGAACGCGAACGCGACCGAGAAACCGACATAGCCCATGTACAGCATCGGCGGATGCATGATCAGGCCCGGGTCCTGCAGGATCGGGTTGAGATCGGCACCGTCGGCCAGCGCGGGCAGATGGCGCACGAACGGATTCGAGGTGAAGATCGTGAACGCGAGGAAGCCGAGTGAGACGAAACCGAGCACACCGAGCACGCGCGCGATGAACGCATCGGGCAGGCGCCGGCTGAACGCGGCGAGCGCGAGCGTCCACACGTCGAGGATAAGCACCCACAAGAGCAGCGAGCCCTCGTGCGCGCCCCACACGGCCGAGAAGCGGTAGTACCAGGGCAGGGCGAGATTGGAATTCTGTGCGACGTACCTGACCGAGAAATCCTGGGTCAGGAACGCGTAGGTCAGCACGCCGAACGCGAGCGCGACGAAGACGAACTGGCCGGTGGCGATCGGTCGTGCCGTCGCGATCAGCGCGGCATTGCCGCGCCACGCGCCAATCATCGGCAGCACGCATTGCGCGAGCGCGAGCAGGAGCGCGAGGATCAGCGCGAATTGACCGAGTTCGGGGAGCATGCGGGACGGAGGAGCGTGCTTTGCGGGGCGCTAGATTACGCGAGACGCGCGCTGGATGCGAGAAAGCAAACGGCCTTCTCCCTTGTGCGGAGAAGGCCGTCGGAGAAGCGATGAAACGATCGCAATCAGGCTTTCTTCGCGTGCGCGGAGCACCAGCCCTTGGCGTTGACCGCCTTGCCCGGGAACAACTGGCAACCACCCCAGGCAGCGGCTCCGCCCTGGTAGAAATTGCAGTTGGCGCAGGTGTTGCCGGCGGCATAGGTCGGAAACTTCGCCTTGTCGGCCTTCGTTGCGTCCTCGACGTAGCCGAGCGTCTGCGCGGTGGCGTCGGTCGGCGCGAGATGCGGCAGATCGTCCGCGTGTGCCTGTCTCGGCAGCACACCCGCGAGCGCGGCGGCGCCGATCGCAGTGCCCGCGCCGACGAAGAAACGGCGGCGGCTCTGATCGGTTCCGGAAATATTCTGCTGGTCGGTTTTCTTCATATGTCACCTTTGCTGGCAAGAGGAGATGCTGGCGGTGGATCGTCCGTTTCAGTGCGCGGGCTGCGGGGAAAGCGAAGCCAGCCATATCGCGATCGCCTGAATCGAACCGTCGTCGAGTGTACGCGCAACGCCGTGCATGATGAAGTCGTTGCTGCTGCTATGTGGCAGATTGTCGCGGAAATTGTTCAGGCGCGAGATGACGTACGCGGCGTTCTGCCCGCGCAGGGCGGGCCACGCGAGGTATTGTCTGCTGTCGGTCGCGGCGACGCCGTTGGCGTCCGCGCCATGGCAGCCTGCACAGGGCGGGACGCCGCGCGCAGGGTCGCCTTGCTTGAAGATCGTCTCGCCCTCGGCCGCAGCAGGGGCGGCGACCGCGGGTGCGGCCGCGATCGGCGCCTGTGCGGCAAAGAACGCGGCGAGGTTGCGCATGTCGATGTCGTTCAAACTGGCGACAATGGCCAGCATCGGCAACTGCGCGACATAAGGATCCTTCGGATCGGCGTGCTTGAACGCATCGAGGCGATGGTAGAGATAATCCGCGCGCTGCCCGGCGAGCTTGGGAAATGTCGGCACGATCGCGTTGCCGTTCGGTCCGTGGCAGGCGAAGCAGACCGCGGCTTTCTGCGCGCCCGCGGCCGCGTCGCCGTCGATTGGTTCGATGCGGCGCAGATCGACGTAATCGGCGGCGAACGCGCTTGCGCTGGCGGCCAGCGCAAAAGCCGCGGCGCGCGCGCGCAGAAGATTCGTTTGGCGATGCGAGAAAAAATTCATGTCGCCGTCCTCACAATTTGATGTTGACGAGGAAGCCGACAAGGTTCTGCTTGTAGCTCTGCGGGCCGCCATCGGTGTACAGCGTGTTCTGGTTCGCAATGACGAGGCCTTGGTCGAGACCTTCGTAGTGCCAGTCGTAGACGCGACCGACTTCGTAGCTGTCGAACAGACGCAGCGACAGGCGCGTGTTGATCGCGATCGTTGCGCCGACGGTGAGGGAATTCACGCGATACGTCGTCGGCGGCATGCCGTTGCCCATCGTCGCGTACAGCACGTCGGCGGAGATCGGAGCGAAGTTGGCGCCGATCGCCCCGGACGAAGCAGCCGTGTGGAAGAGATTGCCGCGCGCGTAGATGTAGTTCCAGGAGAAGTCGAAGCTGGCGCGGCGCCAGCGGTGCAGGGCGGTCAGGCCTGCCGAGTAATTGCGCTCGCGGTCAGACTGCCACCAGCGGTCGGTCAGCGGATACGACGCACAACCAAGCGGCGCACAGGTCGGACTGTTGCTGTCGTTCGGGTAGCCGGCGACACTGGCTTGGTCGAGCCGGGAATGATCGAGCCCGACGAAGGCGCTGAAATTGTCGGCCGTCGTCGGCGTCCATTCCGCCGAGACTTGCGTGGCGTAGGTGAAATAACCCTGGCGGCCGACCTGCACGCCGCGGTAGACGTCGTAGTCGCCGCGGAACGAGGCGCTGATCGACAGGTCGTCGCGCAGCGCCAGCGTCGCCATCAAGTCGATCTTGTTTTCCTTGCGGTCGGAGATGTCGTATTTGCGAAGTGCTTCGACCGTGCCGACCGGCGCCACGCTGCCGGGAAACGCGGCGAGCCAGGCCGGCAGCTCGAAGGCGAAGCCGTAGTCCCACACGTCTTGGTTGTAGCGGTCGCCGCTCTGGTGCAGGTAGGTGTAGTTGGCGCGGAAGGTCAGCCAGTCCAGCGTCTTGTCGACCCAGGTCAGCTTGAGGCTGTTGTCGTCCACGCGCGTGCGCTCGCGGCTGCTCGGCTTGTAGCGGTCGAAGTTGTAGACGAGGCCGAGCGTGTCGTGGTCGCTGATTTTCCAGGTCGCGCCGGCGTAGGCGTTGTATTCCTCGTAGGTCAGGATCCAAGGCTTGACGCGCCCGGGAATGCCGCCGATCGGATACGGGCCGCTGAAGCTCAACGGGATGCCCAACGCGGCGAACTGGGCGTTCTCGCCGATGTAGCCGTACTGGCCAGTCAACGGATTCAAGGCGAGGTAATTGTTCTTGTAGTCCTGCTTGGAATACTTGATGCCGCCATTGAAGCTCCAGTCCTTGACCGGCTGGATCGAGGCTTTCAATTCGGCGAGCTGGTTCCGTTGAGTCACGTCGGCGTTGGTCTGCGACAACGCCGCGGTCGTGTTCCACTTGCTGCAGTCGAACGTGCCGACGAAGCCCTGGCAGTTGGTCGGCGCGATCAGGCCGTCGGTATTGCGCATCAGCACGTCGGAGAGCGTGAGCGACACGTCGCCGTTCAGCGGTAGCACGCGCGACAGCTGCGCATGCAGGTTGTGGTAGTCGTTGTCCGGCTCGGTCGACATCTGGCCGATCGTGGCGGTCGCACCCGGCACGATGAGAAAGGGCTGCTGGAACGTATAGCTCTGGTACTTGTCGCGATAGAACGAGCCCGAGTAGCCGACGTCGAAGCGCCAGACCGGATCGACCCAGCGCACGCCGGCATTGACGTTGATCGTCGAATCGTTGATCGGCTTGACCGTTTCAAGCACGGCGCCGCCAGGCGCCGGAAGCCACGATTCGCCGAACGGGCCGCCGTAGGGCCGGCCGCCCTTGCGCTCCTCGTCGGTCATGTCGACATAGACGGTGAGGTTCGGGGTCAGCCACGCGCTGGCGTTCAGGCCCTGCTTCTTGCGCGTGACCTGCAACGTGCCGTTCGGCAGCGCGTTGGACACGGCGGCGACCTGCGCGGGCGTACTCGCACCGGCGACGAGAGAACTCGGCAGGGTCAAGCTGCCCGTACCCGTGCCCTTCCAGATCGACCGCGCGTCGGTCGAGAGGATGTTCGGCATGTCGCGGACGAACGCTTGCACCTTGTACGCGCCGGCCTTGCCGTAGACGGCCTGGTAGTACTGGTCTTCCTCGCTGATGCGGCTGCCGCGCACCTCAGCGTAGCTGCCGTCGGATGGGTTCTCGAAATGCGCGTCGAGCAGGCCGAGGATGGCCTTGTCGCCTCGCCAGTCGGCGTAGCGGTTCCACAGCGCGAAAGGCTGATCGCTGATGCCCGTATAGCCGACCTGGAGCACGCCGTAGTACAGCCATTCGCCGAGTTCGTGCGCCAGCGGCGCTTCGTCCGGGCAATCGTAAAGATAGCCTGTCGGCGTGCGGTGCTGCAGCGGCGACAGCCAGGTCCTGCCGTTCGCATCACAGCTACTCGAGTTCTTGCCGCCGGTCGGGTCGAGCTTGTTGCCGCGCCAGGTGTCGACGCCGATGCCGCTATCGGCGTGGGCGGCCGCGGCCAAGGCGACCACGCAGCCCAGTGCAAGCAGGCGGAGCGAAGAGGAATTCTTCGGCATGATCGATCCTCCGCTCATTCGTGGAAGCGCGGGCCCGACGGCGCGTTGGAGCCGTGGATGTTGGCGTGGCAGGTCAGGCAGCCACGGCCAATCATCTGTGGTTCGGGGCGCGAGCCGTTGGCGGTGCCCTGGCGCGTCTGCAGGCCGCCGGCATGCGCACTGGACGCGTGGCACTGCTGGCACAGCGCCGGCACCGGCAGAGTCAGCAGCGTGTTCTGATTCGAGCCGTGCGGCGTGTGGCAGTTAAGGCAGGATTCGCGCACCGGCGGGTGTTCCCAGAGGAACGGTCCGCGTTTCTCCGCATGGCACTGCCAGCAGGTCTCGTTGACCGTATTGGTCTTCGACAGCGGGAAATTGAGCATCGGGTTGCCGTTGTTGGTCAGCGCGCCGTGCGGGTTGTGGCAGTCGTCGCAGCTCATTTGTCCCTCGGGCAGGGGCATATGCGAGCGGCGGTTGAACTGCGCGCGGATATCCTTGTGACATGTCGAACAGGTGTCGTTTATCGACTGCTTGGCCATCGAGCCTTCGATCGAGAACTTCGACATCGGGTTGTGACAGTCGCTGCACGACAGGCCGTTGCGCTGATGCACCGAACCCGTCCAGTGGTCCCGCGGACCGCCGGCGTGGCAGGTCAGGCAGGTACTGGTCTGCGTCTCGATCGGCGTGCCGGAATTCTTCGTGTAGCCGATGATCAGGCCCTTGGTCGTCGGACTTTGCGCGTGCGCGGAGCCGGGGCCGTGGCAGGCTTCGCAGACCGGGATGTCCGGATCGGAGCGATTCGCCACATGCAGCCCCAAGGCGTGCAGCGTGTGCGTGAAGTGATCGCTTTCGAGCTGGTGGCAGGCGATGCAGGTCTTCTCGCCGACCGGCTTGGCGTCGGCTGCCTGCGGGTTGTGTGCGACGCGGGCGCGAGCAAAGCCGGGGGCCGGCGCAGGCAGATTGTTCTGCGGCTTGTCGCTTGAAAGGTTGGTGGCGGGCAGGGACTTGGCGATGTCGCTGCGCTGCTGCTGGGCAAGTCCGGTGCTCAACGTGCCGAATACGAGCGCGCAACTCGACAGTGCTGCGGCGAGAACGACACCAAGACGACGCAAGTCCATTCCCTTCTCCCTGAGCTCAGGCGTTGGCTGGAGCTTTCATGCTTGCCGGTGCCTGTCGACAACCTGCAATCGCGCGGCAAGTTTGTCCGTTCAGGTAACTTTCCGATAGCGCATTGTGCAGAAAACATTGTTCGCCGATCCGAACAGTCTTAGGCTTGCGCGACGTTCCCGCAGAGTCGAATCATGGCGCCATGAACGACCTCAACAACATCCTGTATTTCGCGAAGATCGTCGAATGCGGCTCCCTGTCCGCCGCGGCCGATGCGCTAGGCGTGGCGAAATCGGTGTTGAGCCAGCACCTGTCTCGGCTCGAAGCCGATCTCGGCGTGCGCCTGATCCAGCGCACGACGCGCAAGCTGCAGGTCACCGACGTCGGCCACCGCTATTACGAACGCTGCCGCGCGGTGCTCGCCGAGGTCGAGCGCGCGAGCAACGTGATCGACGACGTGCGCGAAGTGCCGCGCGGCCGCGTGCGCGTGACCTGTCCGCTCAATTTCGCCCAGGTTTTCATGGCGCCGCTGCTGGCCGAATTCATGGCGCGGCATGCCGAGGTCGAGGTTGTGCTCAGCATCAGCAACGACGACGTCGATCTGATCGCCGAAGGCTACGATCTCGCCCTGCGCATCGTGCCGTGCATCAGGTCCTCAAGCCTGATCGTGCGGTCGTTCACGCTCAACCGGCACCTGCTCGTGGCGAGTCCGGAGTTTGTCCTGCGCCACGGCAGGCCGCGTACGCCGGCAGACTTCCGCGGCTTGCCCAGTGTCGGCGGTGCGTTGCCGGTCGCGCCCGGTGGCCGCTATCAGTGGCGACTCAGCGGGCTCGGCAAGACGCAGACGGTCACCTATCATCCGCGCCTGCTCAGCGAAGACCTGTTCGTGCTCAAGGAGGCCGTGCTGGCCGGCGTCGGCATGGCCGAGCTGCCGCGCAGTGTCTGCGCCGATGAACTCGCTGATGGCCGTCTCGTCCATCTATTGCCGCAATGGCAGCTGCCCGACATGAACCTGTACGCCGTCTATCCGTCGCGCGACGGATTGACCTTGGCGGTGCGCACACTGATTGACTATCTCAGCGCAAACCTGCAGCCATTTCTCGAATCGGTCGCGCAGGGCAGTTTCCGCATGGACGTCGAGCCTAGACGCGCGCCGGTGGCGAAGTTCGGCACCTGATCCATGACAAATCCTTAATTCGGCTGCTCGCCGGTTGAATTCCGTGCGATCGCGCCCGATGACTCCATTCCCCCACGGTCATTCGGAGATTCGAGATGGAACATCGGCGATTGGGTGCATCGGGCTTTACCGTTTCCGCACTGAGCTTCGGCACCGGCACGTTCGGCGGCAAGGGCGAGTTGTTCAGCGCTTGGGGCAATACCGATGTCAAGGAGGCAAAGCGCCTGATCGATCTTTGCCTTGATCACGGCGTGACCATGTTCGACACGGCCGACGTTTATTCGCGTGGCGCTTCCGAAGCTATCCTCGGCGCGGCGCTCAAGGGCAAGCGCGACAAGGCGATCATCTCGACCAAGGCGACGTTCCGTTTCAGCGATGATCCGAACGCGGTCGGCTCCTCGCGATTCCATCTGCTCAAGACGGTCGATGAGCAGCTCGCCCGGCTCGGCACCGACCATATCGACCTGTTCCAGCTGCACGGCTTCGATGCGCGGACGCCGATCGAGGAAGTGCTGTCCACGCTCGACACGCTCGTGCGCGCGGGCAAGATCCGCTACACCGGCGTGTCGAATTTTTCCGGCTGGCAGCTGATGAAGTCGCTCGCGGTCGCGGACAGGTACGGCTATCCACGCCATGTCGCCAACCAGACCTATTATTCGCTGATCGGCCGCGACTACGAGTGGGAGCTGATGCCGCTCGGCCTCGACCAGGGCGTCGGTGCGATCGTCTGGAGCCCGCTCGGCTGGGGCCGCCTCACCGGCAAGCTGCGCCGCGGCGCCAAGTTGCCGAAGACGAGCCGCCTGCACAAGACCGCGGATTTCGGGCCGCCGGTCGATAACGAGTATTTGTATCGTGTCGTCGATGCGCTCGACGAAGTTGCGAAGGCAACCGGCAAGACGATCCCGCAGATCGCGATCAACTGGCTGCTGCAGAGGCCGACAGTTTCGTCGGTCATCATCGGCGCGCGCAACGAGGAGCAGCTCAAGCAGAATCTCGGTGCGGTCGGTTGGAACCTGACGAAAGAGCAGGTCGCGAAGCTCGACGCAGCGAGCACGAAAACATTCGCGTACCCGTATTGGCACCAGCAGGGCTTTGCCGAACGCAATCCGTTTCCGGTTTGATCGTCTGCGGAAACAAAAAAACCGGGCGCGAGGCCCGGTTTTTTGTATGAGACTGAGCAATTTTTCAGTGCGCTGGCGCAGCCGCGGCAGCATCGCCCTTCAGGCAGGAGCTCATGAAGGTCTTGCGCTCGTCACCGTGCAGGGTTTTCGCCTTCGGGTCTGCGTTGCAGGCTTTCATCTTCTCCTGCTGCGTCATCGGCTTGGCCGGCGCAGCGGCTGCGGCCGGGGCGGCGGTGGTCGATTCGCCCTTGAGGCAGGAGCTCATGAACGCCTTGCGCTCGTCGCCCTTGAGCGTCTTCGCCTTCGGGTCGGCATTGCAGGATTTCATGCGTTCCTGCTGCGGCGTGAGTTGCTTCTCCGCAGCGAAGGCGGAACCGGAAGCAAGGACGGCGGCGAAAGCGAAAGCGGCGAACATGGCTGTTGCGGTTTTCATGGCTGTCTCCTGTGGCGTGGCCGGCCTCATGCCGGATCGGCCGCTAGTCTACGCTGCTTGAGCGCGCGGGAAACAGGGGGTGTCGCGCAACATTTTGTCGGAATTCATCCCGTCGCAGCGTAGGGCGCGCGATCGTTTTAATGTCTTGCGCGCGAGGTGCGCGCAAGTCGCGCCCGTTCGAATCGCTATGCCGCCGCGTCGACGCTCTGCCGCGGGCCCTGCAGCAGCGCCTGGCGCACGCCCGCGACGACGAGGTCGGCCTCGGCGCTCGACACCGCGAAATGCGGGGTGAAGCGCAGCGAATTGGTGCCGCCGTGGATCACGCCGACGCCGTGCTCGCGCAGCCATTCCTCGGTGCTGCCTGCGCCGTAGCACTTGAACTGCGGGGCGAGTTCGCACGAGAACAACAGGCCGGTGCCCTGCACCTTGGTGATCAGGCCCGGCAGTTCCTTCTGCAGTTTCTGCAGCTTGTCGATGAACTCGGCGCCACGCGCACGCACGTTGGCGCGCAGTTCCGGCGTGATCGAGGCGAGCACCGCGCAGGCTGTGTCGAGTGCGCGCGGGTTGGCGGTCATCGTGTTGCCGTAGATGCCGGTCTTGTACAGCGCGGCGGCGCGCGCGTTCACGGCGAGCACCGACAGCGGATACTGGCCTGCGCTGAGCGCCTTCGAATAGGTCTCCATGTCCGGCGAGTCGAGCTTCTCGAAGCCCGGATAGTCGACGACCGAGAGCACGCCGTGCGCGCGCAAGCCGGCCTGGATCGAGTCGACCATGAACAGCGTGCCGTGCGCGCGCGTGAGCTCGCGCGCGGCGGCGTAGAACTCCGGCGTCACCGCGCGGCCCGGATCGCCTTCACCCATCACCGGCTCGAGCAGCATCGCCTCGATGAACCAGCCGTTCTTGTCGGCATCGGCGAATGCGGCGCGCAGCTGATCGACGTTGTACGGCTCGACCGTGATCAGGCTCTTCTCGTCGCGGAAGCTGGCAAGGTTCTGCGCGTAGGCCTTGCGCGAGGAATCCGAATAGATCGCCGGGCGATCGGTGCGGCCGTGGAAGGCACCCTTGACCGCGAGGCGCTTGATCGTCTTGCCGGCATGCTTGCCGTTCGCGTCGGTCGCGAGCTTGGCATTGACGTCGGCGATGCGCAGAGCGAGGCCGACCGCTTCCGAACCCGAGTTCAGGCAGAGGAAATTCGTGTATGGGGCTGCGTTCGCGGCGAGCGTATGCCCGATTTCCTGCTTGATCGCATTGGCGAAGCGCAGCTGCGACAGGTTTGGCGTCATGATGTTGGCCATCGCCTGCGGCTTGGCCAACGCGTCGAGCACCGCCTGCGGCGTGTGGCCGAGGCCGAGCATGCCGTAGCCGCCGACGTCGTAGATCACTGCGCCCTTGAGCGTGACGATCCACGGTCCGCGCGCAGCGAGCGCGACGTAGGGATTGATCGCGTCGGCAGCGTAGAAATTGACGTAGTCGGCCTGCACGCGCGCGAGCTGCTCGGCTTCGTCGAGCTTGAGCAGTTCGGGCATTTCGTTCTTGAGCTGGGTGAACAACACGTGCGCCGCGTCGATCGCGACGGCGAGATCGCGGTCTTCGCGCACGAAGCGTTCGACCGTCGCGTCGTCCAGGCCGCGCGTGCGGATCGCGCCGCCGAAGCTGCGCAGTTCGTTGAGTTGGGTGATGGACGGCATGGTGTTCTCCCTCTGGAATTTCGGAAATGCGAAAGGCGCCAACAGGCGGCGCCAAGTATCGACAAGGCAAACAATTGCTGATTGTGGGACGCATGATAGAACCGGGATTTGGTATGGCCGAGTGCCAGTGCCAAGTGGGTTCGATGGGGCCAATTCGATGCGGCCGGACATGACGCTCGTCACCCCGGATGGCTGATATCCCGGACTGTGCGTCATTGCGTCGCGCGGCCGAGAATTCACTCATCGCAGCAGGAGCCAGGCATGAATTCCATACCCCATCCCGTCGCCCGACTTGCCAATGCGGTCAAACGCTACGGGCAGACGCAGGCGCTGGCCGGCGTCGACCTCGAAGTGCATCGCGGCGAAGTGCTCGCCCTGCTCGGGCCGAACGGAGCGGGCAAGACCACGGCGATCTCGCTGCTCGTCGGCCTGCAGCGGGCCGATGCCGGCAGCGCCTCGCTGTTCGACGCGGCGCCGAATGCGCTGGCCGCGCGCCGCCGCATCGGCGCGATGCTGCAGGCGACCTCGTTGCCGGAAACGCTGACCGTCGGCGAGCTGATCGACCTGTTCCGCAACTACTACGCGCGGCCGCGCACGGTTGCCGACATCGTCTCCCTGGCCGGCGTGGATGACCTGCTCGACCGTCGCTACGCCAAGCTTTCCGGCGGCCAGCAGCGCCGCGCCCAGTTCGCGCTGGCAATCTGCGGGCGCGCGGAACTGCTGTTCCTTGATGAACCGACCACCGGCCTCGACATCGAGGCGCGCGAAACGATGTGGCGCGCGATCCGCCAGCTCGTCGCCGAGGGCTGCGCGGTGGTGCTGACAACGCACTATCTCGAGGAAGCCGAAGCGCTGGCCGATCGCGTCGTCGTGCTCGCGCAGGGCCGCACCGTCGCCCAGGGCACGGTCGCCGAGATCCGCGCACGCGTCGCTTCGCGGCGCATCC
>NZ_DASVOK010000139.1:0-2927 GCF_036383415.1 Rudaea sp. | reverse complement strand
CTGGTTCGCCGGCGACGAGCGGCCGCAGCGCGGCAACCGCCCGCGTCCAGGGGGACAAGGGCAAGGCCAGAACGTGGGCCGCGGCCAGCGCGACGGCGGCATACACCAGAACCGCAACCCGTTCGCGCAGAACGAGGGCGGCGCGCAACCCGGCAATCGCTTCAAGCCGAAGCGCGACAACAACCGTCCGCGCAGCGGCGGCAATCAGGGCAATGTCGCGCATGGCCAGCGTCCGTTCCGCCAGGACGAAGCACTGCCGCGTGACGACATCGGCAATCGCCTGCACCCCGACGGACGCCAAGGCGGCGGCCGGCGCCGGTAGCTGCGCGACGCAAAAAAAGCGGCCGCAAGGCCGCTTTTTCGTACCGCGATCAACATGATCGCGAAACCGGAACGGCCTTCCCTGACCGATGGTCCCTGTCGGACTAATCCAGCTTCAGGGCTTTCTTGTTGCTGTCGCGGCGCTTCTGTTCCTTGCCGCGGTACTCGGCCACGCAGCCATCCTTCTTCACCATCACGCAATCGAGGTAGTCGGTGATCTCGACCAGCGCGGCGCGGATCGCCTTGCCCGCCGGGGTCTTTTCCTCGTGCGCGAGCGAGCCACCGAAGCCGCCGCGGAAGATGCCGACCGACATGCCGCCGCCCTTGCTGCGGCCTTCGATCGTGCGCGAATAGGCGATGTCGCCGGTGGTCGTATCGACCACGCGCACGTCGACGGCGAGATAGGCTTCGCTCGACTTGCCGCCGAGGCCGATGCCGCGGAAGCTCAGGCCGCCGCCGGTGTCGGAGGTGTTCTCTTCATACGAAGTCACCGTGCCCATGACCAGATACTGCGCGCCGGTCACCTTGCCGATCTTCGCGCCTGTGCCCGGAGCGATGCGGCCAGAGGCGGCGAGGTTCTGTTCCTCGAGCACCTTCTCCAGCTTGTTGCGCTCGACGACGCGGAAATCGCCGCTCGAGGACAACTCATTGGAGAGCATGCCCGACAGCTCCCAACCCACACCGCCGCGCCACCAGCCGGCACCGGATTCGTTCTTGAACTCGGCCACGCCAATCGCCGGGCGACCGTCGCCCGCGGCGAATGCGCTGCCCCCGCCCGCGACGCACGCAAGCGCGATCGCGGCAGCCATGACGTACTTCTTCATTGCACTCTCCCTGCAGTGGTTGATGGATGACGATGCATTCTAGTAGCGGCCCAATGCGCATACCAGCGCACTATTCACGCCCTGGCTGCCAACCGTATCACGCTTTCATCCGCGCAGGACTTTCGACCGAAGCACAGGAAAAAAGCGGCCCGAAGGCCGCTTTCCTTGCGCACGAGCCGCACTGCATTGGACTGCGCGGTTGCCGCGCCAGGAGCGCTACTTGCGGCCACGGGCGCGACGCGCTTTCGCCACGCCCATCCACGCAAGCAAGCAGACCAGTAGCAGCGCGGCCCACTGCGAGAGTGTGGGTGCGGAAACCGACGGGGCCGGCGGTGGCTGTGGCGCAGTGGCGGCGACAAGCGTGATGTTGTCCAGTCCGTTGTTGTCGTCGAGTGCCGGGTCGCCATTGACGAATGCGATGGTCGTCGAGGCACCGGTAGCGGTGAAATTCACGTTGAACTGCTGCCACGATTGCGTCTGGGCATTGGCCGTATTGGTGAAGCTGCCCGCCTGTACCCCGTTGATCAAGACGATGGCGGTGCTGGTCAAGCCCAGGCCGGGAAGACCGTCATGCACATTTCCGACCCAGAAGGACAGCGTGTACTGCGTTCCGGCCGTGGTGGCGACGGTCTGCTGGATGCCTTCGTTGCTGTTGGTGCCGTACCCGGTCAGATCCAACCAGGCCGAACCGTTCTGCGCAGGAAACGTACAACAACCCACGCTGACGCCGGAACTGACGGTACTGATTCCATTGGCGGCGCCGATGACCGTCCATCCCGTCAAGGCAGTCGACCCGCTCGGATAGTCGATGTAACCACCCGCCGGTGTGGCTGGGGTCTCGAAGTCGCCGTTGACGATCAGGTTCTGGGCGACAGCGGGTGCCGAGAGCAGGCTAAGTATTGCGACAAGGCCGAAAACAAGATGCTTCACGATAGGACCTCCAGAAGTGATGACTCGTCGTTGAACGCGAAGGCGCGTTTTCCCTGCACGCGGCAGTTGCGACGGGGTGCGCACGCACTGACCTGGCCCGCACCAACCGCTTGCCATTCAGATACAGGAAACAGCGCGCAATCCGGCAACGCGAAGCAAATTCGCGTGACAAGTCATGTGACGAGGTGCCCGATCGCGCGTGCAGTGCGCGAGCGGGGAGCGCCGCGGCGGAAACTGTGCACGCGGACGCTGCAGGCAAGCGAAGATCGGCCTACGTCTTCGAACGATTTGCGCGATAGCGTCGCAGCAGCGCGTTGGTCGAGGAGTCGTGCGCAAGGCCGGCGTCGTCCGTGGCGGCGATCTCGCCGGCGATCTTCTGCGCCAATTGCTTGCCGAGTTCGACACCCCACTGGTCGAACGAGTCGATGTCCCAGATCGCGCCCTGGACGAAGGTGATGTGCTCGTACAGCGCGATCAGCGCACCGAGTGCGTGCGGGGTCAGTTTCTGCGCGAGCAGCGTATTGCTGGGCCGGTTGCCTGCGAATACGCGATGTGGAACGAGCCACTCGGGCGTGCCCTCGGCGCGCACCTGCTCGGCGGTCTTGCCAAAGGCCAGCGCCTCGCTCTGTGCGAACAGATTGGCCATGAGCAGGTCGTGCTGCTCATGCAACTGGCTCAGCGGCTCGATGAAGCCGATGAAGTCGCACGGAATCAGGCGCGTGCCCTGGTGAATGAGCTGATAGAACGAGTGCTGGCCATTCGTACCCGGCTCGCCCCACCACACGGCAGAGGTGTCGTGGTCGACCTGCGCGCCGTCCAGCGTCACCGACTTGCCGTTGCTCTCCATCGTCA
>NZ_DASVOK010000138.1:0-6300 GCF_036383415.1 Rudaea sp. | reverse complement strand
CGACTTGAGCAGGTCGTGCAGATAGATCTTGTTCGTGCACTTGAGGATCGAGCCCGGATCGTCGATCACGACCATGCCTTCCTTCTCCGCCTTGTTGGCGAAGCGGTGGGTGTGGTTGTCGATCGCGGTCGTCTCGCGGATGAACAGGCCGTCGTATTCGGCCAGGCGCGAGTAGTCGTTCTTGCCGATGATCTCGACCTCGATGCCGATTTCCTTGCCGGCCTCGATGAACGACTTCAGCGCGCGCTTGTTCGACGGCGGCATCGCCTCGTTCGGATCGGCGAGCATCGCGATGTCGTAGCGATAGGCCTTGCGCGCGCGCGGCTTGCGCCAGAGCTTCTTCGAGAACTTGTCGAGCGAAGCGGCGAACGAGTCTTCCTGCTGGTCGGTCAGCGTGTGCAGGCCGGCTGGCTTGATCGCGGCGATCTGCCAGACCTTCTCGCGCTCGAACTCGAGGCGCAGGATCGGGCAGGGGAACGTGTCGAACACCTGGCGCGCGAGGTCGGACAGCGCCGCGTAGCTGGTCTCGCCGAAATAGACGAGCACGCCGAAGTCGGTGGCGTCGCGGCCGCCCTCGGGCAGGAACTTGATCAGCTTCTGGTTGAGGTCCTCGATGTCGAGGCCGTACAGCGCGCGCTTGCGCAGATCGTTGATCGTGCGCACCGAGGGAATGACCCTGTGCCCGCGTGCCTCGGCGAGCAGCGAGACGTAGTAGCCGATGCCTAGGTACTTGTAGCTGCGGCAGAGGTTGATCACCTGCACGCGCTCGTCGTCGGCCGCGATCGGCTCCTTCAGGTAATCCTGCGCGGCGACGACGTTGTCGGAAGGATAGTACGAGCCCCAGTCCGAGGCCTTTTCCACGACGATGACGAGGCGGCTCATCGGCGGGCGGCCTCAAAAAGCATGCTTTGGTTGGACGGAGGTTCGGACATGGCGGGACGCGCCGTGGTGGAAAGGCGCGCAGTTTGACATAGTTGCGGTGTGCGTCCACCTGACAGAAATTAAGAATTGCAACGGGTTTACGTCGAGTTCATTGGCGCAATCCGTTGCCCGGCCGGGCGGCGATCGCTTAGGCTCCTCTGATGCCCGCAGTCCCTGTCGATTTTTCGATCCGCCCCGCACTCGATTCCGATCTCGACGCGCTGCTCGCGCTCGAGCGCGCCGCGTTCACCAGCGATCACCTGTCACCGCGGCAATACCGGCAGCATCTGCACAGCGCCAGTGCGAGCGTGCTCGCCGCCGTCGATGCCGACGGGCTGCTCGGCAAGGCGGTCGTGTTCTACCGCGCCGGCAGCGACATCGCGCGGCTCTACTCGATCGCGGTCGCCGAGCGCGCGCGCGGGCGCGGCGTCGCCAAAGCCTTGCTCGCCGCCGTGGAGGCAGCCGCACTCCATCGGCATTGCCTGCGCCTGCGCCTGGAGGTGCGCAAGGACAATGCTGCCGCGATCGCGCTGTATGAGCGCCTCGGCTTCCAACGCTTCGGCGAGAAGCGCGGCTTCTACGAGGATGGCGTCGACGCGTGGCGCTACGAGAAGCGGCTCACGGACAAGGGATGAGCGACAGGCGTTGCGTGCCGCTCTCCATTTTCTTCAGAACGCTGCGGACATGTGCCGGCCCGGCGTGGTTTCCGCTTAGTGCGCTTCCGCCGTCCTGCGCGCGGCCACGCCGTTCATGATCTTGTCGGTGTAGGCGATGCCGATCGCCGAGAGGATGAAGACGCAATGGATGATTGTCTGCCACATCACGCCGGTCGGGGTGAGCGTGGTGCAGCGTGGCGCGGCGACCGAGGTGTCCTTGATCAGCATGAATTCCTCGGGCGTGCAGAACGGCAGGCCGCCCGCACCGATCGCGCCGGCGGCGATGAAGGTCTTGAGCAGGTGGATCGAGGAGATGCCGATGATCGCCATCGCCAGCTTGACCTTGAGCACCGAGGCGTTGACGTGGCTGAGCCACTCGGGCTGGTCGGGATGGTCTTCCAGGCGCAGGCGCGAGACGAAGGTCTCGTAGCCGCCGACGATGACCATGACGAGCAGGTTGGAAATCATCACCACGTCGATCAGGCCGAGCACGATCAGCATGATCTCCTGCTCGCCGAAATTCACCGCGCCGACGATCAGGTGCCAGAGCTCCTTGACGAAGAGCACGACGTAGACGCCCTGCGCCACGATCAGGCCGAGATAGAGCGGCAGCTGCAGCCAGCGCGAGGAGAAGATCAGCAGCGGCAGCGGCGGCATGCCGCGTTGCGTGGAATTCGACGACATGGATTACCCCGTAACGATCAAAGGCCGCCGATTCTAGCGACCGGAGGTTTGGATTGCGTTAGTGCGGCGCCGGCCGGATTGTTTCGTGCCGCCAGCCTGTCTACCATCGCCGCTTCGCCGCGAATTCGATGGTCCGTCCATGTCAGCGATCACCTGCCGCACCCTCCGTATTTCGATCGCGCCCATGCTGGCCGGGTTCGTCCTCGTCGGCTGCGCGATGCAGCCGCGCGAACCGGTCGCGCCGGCGCCGCAGCCGCCGATCGCCGCGGTGCATGCATATCCGGTGTCCGCGCCGAGCGGCACGCGCATCGACAACTACTACTGGTTGCGCGACGACACGCGCACCCGACCCGAGGTACTCAACTATCTCAAGGCCGAGAACGCGTACTACGCGCAGATGACCGCGCACACGCAGGCGCAGCAGGAAACTCTGTACAGGGAGATCACCGCGCGCCTCGCCCCGGACGATGCGAGCGCGCCGGCGAAATACCGCCACTGCTGGTATCAGACGCGCTATGCGCAAGCCGCGGAGTATGCGGTGTATTCGCGCCGTTGCGGCAATCCCGATGCGCGCGAGGAAATGCTGCTCGATGGTCCCGCACTGGCGAAGGGACATAGCTTCTTCCAGATCGGGCAATACGAGATCAGCCCGAACGAGAAGCTGATCGCCTATGCCGAGGACGCGGCCGGCCGCCAGCAGTTCACGATACGCGTCAAGGATCTCGCCAGCGGCAAGCTGTTGCCTGATGCGCTCGCGAACACACCGGGCGCCGTGGCCTGGGCCGATGACAACCACACCCTGTTCTACGTCGAGAACGATCCGGTCACGCTGCTGACCGTGCGCGTGAAGAAGCACGTGCTCGGCAGCGATCCGAAGCGCGATCCGGTCGTCTACGAGGAGCGCGACCACAGCTATTACCTCGACGTGGCGCGTACGGGCGACGACAAGTTCATCGCGATTGCCTCGCAATCGACGCTGTCGAGCGAGGTCCGCTTCATTCCGGCGAGCCAGCCGAAGGCGCGGTTCAAGGTGCTCGCGCCGCGCGAGCACGATTTCAAATACGACGCCGAGCACATCGACCGGCGCTGGGTGGTGCGCACTAACTGGCAGGCGAAGAATTATCGCGTCATGCAGGTCGACGATGCCCAGGTCGGCGACAAGAAGCGCTGGCACGAGATCGTCGCGGCGCGCAACGATGCGACGGTCGATCGCATCGCGCTGTTCCGCAACTATCTCGTCGTCGGCGAGCACAGCGACGGCCTTGCGCGCGTGCGCATCAAGCCCTGGCGCGACGGTGCGACGCGGCTGGTCGAGGTCGACGAGGCCGATTATGCAGCGACGATCGGTGACAACCGCGAGGTCGACACCGACATGCTGCGTTACGAGGTCGCTTCGCTGGTCACGCCGAAAACGGTCTACGATCTCGACATGCGCAGCGGCAAGCGCGAGGAGCGCAAGCGCGAGGCGGTAGTCGGTTATGACCGCGCGAACTACGCGACCGAGCGCGTCTGGGTCGTCGCGCGCGACGGCACGAAGGTCCCGGTATCGCTCGCGTATCGCAAGGACACCAGGCGCGACGGCAGCGCGCCAATGCTGCAGATCGGCTACGGCGCCTACGGCGCGCAGTACGATCCGCATTTCAGCCCGGGCTATGTCTCCCTGCTCGACCGCGGCTTCGTCGTTGCGCTCGCGCACATCCGTGGCGGCGGCGAACTCGGCCGCGCCTGGTACGAAGACGGCAAGTTGCTGAAGAAGAAGAACACGTTCACCGATTTCATCGACGCGACCGAATACCTCGTCGCGCAGAAGGTCGCAGCCAAGGACAAGGTGTTCGCGTTCGGCCGCAGCGCCGGCGGCCTGCTCATGGGCGCGATCGCGAACATGGCGCCGCAGGACTATCGCGGCATCTTCACCCAGGTGCCGTTCGTCGATGCGGTCACGACGATGCTCGACGATTCGATTCCACTGACCACGAACGAATTCGACGAGTGGGGCAATCCGCAGGACACGAAGTTCTACGAGACCATGCTAGCGTATTCGCCGTACGACAACGTCAAGGCGCAGGCGTATCCCGCGATGTTCGTCAGCACCGGCCTCAACGACTCGCAGGTGCAGTACTACGAGCCGGCGAAATGGGTGGCCAAGCTGCGCGCGACGAAGACCGACAGCAATCCGTTGCTGTTCAAGATCAACATGGAAGCCGGTCACGGCGGCGTGAGTGGCCGTTATGCGCATTGGCGCGAAACGGCGGAGGCCTACGCGTTCATGCTCGACCAGCTGCCGCGCGTGGTCAGCACGAAAAAGAAATAGCTGAAGGCGTGCTCAGTGCACGCCGACGCGGGCCGGCGGCGCGAGCAGGTCGGTCAGCTTGGCCAGGCTGCGCACGATCCAGTCGGGCTGCACGGCAGACTGGCGCGAGGCTTCGCTCCAGCTGATCGTGCCGCGCTGCAGCCATGCGCTGCGCAATCCGGCGCGATGTGCGCCGATCACGTCGAGTTCGGGATCATCGCCGACGTGCAGCACTTCGTCCGGTGCGAAGCCGAGGCGTTCGCAGGCGGCGTGGAAGATTTCCACAGCCGGCTTGGCTGAGCCGAACGTGCTCGCATGCACGGCGAAGCGGAAATGCGGCGCGATGCCGGTCGCGTGCAGGTCGGCATTGCCGTTGGTGATCACCGCGAGCGGATAGTGCGCGCTGAGGCGTTCGAGCGCGGGCAGCGTATCGGCGTAGCACTCGACGCGGTTGCGTTCGGCATAGAACGCGGCGAAGGCGCCTTCGACGTGGTCGTCGTGGTAGCCGTGCGGCAGCAAGGCTTGTTGCAGGGACAGCCGTCGTTGCGCGCTGAAATCGTGCGCGAGTTGCGGGTTCTCGTCGGCGATGCGGTCGCGCAGCACGCGCATCGCCGCGATCGGATACACCGCGGCCGCGCGCGGGCAGTGCGCGTGCAGCCAGTTGTCCAGGCGTTGTTCCGCGCGCAGCATGACCGGCGCGATCGGCCACAGCGTGTCGTCGAGATCGAACGTGATCGCGCGGATGCGCATGATCGTGCTCAACAGGCTTACGGTTTGCTCGCGCCCTTTGCCGCTTTCTTCTGCGCCGTGAGTTCGGCCGCACGTGCCTTGGCTTCCTGCGCTTCGACCGAATTGGGCTGGGTGCGCAGGAGGTAGTCGGCGGTCGCGTTCGGCGCGGAAACCGGGCGCGGTTCGCCGCGGCCCTGCACGCGTTCGGCGACCCAGGCCGAGTTCTTGTCGAGTTCATCGGCAAGCGCGGGCGCGTCGTCGACCGGCACAAGCTGGTGCTTGCGGATGATTGCCTTGCCCGCGTCGGAACTCGCGTACTTGATGAATTTCTCGGTCGCCTCGAAGTTCTTGCTGTCCTTCTTCGCGGCGAGATAGAGCGGCGCGTACAGACAATAGCTACCGTCCTTGATCGTGGCCGTGCTGGCCGCGACGCCTTCGACCTTGAGAATCTTGATCGACTTGTTGTTCCACACCGAAGACAGCGTAGTGAAGCCGAGTCCGTGCGGATCGATCGTTACGCCTTCCTCGAGCTTGGCCGTGTTCATGTACTGGCGTCCGGCCCATACCGGCTGGTCGCCCTTGTTGTAGATGTACTTGCGCAGCACGTAATCGACGCCGTCCAGCGGCGCGGCGATCGCATAGAGGTTGATCGGTTCGTCCGGGCCGCCGAGGTCCTTCCACGACTTCAGCTGGCCGCTGTAGATGTCGTAGAGCTGTTTCAGGCTGACGCTGTCGGCCGGATTCTTCGGCGAGGTGATCGGCACCATCGCCTCCCAGGCGACCGGGTAGAACGTCAGGTTCGTTTCCTCCGCGCGCCCCGGCATGGCCGGGCGCGCGCTGCCGGCGACGTCGGCCGTGCCGTCGTTGACCGCGTCGATGCCCGAGATCGTGCTGAACGGCTGCATCGTCACCTTGCCGAGCTTGGACAACTCGTACTGCTTGGCCAGGTCGGCGACGAAAGCGCGCTCGGTGGCACGGTCGCCGCGCCAGACGATGCCGGGCGGCAGCTTGGCCTTGGCC
>NZ_DASVOK010000137.1:0-14547 GCF_036383415.1 Rudaea sp. | reverse complement strand
GCGTCGGCCTTGCGCAGGTCGATGTCGCCTTCGGGCGGCAGTGTGGGCAGTGGCATTTCCGGGCCGGACAGCGGTGCGTCCCACGGGCCGCTGGTCGTGCGCAGGAATTTGACCACGCTCTCGGGCAGCGCGGCTTTCATGCGCGTGTAGGCGAGTTCGCGTGCGTTGCTCGAATCGTTGAGGTCGAAGAACATCGCATCGAGCACAAGGATGGAGTCGGCTTCGCTCCACGGCTTCGGCGTCGCACCGAGCAGCCAGTATTCCCACGGCTTTGATGCGAGCGCAGCGAGGCCATCGTTGACGCCGTCGCGATAGGCGGCGACATCGGCGTGCTGCTCGGGCGGCAGCGTGCCGAGCAGGGCCTCCGCGCGTGCACGCATGCGGAATGCGCGGCGCTGCCTGTCGAGCTTCAATGTCGCCGCGCCGACGAGTTCGGACAGTTCGCCCGCAGCCGCGCGGCGCATCAGGTCCATCGCGAAGAAACGTTCCTGCGCATGCAAATAGCCGAGCGCGTACGAAACGCTTGCCCGATTCGGCCCCTTGATCGTTGCTACCCCGGCGGCATCACGCTCGACCGTGGCGGCGAAGCGTGCCGCAGGGATCTCTCCTTCGAGCTTCGGCAGGCTGGCGCGGACGAGGAAGTAGGCGCCGATCGCGCCGGCGGCCAGAACGACGATCAGGATGAGGAACAGACGGCGCAGGATTCGCAGGAACATGGGCATGGGCGCGGAAGGGACGTCGCGCGATGGTAAGGCATCCATCGCGGCCGTGGTGCGTTGCGCGCAATGCGAAACGCCTCACGGATCGAATGGCCGGCGTTCGCGCATTGTGCCCGCAGGCGCGTGCAAGAATTCGCGACGACAGTGCAGCAACCGTTTCGGAAATCCAATCCATGAATGTCTTCAGCCTGCGCTTCACCCGTCGTGCCTGCTTCGCTGCGACAATCGCGTGTTGCGCATCCATGCTCACGGCGGCCGAAGCCGACCGTGGCCTGCGCTTCGACAGCCCGGGCGTGCTCGATCTCGCCGCATCCGATGCCGACGAAGACGGGCGCCGGACCGAAACGGTCCTGCTCACGGCGGCCGACGTCGACGCGATCCGCGCCGCACCAGTCGTCGGCGCTGATGCGTTGCCGCTGCCGGTCGCCGCGGACGTCTTCCATTGCGCCGCGGCGAGTCGATCATGCCTCGACGCGGGCGAACGCAAGGCGCTGGGCGCGGGAGCGGCGGTACGTGCCGGCACGCGCCTCGGCCTGCGACCCGCACAGGGCGCGGTAGTCGAGTTCGTCGACTGGAATCGCCCGTCGACCGCGAGCGCCGACGGCGACAGCGAGACGCATCGCTATCTCGGTCGCCTGTCCGGCAGCGGCTATCACCGCATCGAAGTCGAGTTCGGCCACGATGCGCCGGGCAGCTTCCTCGTCAATCCGGCGAACGGCAAGGCTGCGTTCGTGCACAACGCCGCGGATGTCGTCGCGCCGTCGCCCGATGGACTACATCTGCTCGAGTTCAATGCGGACGATGCGACGCGCCCGCTGCGCGTGGCCGCGCTCGACGAGGCGGGGCCGCGTCTCGTACTGTCGTGCCAATTCGGCGCTGACCACGCCACGCTCGCATTCAAGGGCTGGCACGATGCGGCGAGCTTCGATCTGTTGCTCACGCCGGATCGTGGCATGCCGGGCGCAACCGTGCCGCTGCGCATCGCACATGTCGGTGACGCGTGGCAGCTGCGCATCGCGGAGGCGGCACGCGCCGCCGCGACGCAATTCCGCTGCGCGATGCGCTGACGCTCGCTGCGGTCAGCCCGTGGTCTCGATCCGCTCCACGCGCTGGAAGCCGCGCGGCAGGCTGCCGCCGCGCTGGGCACGGTTGCCGTTGTACTCGACGAGATCGGCCCACTTGAGGATGAGCTTGCGCTGGCCGGCGTAAACGGTGACTTCGCCCGAGCCTTCGCTGACGACGGCGATGCCGGCGACGCGTTCGCCCTCGCCGAGTTTCGCTTTCGGAATCTCGATCAGCTTGTTGCCTTTGCCGCCGTTGTCGAGTTCGGGCAACTCGGCGACCGAGAACATGAGGAAGTGGCCGAGGTTGGTCGCCACGGCGATACGGTCGCGTGCGGGATCGTTCACGTACGCCGGGGCGAGCACATGCGCCTCGTCGTCGAGATTGATGATCTGCTTGCCGGCTTTCTTGTTCGCTAGCAGCGCTTCGAATTTGGTGACGAAGCCGTAGCCGAAGTCGGAAGCAAGCACGAGTTTTGTCGCCGCGTCGGCCATCGCGACCGCGTCGAAACGCGCGCCTCCGGCGGGCGTGAAGCGGCCGGTCAGCGGCTCGCCGTTGCCTCGCGCGGAGGGAAGAGTGTGGGCTGGAGTTGAATAGCTCCTTCCACTCGAATCGATGAAAGCGACGTTCTGCACGGTCTTGCCTTTCGCGGCCTGGTGGAAACCATCGCCTTCGCGATATCCGAGCGCGGCCGCATCGATATCGTGGCCCTTGGCCGCGCGCACCCAGCCTTTCTCCGACAGGATCACCGTGATCGGCTCGCTCGCCACCAGAGCGGACTCGTCGAGCGCCTGCGCGGCCTCGCGCTCGACGATCGGCGAACGGCGCTTGTCGCCGTACTTCTCGGCATCGGCGCGCAGCTCGTCCTTGATCAGTGTCTTCATCTTCGCCGGCGATTTCAGGATCACCGTGATCTTGGCGCGCTCTTCCTCGAGTGCGTCGCGTTCGGCGTTGAGCTTCATTTCCTCGAGTCGCGCGAGCTGGCGCAGGCGGGTTTCGAGGATGTAATCGGCCTGTTCCTCGCTGAGCTTGAAGCGCGCGATCAGCTTCGGCTTCGGCTCCTCCTCGGTGCGCACGATGCGGATCACTTCGTCGAGGTTGAGGAAGGCGATGCGCAGGCCTTCGAGCAGGTGCAGGCGGCGCTCGACCTTTTCCAGCCGATGCTGCAGGCGGCGCGTCACGGTCTGCTCGCGGAAACGCAGCCATTCGCTGAGGATCTTCTTCAGATCCTTGACCTGCGGCTTGCCGTCGAGGCCGATCATGTTGAGGTTGACGCGGTAGCTCTTCTCGAGGTCGGTCGTTGCGAACAGGTGCTGCATCATCTCGTCGAGATCGATGCGGTTGCTGCGCGGAATCAGCACGAGGCGCACCGCGTTCTCGTGGTCGGACTCGTCGCGCAGGTCCTCGAGCATAGGCAGCTTCTTCGCGCGCATCTGCTCGGCGATCTGGGCGATGATCTTCGCGCCCGAGACCTGGTAAGGCAGCGCGTTGACGACGACGTTGCCGTCCTCGATCACGTAGCGCGCACGCGCGCGCACCGAGCCGTTGCCGCTCGTGTACATCGCCTTGAGCTCGGCCTTCGGCGTGATGATCTCGGCTGTAGTCGGGAAATCCGGGCCTTTGATCTTCTGGCACAGGTTGGCGATCGACGCCTCCGGCTCGTCGAGCAGCAGGATCGCCGCCTCGACGACTTCGCGCAGATTGTGCGGCGGGATGTCGGTGGCCATGCCGACCGCGATGCCGGTCGAGCCGTTGAGCAGTACATGCGGCACGCGCGCGGGCAGCCACGAGGGTTCCTTGAGCGTGCCGTCGAAGTTCGGCGTCCATTCGACCGTGCCCTGGCCGAGTTCGTCGAGCAGCAGGTCGGCGATCGGGGTCAATTTCGATTCGGTGTAGCGCATCGCCGCGAACGACTTCGGATCGTCGGGCGAGCCGAAGTTGCCCTGGCCGTCGATCAGCGGATAGCGGTACGAGAACGGCTGCGCCATCAGCACCATCGCCTCGTAGCACGCCGAGTCACCATGCGGATGGAACTTGCCGATCACGTCGCCGACCGTGCGCGCCGATTTCTTCGGCTTCGCCGCCGCGTCGAGGCCCAGTTCGCTCATCGCGTAGACGATGCGCCGCTGCACGGGCTTCAATCCGTCGCCGATGAAAGGCAGGGCGCGGTCGAGCACCACGTACATCGAGTAGTCGAGATAGGAGCGCTCGGCGAATTCCTTGAGCGGCAGTTGTTCGTAGTTGGCTTGCAGGTTCATCGGGGATCGTTCGCGGCCCGGGTGGAAATAAGCCGCTTATTGTGCCGGAAATCATGAATGAGCCGGTGTCGGCTCAGTGCGACGGCATGCTCCCTTTCGGTGCCTGGGTCTGCGCAGGACAAAATTTCGATACATCTGTTGACTTGATTTAACTTTTTATTTACGGTGCCGCAGGGGTGCCAGAAGTCATGGTCTGCGGGGGCAGAGACTTCCATTTCGGGTTTGCCAGGTCCAAACCAAAAGCAATCGCAAGCACTCACAAGCAATCGCAAAGATAGTTGGGCAGCCGCGCAGGGATATGGGGTGTGCGGCAGGTGCGAGGACCGATCTTCGTACCGGATCCGGCGTTTCGGGGTTTCCATGTTTGGGGACGACGTAGGTGCGCTTCTTCGGGCGCACTTTTTCGGTGCCGTCGCAATCGACGGTTTTCGGCGCGTATTTGCCTGATTCAAGGGAGATCACATGATTCGTTCCACATTTCGGCACTCGAACCTCTTGCTGACACGTCTGGCAGTTGCCCTCGGCGCATGCATCGCCGCAGGCCAGTTGTATGCCCAGCAGGCCACGGGTTCGATTTTCGGCCAGGCGTCCTCCGGCGCTTCGGTGACACTCGAAAACCTAGATACCGGCAGTAAACGTTCGATCGCGGCGGACGGCGAAGGCCGCTTCCGCTTCTCCCAATTGCCGACGGGTCGCTACAAGGTCACCACCGATGCCGGTTCGCGTGACGCAAGCGTCAATGTCGGCACCGGTACGGAAGTGAATTTTGTCAGCGCGGCGACGGGCACTTCCCTGGGCACGGTGACCGTGACTGCCAATGCGGTCAATCCGATCGACGTGTCGTCGGTCGAATCGACCACGGTATTCACTGCTCAGCAGCTCGCCGTGTTGCCCGTGGCCCACGACATCACCAACGTGGCCCTGCTGGCGCCGGGCACGGTCAAGGGTGATCCCGGTTTCGGCAACCTCGCCTCGTTCGGCGGTTCATCGGTTGCGGAGAACGGCTACTACATCAACGGATTCGACGTCACCAACCTGCACACTTTCCAGAGCTACTTCACCCTGCCGTTCAACGCGATCGCGCAGGAACAGGTGAAGACCGGCGGCTACGGTGCCGAATACGGGCGTTCGCTCGGTGGCGTCATCAACATCGTCACCGAGCGCGGCAGCAACGACTGGAGATTCGGCGGAGCGGCATTCTGGGAACCGGACGCATTGCGCTCGCAGGGGCCGAACGTGCGCAACCCGAACGGTCAGGACTACGTGATTTTCGACGAGGCCGACAAGCAGAACAACGTCACCTACAACGCCTACCTCAGCGGACCTCTCGTGCGCGACAAGCTGTTCATCTACGCAATGGTCGAGGGGCAATCCAACACCCGCGACGATTTCAACCCGGTGACCAATACCGCCTACGGCATGAATCTCAACGCGCGCAGCACGGTGAAGACGCCGCACGCCTTCGTCAAACTGGATTGGAACATCAGCGATCATCACCTGCTCGAATTTACCGGCATCAGCAGCCACGATCGGACGACGGTACAGACCTACGACAACGGCGACGCGCTCTGGAGCACGAAGCATCTCACTCCCTCCGATCGCTATACCGACATCAGCGGTGGCGACCTCTACGTTGCCAAGTACACCGGCTATCTGACCGACTCGTTGACGCTGTCGGCGCAGTACGGTCAATTCAAGATGGACAACTATCGCGACCCGCGCAATCTGCCCGGCGCGGACTGCCCCTGGGTGCTCGACGGTCGCACGGTCGGCAACGGAGCGACCGGCGACCTGGTTCCGGAGGGATGCTACAACCAGAACAACATTACGATTTCCGATCCGAAAGGCGAGAATCCCTACGACAAGCGCCGTGCGGGCCGTCTCGATCTGGAGTGGAAGCTGGGCAGCCATACGTTGCGCGGCGGCTTCGACGGCGAGAAATTCACCTCTACCGACCTGGGCTACACCTATACCGGCGGCGTGTATTGGCGCTACTACGTGTACCTGGGTGGCAAGGTCAACGGCGTGACGCCGCCGGCCGGTACCACCGAGTATGTGCGCGCCCGCCATGTCTCCGCGGCCAGCGGCAAGTACCAAGTCGACAATACCGCGGCCTATATCGAAGACACTTGGCAGTTCAACGACCGCTGGATGTTCTACGCGGGCTTGCGCGAGGAAACGTTCGACAACAAGGATGCCCTCGGCCGCAGCACGGTCAAGTCGAGCAACCAGCTTGCGCCGCGTCTCGGTTTCTCCTGGGACATGACCGGTGATTCCGCCAACAAGCTGTTCGGTACGCTCGGCCGCTACTACATCCCCGTGGCGTCGAACACGAACATCCGTGCGAGCCGGGCCGAGACATTCGTTTCCGACTTCTATACGTTCACCGGCCAGGATGCGCGCACCGGTGCGCCGATCACTCTGGGCCAACATCTCGGTTCGACGGTGGTCAGCGAATCCGGCGTCATCCCTTCACCCGGCCAGTACGCGGCGACCAACCTCAAGCCGATGTATCAGGATGAACTGATCCTCGGATTCCAGCATGCATTCGCCGAGCGTTGGTCGGCCGGCGCGAGCACGACGATACGCAAGGTTGGCGCCGGCATGGACGACTATTGCTGGGCAGGCGCGTTCGACAATTGGGCGGCGGATCACGGCTATACCAATTTCGACGACAGCACGTTGCCGAGCTGCATGCTGCTCAACCCCGGAAGGGACAATGCATTCAAGCTGGATTTGAACGGCGACGGCAAGCTGACCAATGTCACCATCCCGGCCAAGTATTTCATGGTGCCGAAGTACAAGCGCCGCTACAACGCCATCGAACTGTTCGTCGAGAAGCAGTGGGATGAAAACTGGTACGCACACGCCTCGTACACCTGGTCGCACGACTACGGCAATGCGGAAGGCTATGTCGATTCGAACTTCCAGCAGGGCGATGCGGGTACCACGGCCGACTTCGACTACCCGTCGTTTACCGACGGCATCAACGGCAACCTGCCCAACGACCATCGCCACGTGTTCAAGCTCTTCGGTGCCTACAAGCCTGCGCCGAACTGGATAGTGTCCGGCAACCTGCTGGTCGAGTCCGGTGGTCCGATCAGTTGCATCGGATTTCTGCCGCTAACCGGGCCAGAGGGGAGCGCACAACTTGCCAGCATCAATCAAAGTTATGGGCCGAGCAGCAACTACTGCAATGCCGGGGCCGATGCCAATGGTGATGCGATCCAGAAGCTGGTCCAGCGCGGCACGGTCGGTCGCACCCCGTGGATCAAGAGCCTTGACGTCGGCGTCAAATGGAGTCCGCAGATCGATGGCGCAAAGCTGACCTTCGGCATGGATGTGTTCAATCTGCTGAACGATCACAATGCGGTGCGCGTCTCGATGACCCACGACACCAACGCAGGCAATCCACAGACGGTGAACACCTTCGGCCTGACCACGGACTATCAGCAACCGCGCTATGTCCGTTTCAGCGCGCGCATGGACTTCTAGGCATGGACTTCTAGGAAGGGTGAACTGGACGCCGCTCCAGCCTCGACGCTTTCATGGCGTCGAGGCTGTTCGTACCATAGGTTGGCGAGCGCCGTCCGAATCGTGCATCGAGGTTTTCACCATGCGTCTTGATCGAACATCAATCGCGAGCACGTGCCGAGTGCTCGCGCCGACATCGATTGCGATCTGTTTCGCGGCGTGTGCCACCGTTGCACGCGTGACGAATCTGCCGTCCGCCGATTGTGCCGCGCAGATGCAGCGCGGCTTGAGCGAGATCCTCGTCGAGCAGGGTGAGGGCGCGGATGCCGGCGAATCTCTGGCGCGGCAAACGTCGACGGCACTGGCCGAAAGCACGCGCGGACCTCGGCCGTTTCTCGTCGCCGCCCCGTCCGGTACCGACTACGAATTCTTCGTGCAGAAGAAGCGCGATGTGTGTCTGCTGCGCCTCTACGGCCGCTATCACGGCTTCGTTTCCTACACCAACAATCTGACCTACATCGCCACGCGGCCGCTCGCGGGCTGCGAATGCTCGGAGTGATGCGGTATGGTCCGCGCCGCGCATCGCTGCCGCCATCATCGCCACGCATAACCTCCTCCCAAAGTATAAGTGCCTCGCCCATGGCTCCGTTCTAGGCTGTGCCGCATCGTCGCGTGGGGTCGCGCGACCGCACAGAACAAACGGGGGAGCCATGAAAGCGAATTGCCTGAGCTTTGCCATTGCCGTGCTGCTCGCGTCGCCTGTTGTGCTGCAGGCCGCGGAGACCGCGCCGGCCGCAGCGGCGGATGCGCCGGTGGACAACAACAAGAAGTCGGACGACGCCACCTCGCTGGAAAGCATCACGGTGACTGCGCGTCGTCGCGAGGAGACGCTGCAGGACGTGCCGATCGCGGTCACCGCGCTCTCCGCCGCGACGCTCGAAGCGCGCAACGTGCAGAGCCTCAACGATCTCGCCGGCAACGTGCCCAATCTCGTCATCCACGATGCGCGCGGCAGCAACAGCACCTTGACGACCTACATCCGCGGTGTCGGCCAATCCGATCCGACCTGGGGCTCGGATCCGGGCGTGGGCCTGTATCTCGACGACGTCTACATCGCGCGTCCGCAGGGCGCCCTGCTCGACGTGTTCGACGTGCAGCGCATCGAGGTGCTGCGCGGCCCGCAGGGCACGCTGTACGGCAAGAACACGCTCGGCGGCGCGATCAAGTACGTGTCCAAGGACCTGCCGACGCAGACCGAGGGCTTTGCCCAGGTCGAACTCGGCAATGAAGGCCGCAGGAACGTCAAGCTTGGCCTCGGCGGTGCGAGCGACGATGGCGTGTTCCGCGCACGCGCGGCGTACGCGTCGCTGCATCGCGACGGCTATGGCGAGAATCTGGTCAGCGGCGACTCGGTCAGCAACCAGAACACCAACGCCGGGCGCATCGCCGCCGGCTTCTTTCCCAAGGACGTGCCGCTCGACGTGCAGCTCAGCGCCGACGCGGTGCACGACAATTCCAATCCGCGCGGTGCGCGCATGCTCGGGCCGAACAAGTTCGCGCCGGCGTATCCGCCGATCGACAGCGACTATGACGTGCGCAGCGGCATGCCCAGCGTCAACCTGACCCACATGGTCGGCGAGTCGCTGCGCATCAACTGGTTTCCGTCGGAAGCGTGGACGTTCAAGTCGATCACCGCGCATCGCCAGTCGAACACGCTGACCAACATCGACTTCGACACGACGCCGGCGACCATCGCCGACGTCAAGGCCTACTACCGCGACAGCCAGACCTCGCAGGAACTCCAGGCCAACTACCAGGGCGCGGGCAGCAACGGCGTGATCGGCTTCTATTATTTTGACGCGACGGCTGCGGGCTGGATCCACAACAATTTCTTCGGCCTCTCATTCGGCGTGACCAGCGGCAAGGTCGACACGAAGAGCCACGCGCTCTACGCCGACTGGACCTGGAAACTCGGCGAGCGTTGGGACCTGTCCGCCGGCCTGCGCTACACCGACGAGACCAAGCACGCCGTCGTGCACAACTACACGACGAAGGACGCGAGCTTCGGCGCACCGGTAGCGACCACGGCGAACTTCGACCGTTCGCGCAGCCCGAGCAACGTCTCGCCGCGCGTGTCGTTGATGTACAAACTCGACGACACGACCAACCTCTACGCCTCGCTCGGCCGCGGTTTCAAGTCGGGCAGCTACAACATCCGTGCGAACACGCTGGCCGCACCGGTCGCGGACCATCCGGTCAACGACGAAGTGCTCGACACGTTCGAGTTCGGCAGCAAGTCGAATTTCGCCGACGGCAAGTTCGCGCTGAATGCGGACGTGTTCTACACGCGCTACCGCGACATCCAGTTGTCCGTGTTCACCTCGTACACGCAGGCGAACGGAACACCGGGCTTCTACGGCGACTTCACCAACGCAGGCAAGGCGCATGCCTACGGCATCGAGGCCGAGTTCTCCTGGCGCCCGATCGAGCACTGGTCGGTGATCGGCAACGTCGCCGGGCTGCGCACCCAGTACGACGAGTACTTTACCAACGGCGTCAACATCGCCGACAAGCAGCGCTTCGCCGCCGCGCCGAACGCGCAGGCCGGCGTCAACGTCGAGTATTCGGCGCCGGTGAGCTTCGGCGGCAACCTGCGCGCGCGCGTCGGCTACAACTGGCAGTCGAAAGTGTTCCCGACCACGGACCTGAGTCCGGTCATAGCGCAGGGCCCCTACGGCCTGCTCGGCGCGAGCGTGATCTGGAACCGCGATGCGCACTGGACCTTCGCCTTGCAGGGCAGCAACCTGACCAACAAGTCGTACCGCACCGACGGTTACAACATCGCGGCGCTCGGCGTGTTGACCGGGTTCTACGGCGCGCCGCGCACGGTCTTCGCCAGTGCGAAGTACGCGTTCTGATCTGACCTGCGGTCTCTAAGATGACCAGCTTTTGCTCCTGCTCGTCATTCCCGCATGCTCTTGGCGGGAATCCAGTGACTTTGCTTTTGATTCTTTGCAACCGCGTCCCTTCGCCTTTCCGCGCGCATCCGGCGCGCGGGTTACTTTTTCTTGCTTGTGCAAGAGAAAGTAACCAAAGAGAACACACCCCGGATGCCGCGCTCGCCGCTGCGCGGCGAGTCCGCGAGGACATGCCGGGTTCCACTGACTGCACATCCCTGTGCAGGCAGCGGAATCGGCGCGATCCATCGCGCCGACCCTTCGGGCGTTTCCCTCATGCTGTCGCCGCGGCAAACGGGGACCGAAAGGCAGAAAGCCAGAGCAAAGATGCTGCGGCACCCACTTGTGTCTTTGGCTTGCGTTGGAATGACGACCGAAAAGAGCAAAGGCACTGGATTCCCGCCAAGAGCACGCGGGAATGACGAGCAAAAACAGAGCAGAAGCGGCGAGTTGTCGATGAGGAGCGATGCGTTGCAACAACCGATCGAAGACGCAACGCGCTCGCGCCACGTCGCGCTCGCGCTGCTGATCCTCGTCTACACGCTGAACTTCCTCGACCGGCAGATTCTTTCCATCCTCAAGGAACCGATCGCGGCCGACCTGCATCTGTCCGACACAGATCTCGGCCTGCTCGGTGGTTTTGCCTTCGCGCTGTTCTACTCCGTGCTTGCGATTCCAGCGGCATGGCTGGCCGACCGCTTCTCGCGCGTCTGGATCATCACCGCGGGATTGTTCCTCTGGTCGCTGTTCACCGCACTGTGCGGCATGGCGACGGGTTTCGCCGTGCTGTTCGTCGCGCGCATGGGCGTCGGCGTCGGCGAGGCCGGCGGCGTGGCGCCGGCCTACAGTCTGATCGCCGATTATTTCCCGCCGCGCTCGCAGGCGCGCGCGCTGGCGATCTATTCGTTCGGCATTCCGATCGGCAGTGCCGCGGGCGTGCTGTTCGGCGGACTCGTCGCCAACGCGGTCGACTGGCGCTTTGCCTTCCTCGCGATCGGCGCGTTCGGCGTGCTGCTCGCGCCGGCGTTCCGCCTGCTCGTGCGCGATCCGCCGCGCCAGGCGTCTGCGGCCGCGCCGCAACTCGGGCTTGCCGCGGTGGCGAGACTCGCCGCTAGCAAGTCGACGTTCTGGTTGCTCGCGATCGGCTGCGGCTGCTCCTCGCTTGTCGCCTATGGCCTGATGTATTGGCTGCCGACGTTCCTCGCACGCACGCTGCACATGGACATCGTCGCGCGTTCGCAGCTGTTCGCCGCGGTGCTCTTCTTCGGCGGCATCGCCGGCATGGGCGCGGGTGGTTGGCTCGGCGACAGGCTCGGCGCACGCGGCAAGCGTGCCTATGCGTTGATTCCCGCTGTCGCGTTCCTCGCTTCGGCGCCGCTGTACGCGCTGGCGATCCTCGCGCGCACGCCGCTGGAAACCTTCCTGCTGTTGCTGCTGCCGTACGCGTTCTCCCTGGTCTGGCTCGGGCCTGTGCTGACCGCCGTGCAGCATCTGGCGCCGGCCGGATCGCGCAGCACGATGTCGGCGCTGTTCCTGCTCGTCAACAATTTGATCGGGCTCGGCCTCGGTCCGTATTTCTTCGGCCGGTTGGCGGACGCGCTCGCGCCGGTCTACGCCGCCGATTCGATCAAGGTGGCCTTCCTCTGTGGCCTCGGTTTCTATCTTGTCGCCGCCGTGCTGCTGTACTGCGCCTCGCGCCGCGTCGCGCGGGACTGGGTAGAGTAGGGGCGGCCGAATCCTGCACGTTCATGGAGCACTACTCGTCATGAGAAACGAAACCCGCAATCGCGTGCCACGCACGGTGTGCGGCGCCATTCTGCTGGCCGCGCTCGCCGCATCATCCTGCGCCCGTCACCAGGATTCGCCCTCTTCGCTGCCGTCGCTGCATGTCGATCCTGCGCGCGTCGCCGTTGCCGGCCTTTCCTCCGGCGCATACATGGCTACGCAGGCGCAACTCGCCTATCCGGAAATCTTCCACGATGCGGCGATGATCTCGGGCGGTCCGTACGGCTGTGCGCAGGGCAAGATCGAGAACGCCGTCTCCGCGTGCATGAAGGGCGAGCCTGTGCCTGATGCAGCCGCGCTTGCGGCCACGGCGCGCGAGCGCGCTGCGAAAGGCCAGATCGGTCCGCTCGACAAGCTGGCGGGAGCGAAAGTATACATTTTGCATGGTCGCAGCGACCCGGTTGTCGCCGACAAGGTCGCGCGCGCTACGGCCGATTTCTACACCGCGCTCAAGTCTTCCGAACCCGCGCTGGCGACGTTGCAGGTGAGTTACGACGGCGAGCGCGACTTCACCCACACGATGCCGACCCTCGACTCCGGCAATCCCTGCGACAAGCTCGGGCCGCCGTTTCTAGGCAAGTGCGGATTCGACGCAGCCGGCGCGGTTTTCGCCGCGCTCTACGGCACGCCGCCGCGCCAGCCGCAAAACGCGGCCGGCGAGCTGCGCCGCTTCGACCAGAATGCCCTGCGGCAGGAAGGCAAGGACGCCTTCCTCGCCGACCTTGGCTACGTCTACGTGCCGCCCGCGTGCGCGGCGGGCAAGCCCTGCGGCGTGCTCGTCGCCCTGCACGGCTGCCAGCAGAATACCGACAGCGTCGGCGAAGCGTTCGTGCGCGACGCCGGCTTCAATCGCTGGGCCGACGTCTACGATGTCGCCGTGCTGTATCCTCAGACGCGAGCGAGCTTCACTCCTCTGAATCCGAAGGCATGCTGGGACTGGTTCGGGTATTCCGGTGCGAATTACGACACGCGCGACGCCGTGCAGTTGCGCTGGCTCGTGCGCGCGCTGACGGCGCTCGGCCGCCCTACAAACTGAATCGAATCGCCGCGTTGCGGGAACAGCGATGACGCTCAATGCCGCGACCGTCATCGCCGCCGGCGTGTTCTGGCTCGGCCTGCTGTTCGGCATCGCGCTGTACGGCGAGCGTCATCCGGGCTTCCTGAAGAAGCGCTGGGCGATCGTCTACACGCTGTCGCTTGGCGTGCACTGCACTTCGTGGACGTTCTACGGCACGATCACCCAGGCCAGCCGCTCGGGCTGGTGGCTGCCGCCGACCTTCGTTGGCGTGATCGCACTCTACCTCGTCGGCATCGCCGTGATCATGCGCCTGGTCAGACTGGCGCAGGAATACAACGCGTCCTCGCTCGCCGACCTGATTGCGGCGCGCCTCGGCCGCAATGGTGGCTTGGCCGCGCTGGTCACCGCGGTCACCCTGCTCGGCATCGTTCCGTACATCGCGCTGCAGCTCAAGGCGGTCGCGATGAGCTACGGCATCCTCGTCTACCACGACCAGGGCCTGCCGGCCTGGCAGGACAGCGTGCTGTACGTGGCCCTGCTCATGGCGCTGTTCGCGATGTTGTTCGGCACGCGCCGGGCGTCGGCGGTCGCGCACAACCGCGGCCTTGTGCTTGCCGTGGCTTTTGAATCGGTGTTCAAGCTTGTAGCGATGCTCGCGGTCGGCACGCTTGCGCTTGGCGCGAACCTCGGCGCCGTCGCCACCGATCCGGCGCGCGTGCCCGACACGGGCGGCTTCCCGGCTCTGATCCTGCTCGGCGCGCTCGCGATGTTCACGATGCCGCACCAGTTCCACACAGGCGTCGTCGAATGCCGCGACGCGAACGACGTGCGCGTGTCGCGCTGGCTGTTCCCGCTCTACATCCTGCTGATCTCGCTGCCGATCCTGCCACTCGCGCGGCTCGGCGACGCGCGCTTCGCCCTGGCCGGCGTCAAGCCCGACCTGTACATGCTCGTGCTGCCGTTGACCGAAGGCCGCAACGGCCTCGCGCTGCTCGCCTTCCTCGGCGGCCTGTCGGCGGCGACGAGCATGGTGATCGTGGCGACGTATGCGCTGAGCCTGATGATCGCCAACCACTTCGTTGCGCCGTTGCGCGCACGCGGCGGCTGGATGCGCTCGCGCGGCGACCTGCGCGTGGAAGTGCTCAACCAGCGCCGCGCCGCGATCCTCGCCGTGCTGCTGCTGGCCTGGGCCTACAGCCGCGCTCTCGTCGGCAACAATGCGCTGGCCGACATCGGCGCGCAGTCGTTCGCCGCGCTGGCCACGCTCGCGCCGG
>NZ_DASVOK010000136.1:0-4531 GCF_036383415.1 Rudaea sp. | reverse complement strand
CGTTCTTTGCCATAGGGTACTCCGGATAGGGTGTTGGCGGCTTCGAGGTGATTGCGCAAACATTGTATACAGGAGCCGGTGAAATGCAACGTGCGGACGCAGCACAGTGCAAATTTTCACAATGATACAAAGTAGGCAGTGCGTGCCGACATCAGGAACCCTTCCCCTAGGCGCAAGCGCGGCGAGGGCAGCTCTCAGGTTCCGGTTGCGTCCGACCGCTGCTCGGGCTGCGATCGGGTCAGGATGCGCGCGCCGATGATGCCGAGCTCGTAGAGCACGCACATTGGAATCGCGAGCATCAACATCGACAGCGCGTCCGGTGGGGTGAGGAACGCGGCGATCACGAACGCGCCCACGATTGCATAGCGGCGGCTTTCGGCGAGTTGTGCCGGAGTCACCACGCCGACGAGGACGAGGATCAGCAGTACGACCGGAATCTCGAAGCAGAGGCCGAAAGCGAGAAACAGCAGCAGGGTGAAATCCAGGTATTTGCCGATGTCGGGCGATACGGTCACGCCTGCGGGCGCGAAGCCGGCAGTGAATTTGGCCACGGCGGGCAGCACGAGGAAGTAGGCGAATGCGCAGCCGATGTAGAACAGGATCACCGCCGAGACGAGGATCGGCACCGCAAGGCGTTTTTCGTGCTTGTACAGGCCGGGCGCGACGAAGGCCCAGAGCTGGTAGAGCACGACCGGCATCGCGAGCACGAGCGCGACGAAGAACGCGAACTTGACCGGGATCAGGAACGGCGAGATCACTTCGATCGCGATCATCGTGCCGCCCTGTGGCAGGTGCGAGACCAGCGGCAGGGCCAGCCAGCCGTACAGCTTGTTCGCGAAAGGCAACAGACACAGCAACACGACCATCACCGCGGCAACCGCCTTGAGCAGGCGTTCGCGCAGTTCGACCAGGTGCGAAATGAAACTCTGCTCGCCCTCGTCGCCGGATTCAGTGCTGCTCATGGCCGACGGCGTCCTGGGCTGGATTCGGAGGCGGCACCGGAGCTGCCGGCGGCGTGGTCGCCGCCTCGACATCGGCGGTGGTCTTTTCTATCGAGGAATGCACTTCAGCCGAGGCGTTGCGGATGTCGTTCTGCAGGCCGGCGGCGGCCTGCTTGGCTTCGTCGATGCTGCGCTTGAGATCTTCGGCCTGCAATTCGCGCTCGATTTCGTCGCGCACGCTCTGCCAGCTGTTGCGCGCGCGCCGCGCGAGCGCGCCCGCGGTACGCGCCACGCGCGGCAGGCGTTCGGGACCGAGCACGAGCAGGGCGACGACGGCGATCAGGCCGATTTCGCCGAAACTGAAATCGAACATGGCGAACGCTACGATCGGCTAGGGGGAGTCGACCTTGTCGGACTGGCTTTTCGCGTTCTCGCCCTGCGCCGGCGCGTCGGCCTTCAGCTGCGCCTGGCTGTCCGGATCGGCCATGCCCTTGCGGAAACCCTTGATCGCCTGGCCGACATCCTCGCCGATGTTACGCAGCCGCTTCGTGCCGAACACGAGGGCGACGATGACGAGAAGGATGAGCCAATGCCAGATGCTGAAACCACCCATAAACCCTCCAAAAACCATTACCACCGAGACTTGGGATGATATCGCATCGCGGACATGCCAGCGTCAGTGACCGTACTCTTCTAGCCGATCGCGAAAATCCACGATCGCGTTCGGCACATTGCTGACACCGCCGGCGAAAATGCGGCGTGGCGTGACGCCGGCGCCATAGACGGCCGCATTGGCGTCGTTGTCGATCGAGATCACCGAGCCGTCAAGCGCGGCGCCGGCGAACAGGCCGCGCGCGCGCGAATACGAAAAGATTTCCGCTTTCATCTGCGCATCGGTCGATGCCTGTGCGCTGCGTCCGACCGGGCCGGCGGCGGCCGAGGCATCCGCGCCGAGCGTGAATTTGCCGTGCACGATCGAATCGACGCCGCGCTGGGTGCGGAACACGAGGATGACGTCGGTCGAGGACACGCCTGCCTGGAAACCGATGCTGCCGCCCGACATCGAAATGAAGCTCGGATTACTCCAGCTTCCGTTCTCGGTCTTCACCGAGATCAACCCCAGACCATGGCGACCGCCGATGACGAGGCCGGCCTTGATCACGTCGGGAATCACGGCGACGGCGTAGGCGTTTGCGATCATGTCGCTGGGCAGGCCCTTGTCGGGCGCCTGGGTCAGATCGTGCAGCACGCGCACGGCATTTGCCGCACGCTGGTTTTCCGCCTCGCCCGCGAACGCGGCAGGCGTGCAACCCAGAATCAGTCCGACAGCGAACAGCCAGTTTTTCACATGCGTATCCTCGGTGCAGCGATGGGGGAAAAGTAAACCCGTGCGCATGAACATGCCGACAACCGGGCAGGCGGGACGCGCACGTATAATCGCGCGATGAGCGACATTATCGCGTCTCCGGCGGCTTCATGGCAGGTGTCCGTCGCGAAAACGGCGGTGCTTCTGGTCAACCTCGGCACGCCCGATGCGCCGACGACATCGGCCGTGCGTCGCTATCTCGCCGAATTCCTGTCCGACCGGCGCGTGATCGAGATGCCGCGCTGGCTGTGGTGGCCGATCCTGCACGGCGTGATCCTGCGCGTGCGGCCGGCGCGCTCGGCGCATGCCTATGCGAGCATCTGGACCGAGCAAGGTTCCCCGCTGCTCGTGCACAGCCGCGAGCTGACTGCAAAACTCCGCAACGCATTCGTACCCGACGGCGTGCGCGTGGAATTGGCCATGCGTTATGGCAATCCCTCCGTGCGCGAGACGATCGCGCGCCTGCATGCCGAAGGCGCGCGCCGCTTGCTGGTGTTGCCGTTGTATCCGCAATACGCCGCCGCTTCGACCGGCTCAGCCTTCGACGCGGCGACGCGCGCGCTGCAGGCGCAGCGCTGGCCGCTCGAACTGCGCTTCGTCAACGACTATCACGACGACACGCGCTATATCGATGCGCTCGCGGCGAGCGTGCGGACGTATCGGCAACAGAACGGCAGCGCGCAGAAGCTGCTGCTGTCCTTCCACGGTCTGCCGCAGCGCTGCATCGAGGCGGGCGATCCCTATCTGGATCAGTGTCGCGCCACGACGGCGCTGTTGCGCGCGAAACTCGGATTGAACAAGGACGAGTGCGCGTTGGGATTTCAGTCGCGTGTCGGCCGCGAAGTCTGGATCAAACCGTATACCGAAGAATTGCTCGATCGCTGGCCGGGCGAAGACGTGCGCAGGATCCAGGTGCTTTGTCCCGGCTTTGCAGTGGATTGCCTGGAAACGCTGGAGGAAATCGCGATACGCGATCGTGCGCGCTTCATCGCGGCGGGCGGGGAATCGCTCGACTACATTCCTGCGCTCAATGCCGGGCAAGCGCATGTCGAGACGCTTGCCGCGCTGATTCGGCGGCATCTGCGTGGCTGGACGGAGGAATCGCATGCTGGCGCGTGAACGCACGATAGCCACGCCCCACCTGCAACTGGCGGCGAAAGTATGGGGCGATCCCGCCCTGCCGCCGCTGCTTGCGGTCCACGGTTGGCTCGACAACGCCGCGAGTTTTGACGCATTGGCGCCGCTGCTCGCAACGCATTTCCACATCGTCGCGCTCGATCTGCCTGGTCACGGCCGCTCGCAGCACCGGCCAGCGGGTGTGCGTTACCACTTCGTCGACTATCTCGATGATGTGCTCGCCGCAGCGGATGCGCTGGGTTGGGAGAAATTCAGCCTGCTCGGCCATTCGCTCGGCGGCGGTATTGCGAGCTTTGTCGCCGCGGCATTTCCCGAGCGCGTCGAGAAGCTGTTCCTGATCGAAGTTGCCGGCGCGGTCAGCGCACCGGCCGAGAAATCGCTGGTGCAATTGCAGAAGGGCATCGTGCAGTTCAACGAGAACCCAAGCAAAGCATTGCGCGTGTTCACCGATGTCGAGGTCGCCGTCATGGCGAGGCGCAAGGCCGGCGATTTGTCGGATGCGGCAGCACGTGCGCTCGTGCTGCGCGGCGTCCGCGAAGTCGAGGGCGGCTGGTCATGGTCGTCCGATCCGCGCCTGATGCCGGCTTCGCCGCAACGCTTCACCGAAGATCAGGTGCTCGCGATTCTCGCCGGCGTACAGGCGCCGACGTTGTTCGTGCTCGCCGAACCGATGGCGATGCAGATTGCCGAAAGCCTGATGCTCGCGCGCGCGGCGCAGATGCCGAACGCGACCCTCGTGCGCCTGCCCGGAAACCACCATCTGCATCTGGAAGATGCGCAACCTGTGGCGAAGGCGATCATGGATTTCCTGGAGCACTCGCAGACACATCCGCGCAATGCAGGCTCCAGGCAGCGCATCGAGCCGTAAATCACCGGCGCCGCGCCACGGGAACAGCGCGAACGGCGCAGCCGGGCAGCGAAGGGCAGAAAAAGAAAACCCCCGAGCCTTTCGACTCGAGGGTTTTGGATGAAGCCCCTGGCAGTGACCTACTCTCACATGGCTTAAGCCACACTACCATCGGCGCGGGTGCGTTTCACTTCCGTGTTCGGGATGGGAACGGGTGGGACCACACTGCTGTTTCCGCCA
>NZ_DASVOK010000135.1:0-6375 GCF_036383415.1 Rudaea sp. | reverse complement strand
CCGCGCGCACCGCGTCGAGCAGTTCCTCGGGCGCGCCGCGCTTGGACAGGTAACCGAGCGCGCCGGCCTTGAGCACGCGCCGCGGATGCGCCGAGTCCTCGTGCGCCGACAACACGAGGATGCGCGCGCTGCGCTCGCGCGCGAGCAGGCGGCGCACGGTCTCGATGCCGCCCATGCCCGGCATCGACAGGTCCATGATCGCGACATCGGGCTGGATGCGCGCGAACTCGCGATAGGCGACTTCGCCGCTTTCCGCCTCGCCGACGACTTCGACTTCGCCGCTCATCTCGAGCAGCACACGGAAACCGACGCGCACGACGGCGTGGTCGTCGACCAGCATCACGCGGATTTTCCTCGCATTCATCGGTACGGATGTGCTCATGCCTGCAATGGAACCTCCAGCTCGATCTCGGCGCCTTGCGGCTCGCGATTGCCAATGCGCGCCTCGCCGCCAAGCGCATGCGCGCGCTCGATTATGCCGCGCAGGCCATAGTGGCCGGGCTGCCGCCAATGTTCGGGCAGGCCGCGGCCGTCGTCGGCGATTCGCAGAAGCAATGCCTGCGCTTCGGTGCGCAGGTCGATCTCGATGCGGCCCGCATCGGCGTGGCGCAATGCATTGGTCACCGCTTCCTGGATGACGCGATAGATCGTCACCGTCGCCGTATCGCCGAGCGAAGCGGGCATATCGCCGATGCTCAGCACGATATCGACATGCGGATGCAGGTGCCGCCATTCCGCCACCTGCTCGCGCAGCGTATCGGCTAGACCGAGGCTGTCGAGCGTCAGCGGCCGCAGACGCGGAATCATTTCGTGCATCGCCGCGTACAGCCTGCCTGCCGTGTCGGCAATCAGCTGCGCGGTGCCGCGCGTTGCCTCGTCGCTGTGCGGGCGTTTCAACAATGCCAGCGCGAGCGACTTGATCGCGGTAACGCTCTGCCCGGTTTCATCGTGCAGCTCACGTGCGATCTCGCGGCGCTCGTCTTCGATGCGCGCGCGCACGGTTTCGGCCAACTCGCGGCTCTGCTCGAGGCGCAGCCGAGCTTCCGCGGCCTCATGGCGCGCATTGAGATTGTCCTCGATCGTCTGCGCCATGCGATTGAAGGCCTGCCCGATCGCGCCCGCTTCGGCACCGTGGAATGCGGGCAGACGCGTGTGGTAGTTGCCCCTCTGCAGCTCGTCGATGCCACGTGCGATCCGCGCGAACGGCTTTGTCGCGCGGCGCACGAGCGCGAACACGAGAACGTTGCCGATCAGGATCGCGATCGCGCCGATGCCGACGAGGCGCAGCGCCTCGTCCCAGCCGTCGAGAATCGCGCGGCTCGGGTCGGCGGCGACTTCGAGCACGCCGTCGAACGTGTCGAATTGCTGCTTCATCGGCACGGGCGCGACGAGGGCCGCATACCAGGCTGGGGCTTCGCGTCCGGCCTTGTACGGCGAAAGCGGCGAGGTATAGATCAGCCCGCCTTCCTGGTCGTACAGGCGGATCACAGTGGAGCGTACACGGCCGAGATGGGTGAGGTAGTCGAGCATCGCCGGCCGGCTCGTGTCGCCGTAGGTCTGCACGAAACTCGACAGCAATCGCGTTGCGACGAGGTTGCCCGCCTCGATCTCCTCGCGCACGCTGTCGCGCGTGTCACGAATCTGCTGCAGCAACAGTACGCCGACGAAAACCGAAATCAGCACCGCGATCAGCAGGTTGAATTGCGCGCGCAGGCTCACGCGTCCGCCTCCGCTGGCCAGCGCGAAAAGTCGCCGTGCGCGTGGAAACGATCCGTCGCAGCGCGCAGCAATTGCTTCGATTGCGGATGAAAGGGATCGTGCCCTGCTCCGTGCGCCCAGGCAAGCCGGCCGCCGGCGATCGCGCGCTGCACGCGCAACGAATTGACCGGGCGGCAGACGAAATCGAGCGTGCCGTGCACGAGCGCGGTCGGCACGCCGCGCACGCTGCTCGCGCAGCGCATCACCGCCGCCTCGCCGAGAAAGCAGCGGTGCGCGAGGTAGTGCGCCTGCACGGTATACTTTTTCCACACCGCTGCGGACGCGGGCGACAAGGGCGCGGAATCCGCGGCGCCGAGGCGAGCCGGATCGACCAGAGCGGTTTCGTAGCGCTGCCACGCCGCGGCGACAGCGGCCTTGCGCTCCTCGTCGCCATCGCGGAACGTGCGATCGAGCCAGGTGAGCAGGCTGCGTTGCCAGCGTCGCGGCACGAGTTGCATGAACCGCGCGTGCGCCTCGGGCGCGAATGCCGCGGCACCGTGGAAGAACCAGTCGTTGTCTGCATCGCCGGTCAGGTAGATGCCGCGCAGCACCAGCCCGCTCGTGCGCTGCAGGTATTTCGCCGCATATGCGAGCGCGAGCGGTGCGCCCCACGAGCCGCCGAACACTAGCCAGCGTTCGATGCCGAGATGTTCGCGCAGGTGCTCGATGTCGTCGACCAGCGCACCGGTGTGGTTGTGCGCAGTTTCACCAAGCGGCGCGCTGCGCCCGCAGCCGCGCTGGTCGAACTGCACGATCCGGTATTTCGCCGCATCGAAGAATTCGCGATGACGCAGATTGCTGCCCGAGCCGGGCCCGCCGTGCAGCACGACGACAGGCAGCCCTGACAGCGAGCCCGACTGCTCCCAGGCCATGACGTGGCCATGATCAAGCGCGAGCGTGGCGCCGTCGAATGCCTGCGCGACGGGCCGTGCGGCGAAGTCGTCGGGCTGGTCGGCATGCTCGGGCATGGCGGCATGCTAGCGCATTCGCACGTCGCGCAATCTAATGAAAATCGTGAGGCTCGATTCATTGCCATGGCGATGCCCTGAATCCCGCGAGCCATGACACTCGATCCCGGCGAGCCATTCCGGCTCACCATCCCCAGGCATCCTTTTCACGGAGAATCGACATGAAGTGGCAAACCCCGCAGGCGACCGACATGCGTTTCGGCTTCGAAGTCACGATGTACATCGCCAACCGCTGAAGGTGATCGGCACATCGACCGCATGCCGGTGTGCCGTTCCTGGTACGAAGAATTCGTGCATATCCATGTCCTCGGTTCCGCGGCCGGCGGTGGCTTTCCGCAATGGAACTGCAACTGCCGCAATTGCGATGGCCTGCGCCGGGGCACGTTGCGCGCGCGGGCGCGCACGCAATCCTCGATCGCGCTCAGCGGCAACGGCGCGGATTGGTTGCTGTGCAACGCCTCGCCCGACATCCTCGCCCAGCTGAAATCCTTCGCCGCCGCGCAGCCGGCGCGCGCTATCCGCGACACGGCGCTGCGCGCGATCCTGCTTGTCGACGCGCAGATCGATCACGTCACCGGACTCTACATGCTGCGCGAGCACCGCGAGCGCTGGCCGCTGTGGACGACGCGGCCCGTGCGCGAGGATCTCGAACGCGGCAACCCGATCTTTCCATTGCTCAACCATTATTGCGGCAGCGACTGGCACGAGATCGTGCTCGACGGCGCGGCATTCGCGATTCCGACCGTGCCCGGCCTGCGCTTCACCGCGCTGCCGCTGCGCAGCAATGCGCCGCCCTATTCGCCGCATCGCGACCAACCGGTCGACGGCGACACGATCGGACTTGTCGTCGAGGACACGGCAAACGGCAGGCGTCTCGTCTATGCGCCAGGCGTGTTCGAGATCGACGCGCGGCTGTTCGATGCAATGCAGAAGGCCGACGTCATCATGATCGACGGCACCTTTTTCCGCGACGACGAGATGATCGCGCTCGGCATCTCGAAAAAGCGCGCGCGCGACATGGGCCACCTCGCCCAATCCGGCGCGGGCGGCATGCTCGAACGACTTGCGCAACTGCCGGCCTCGACGCGCAAGATTCTCATCCACATCAACAACACCAACCCGATCCTCGACGAGGACAGCGCCGAACACGCCGAGGTACGCGCGGCCGGCGTCGAGATCGCGTACGACGGCATGGAGTTGCAACTGTGAGTCCGACCGCGTGGAACCACGAGGAATTCGAGGCGCGCCTGCGCGAGCGCGGCGCGGCCTACCACATCCACCATCCGTTCAACCGCATGCTCAACGAAGGGCGCGCGACGCGGGCACAGATCCAGGGCTGGGTCGCCAACCGCTTCTGTTATCAGGTCGCGATTCCGGTCAAGGACGCGGCCGTCATCGCCAATTGCCCCGACCGCACCGTGCGCCGCGAGTGGGTGCAGCGCATCCTCGACCATGACGGTTACGGCGACGACGCAGGCGGCATCGAGGCTTGGGTGAGACTCGGCCTCGCGGTTGGTCTCACGCGCGAGGAAGTCGAGGATCAACGCCATGTCGTTCCGGGCGTGCGCTTCGCGGTCGATGCCTACGTGAACTTCGCGCGCCGCGCACCGTGGCAGGAAGCAGTCTGCGCCTCGCTGACCGAACTGTTCGCGCCGAAGATCCACAAGGAGCGCCTCGCCAACTGGCCCGAGCATTATCCATGGATCGAATCCGCAGGGCTGCAGTATTTTCGCAATCGCACGACGCAGGCGCGGCGCGATGTCGAGCAGGGCCTGGCGATCACGCTCGTCTATTTCGACACGCGCGCACTGCAGCAGCGCGCGCTCGACATCCTGCAATTCAAACTCGACGTGCTCTGGGCGATGAACGATGCGATGGCGCTGAAGTACGGCGTGACGGAGGCTTCGTGAGTCTCGATGCCGCACAAGTCCCGCGCATTGCACCCGGCTTCCGCCTGCAATGGGAGCCGACGCAGGACGCGCACGTGCTGCTCTATCCCGAGGGCATGGTCAAGCTCAACGCAAGCGCGGGCGAGATCCTGAAACGCTGCGACGGCGCCGCGAACATCGCGGCGATCACGGCCGATATCGAAAGGCAATTCGACACCACGGGCCTGGGCGGCGACGTGCTCGCCTTCCTCGACATCGCCACGCGCCAAGGCTGGGTGCAGATCGCATGAGCGCCGTCCCGAACATTGCGCCCGCCGGGGCAATCGGGCCGCCGCACTGGCTGCTCTGCGAGCTGACCTACCGCTGCCCGCTGCACTGCGCGTTCTGCTACAACCCGATCGACTTCGCGCGCCACGACAAGGAATTGTCCACCGACGACTGGCTGCGCGTGCTGCGCGAGGCGCGCGCGCTCGGTGCCGTGCAATGCGGTTTCTCCGGCGGCGAACCGCTGCAACGCAAGGACCTCGAAACGCTCGTCGCCGAGGCGCGCAAGCTCGGCTACTACACGAACCTGATCACCTCGGGCATCGGCCTCAACGCCGAACGTGCGCGGCGACTGAAGGAGGCTGGGCTTGATCATGTCCAGCTCTCGTTCCAGGACTCCACGCGCGAGGTCAACGATTTCCTTTCCTCCACACGGACGTTCGACCTCAAGCGCGAAGCCGCTGCGCTGATCAAGGCCAACGGTTGGCCGATGGTGATGAACTGCGTGATCCATCGTCTCAACATCGACCACATCGAGCGCATCATCGAACTCGCGGTCGAACTCGACGCGCAGTATCTCGAGCTTGCCAACGTGCAGTTCTATTCCTGGGCGCAGCTCAACCGCGAACAACTGCTGCCGACGCGCGAGCAGTTGCAGCGCGCCGAACGCATCACGCAGCAATGGCGCGAGAAACTAGGCGCCAAGACGAAACTGATCTTCGTCGTGCCCGACTACTACGAGACGCGGCCGAAGAAATGCATGAACGGCTGGGGCAACATCTTCCTCACGATCGCGCCCGACGGCACCGCCCTGCCGTGCCACACGGCGCGCATGCTGCCCGGTCTCGCCTTTCCGAACGTGCGCGAGCATGGCGTGCGCGAAATCTGGCACGAGTCCGAAGGCTTCAATCGCTACCGCGGCACGGGCTGGATGAAGGAGCCCTGCGCAAGCTGCCCGGAAAAGGAAAAGGACTACGGCGGCTGCCGCTGCCAGGCCTACATGCTCGCGCAGGATCCGGCCGCGGCCGATCCGGTCTGCGACAAGTCGTCGAAACACGCCGTTGTCGCCGGCATCGTAGCTCGTGCGCAGGAATCACGACCGACAGTCGAAGCGAAACCACTGCTGTTCCGCGATCCAAAGAATTCCAAGGCTTTGTCCGGCTTGGCGTAAATGCGGCGGCGCGCGACAATGCGCGCATGCCCGCCTCCGCCGATCTGTTCGACCGCGTCCTCAAGCTCAGCGCGTTCGACGGTGACTCGCGCAGCGGACTGCGCGCCGCCCACGCGCATTTCAGCGCCGACTTTCCCGACTGCTCGCTCGCGCTGCTGCTCGTCCGTGGCCAGGGCGAGGGCCGCTGCCGACTCGCCGGCCTGATCGGTCCGGACGGCACCGAGCACGTCGCCAACCTCGATCCGCTCAACGAGCGCGGCAGTCTGCCGCTGTTCGAGGATGCGCTCGCCACGCGCCTCGCCGCGGCGCAGCGGCCGCACGTCGT
>NZ_DASVOK010000134.1:0-7014 GCF_036383415.1 Rudaea sp. | reverse complement strand
CGAGGCGAGGTCTTCGATGCGCTGTTGCAATTCGGAACGCAAAAAATCCGCGTCGAAGTTCTGCATGTCCAGCGTCGGCGACAGCAGATAACGATACGGCAGCAACGCCGGATCGAGCGCGATCAGATCGGTTTCACCGTTGAGTACGCGCGTGAAATGCGCGTCGCCGCGCAGCGCCTGGGCCAGGCCTCGGCTCAGGTCGGCGATGTGCTCGAACGATTCCTGCTTCGCGGAAATTTCGAGCAGCAGCAGGCGCGATGCGGGACCTTCGCCGATCTGGTCGAGCAGCAGCTTCTGGTCGGCGTTGCGCGACGGCGGCATGAACGCGCGCAGATCGCTCGTCACGACGAGGTTGCGCTGCACGGCGAAGCCGAGCGCAGCGAGAACGAGAATCCAGATGCCGAGTAGAAGATGGCGATGCAAGACGGCTCGCCCGCTCAACGTGAAAATTCGTCGCAAAGCCTGGCTGTCGCTTCGCGCGTCGGCGGATCGGAAAGCGCGGCCTTGGTCAGATCGCCAAGCAGCATCGTGCTCGCATCGCCGTCGGCTTCTTGCAACGTGAAGCAGCGCGGCTCGCCGCCGCGGCCGTCGACGATCATCGCCGAAAGCTGTTTTGCGAGCGCGGGCGAACGCGGCTTCAAGGTCAGGCGCCAGTCCGCGTTGTGTTGCACGGCTTCGACGCTGAAATCGCGATTCAAGGCGCCGCTGTCGCCGCCGAGCAGTGCGGAAAAACCGGACAGCAGCGCGCCGAGTTCGGGCGCGCGATCGAGCGAGAAACTGCGCTCGCCTTTGCCCTCGCGTTGCACGCGCACGTCGTTGCCGGCGATTGTCGTCGTCTCGCGGTAAGGCGCATCGACGCGCTTGCTCAGCTTGCCGGGGCCGCCGTAGCCCAGCTCGCCGCGCAGCACGAGCGGACGCTTGAGCATGCGCATGAAGCGCACTTCGGTGTATGCCGTCTGCGACGGCGGTTCGCGACGCAGCGAGACGACGAGTTGCGCCGTCTCGGGGGCAAGGTCAGCCGGTGGCGGTGGCGGTGCTGCCGCGAACGTCAGCGCGCTCAGCAGGACGATCCCAGAAATCATAGAAGTTGAACCAGTTGTAAGGGTATTGGCGTGCGTAGTGCTCAAGCCGCGCGGAGAACAGCTGCGCCCATCCCTGCAATTGTGCGGCGCGGTCGGAGCGCGGAATTTTGATGTTTTGCGCCAAGGTCTCGAAGTGCAGATCGTAGCGGTTGCCGCCGAGGTAGACGCCGAACGCGAGCACGACCGGCAGGTCGAGCATCGAGGCGATCTGGTAGCCGGCAACCGGGATATGCGCGGTGCGGCCGAAGAATTCGACCGGTGCAGTCGCCTCGTGTGCGCGTGCGCGATCGGCAAGCAAGCCGATCAATGCGTGCTGCTGCGCGGCTTCGTGCAGCGACAGGGCGAGCGCACCCGGATCGACGCCTGCATCGATCACGTTCGCGGCGATGCCGGGATTGAGCGCGTGCAGCAGCTCGTTCAGTGCACGGGTCTGCTTGAGATCCATGACGACGCGCAGGTTCACCTCGGGTCGGCGCAGGGTCAGCGCACGCAGCGCCTCGAAGCTGCCGAAGTGCGAACCGAGCAGGAGCACGCCGCGGCCGCGCGCGATTTCGGTTTCGATCTGGTCGAGGCCATGCACGCGCAGGTCGAAGCGGTCGAGCGTGGTGTCGTGCAACAAGTAAATGCGATCGAGGATCGTCGCCGCGTAGCTGTGGATGTGCTTGAGGATGTCCCACGCACGCGCCGGGCGGCCGAGCGCCAACGTCAGGAATTCGCGCGAATCGCGGCGTTCGCGCGTGCGGCGGAAATAGAAGTACAGCGTGATTGGATAAAGCCACGTGCGCGCGAAGCCGCGACCCGCATAGAGACCGGCGGCGCGGATCAGCCAGATCGCGAAGCGACCTCCGGCCTCGCGCCGCTCGCTCCATTGCGCGCTCACGCTGCACCTTCCGTCTCGGCGATGCCGCTCGCAACCGACACGCCATCACGCAGCACGGTGAAATGCAGCCGGCCGGCCTTTTCCTCGACGCGCATCTCGGCTTCCTGCTCCGGCAGCAGCGGCGAGGCGAACTTCACCTGCGGCAGGGCGACGATGCGCGCGCCGTATTCACGCTCGATCGCCGCGGCGACGCAGTCGAGCACGACCACGCCGGGTACGACCGGGCGGCCGGGAAAATGACCGGGCAATGCGGGATGGTCGGCGGCGATGCGCAGGCGCGTGGAAATCATGGGTCGATGATAGCTGGAATGGGTCGCATCCCGAGCCAACGGTTCAGTTCTCGATCAACTCGGGCCAGACGCGAGCGAGTGCACGCAGGAAACCGACGAGCGCATGCCGCGGCACCTGCGGCAACAGGCGTGGGCGCAGCAGGAATTCGCCGAAGAACAGCATCGCCACCGCCAGCGGCAGGAGCAGATCATAGACGTGCGGCGACGGCATGGGCACGGCGATCACGCCGCGGTCGTGCAGCACGCAGAGCAGGCCGAATGCGGCGAGGAACATCTGGAACACGGCCCAGAGCACGGTCAGCCGGCGTGCGTAGCGTGCAACCGCGATGTCGTCCAGCCGCGCCGCACCATCGATCGCCGCGATCGCGCACGCGATCAGCGGCCGGCGCGGCGGCATCAGGCTGCGCGCGAACAGCCAGCCGACGAAGGCGGCGATCGCCACAGGCAGCAGATCGACCATCAGGCGCGTGCCGCCGACCCACCATGCCGCGGCTTCGACGACCGCGATCGTCGCGATCGCGAGTCGCAGCATGCGCGGCGAGACGACCAGCAGATACGCCAGCACGAGCGGGGCGATCGCCGCGCTGAGGCTGTCGTTGTGCAGCAGGGTCCCGCCGAGCGCGAGCGCAAGTATCGCGATCCAGACCGTGACGCGCAGGCGCGGCACGTCAATTCGCGCGATGCGTTTCGATGTGCTGCGAAAGTGCGCGCAAGCTGGAAAAGATGCGCTTGTTGTCGGCGTTGTCGGAGCGCAATTGGAAGCCGTAGCGCTTGGACACGGCCAGCGCGAGTTCGAGCGCATCGATCGAATCGAGCCCGGTTTCGGCGCCGAACAAGGGCGCCTCGGGTGCGAACTGCTCGGCCTTGAGGTGCTCCAGATTCAGGCTCGAAACGATGAGGTCGGCGAGCTCGTGCTCGGCGGGCGTCTGCTGTGACATGGTTCTTATCCGTATGCGGGCGCGGCGTAGAAGCTGTTTTCAAATCGTAGCGAGCGAAGGCAGTTTGGTCGCGCGCGGAGCGCAGGAACCGGAGTGTACAGTCGAGTACATGAGGATTCCGAGCGCCGCACGCGGCCAAAATGCCGAGAGCAGTAGATTTTAAAACAGCTTCGGGAGTGCGGCCGCGGCGGCCGCAGAGTGTATCATTGCGCCATCGAAAACCTTGCGCCGCGCAAGCGGCGACCTGCCCTTTGTCTTCCGCGAAACCAGACATCACTCCGCATCCCGCCACGGATGGCCTGCCGCCGCTGGGCATCCGTTACGCATCCATGGGACTCGACGCCATCCTGCGCGACGACCATGTGCTCGCGGTGTTCGGCTTCGGCGCGCAAGCACCCGCAGCGCACCCCGATCCGCGCTACCTGCGCGTCAACCTCGAGCCCGCGGATGCGGCCGCGCCGTTCGAGGTTTGGCGCGTGCAGGGCAGCGTTCGCTCACGGCGCGACGACGGCATCGCCCAATCGTACGACGGCGACTACGCGTTCGGCGCGATCGAGGTCGACGAGGCCGCGCACGGCGGCATCGAAAACGCCGCCGCGATCGCTTATCGCAAACTGCTGGCCGCGGTTGCCGCGAGCGACACGCCGCATGTGCTGCGTATCTGGAACTACATCGACGCGATCAATCTCGGCGACGGTGACGATGAACGCTACCGTCGTTTCTGCGTCGGTCGCGCCGCAGGGCTCGAGCAGGGTTTCGTCGACGCCTACCCCGCTGCCACCGGCATCGGCGTGCGCGATGGCCGCCGCGTGCTGCAGGTCTACTGGCTGGCCGCGCGCGAGGCCGGCATCGGATTCGAGAACCCGCGCCAGGTCAGCGCCTGGCGCTACCCGCGCCAGTATGGCATCAAGGCGCCGACTTTCGCCCGCGCCACGCGGGCACCGACGCAAAGTGCACAAGTATACATTTCCGGCACTGCCGCGATCGTTGGCCATGTCTCGCACCATCACGACGACCTTGCCGCGCAGATCGACGAGACGCTCGCCAACATCGACAGCGTGCTTGCCGCCGCGCAGATCGCGCCGGCCGCACGCTTCGGCGCCGACGCCGTGCTTAAAGTCTACGTGCGGCGCAGCGAGGACGTCGCCGCCGCGCGCGCACTGCTGCGCGGCAAGTTGTCCGCGCAGACGTGCGTGCTGCTGTTGCACGGCGATATCTGCCGTGGCGAATTGTTGGTCGAGATCGACGGCGTGCAGGGCGCGTAGCTTTCGTTCGCGCGCAGAAGGACGATTGTTTGGTCGTATCACCTGCCTGCCGTGCCGAATTCGGCGCAGTTCACGGCCGCGACTTGCTCGACAACAGAAACAGCTGGTTTTTCCACCATTCCGCTTCGCCGTCCTTGCACTGAAAAACGACTAAATCCAGGTCCGGTGTTTTCGCCGCCGGCCGGAATTCCACGCGCAGCGGATAGACGCCGCGGCGCAGCGGGACGACGAAGGCGCGCTGGCGCAAGCCGCGTGCGCCGTCGTGCTCGAACAGCGGCGTGCCGGCGAGCGACACACGCGCCTGGCCGGACGTACCGACGCCGATCACGTAGTAGCCCTCGGCCGGGATGGCCAGATTGCGCTCGGCGATACCGGCGAACGCATCGCGGCCGCCGCCGTCGAAATCGATCTCCTTGTCGGCCGTGCCGGTCTTGAACGGCCTGGCGCGCGCGAGTTCGGGCCACGTCGCGGCCGCGTAGAACGCCAGGCGCCACTTTCTTTCCGCGCCCACGGCATGCGCCGGCGGCGCCAGCACGTCTCCGGTTTTCAGACCGTGCACAAGCACGCGATCGTAAACGCCGCGATTGGACAGCAGTGCGATCGTCGTCTTCGCCGGATCAGCGATCGCGACCTGCGGCGCGAACTTCGGCGAGGCCGCAGTCGGCACCGTGCCGTCGGTGGTGTAGTGCGCATCGGCGGAATCGCCATCGCCGTTCAGACCGAGATAGACCGGCTTGTCCTTGAGCACGATGCCGGCAGACGGGATTAGCTCCATCTGCCTCACCGTGTAGCCCTGATAGACGTACTTCAACGCATCATATGTGCCCTTGAGCTTGAGCGAATCGTGACTCTCGCCGGGATACTGGGTGACGGTCCAGTGCAGCGCGGCCGCGGCCTTCGCCTTGAAGATCGGCTCGACCTTGGCCATGCCCATGCCCGCGTACTCCTGCCCGGCACGCGCGCCGACGAAGATCGCCTTGCCCTGCGTCGGCAGCGTGGGCAGCGTCGCCGCGAGCACCGGATCGAGCACGTGATCGTCCCACCACATCGCCGGATCGAGGATCGCATAACCGTCGAACAGGGCCGGCTCGTGCGCCAGCGCGTACATCAGAAACGTGCCGCCGAACGAATGTCCGTGGATCAAGTTCACCCCGCTCGCCGGGTAGTGCGCGTTGACATACGGCACCAATTCGGTTTTCAGGAAGGCGAGAAACTCCTTTGCCCCGCCGGAGCGCGGCTGGCCGGCCATCACGGTCGGGGTCAGATCGTGATCGCGGCTGTTCACGCCCTTCGCGTCGAATATGTTCGGCACGCTGACCACGATCACCGGCGGCATGAAGCCGACGCTGCGCATGAAGGTCACCACATCGACGACGATCTTTGCGTTCCAGTCGCCGTCGAGCACGTACAGCGTCTCGTAGCGCTGCGTTGGCTCCTTCGCCGATTCGACCGGCAGATACACCTCGATCGGCCGTTTTTGCTTGAGCAGCGCCGAATCGATCGCGTCGGCCTTTGCCGGCAGCAATTGCGGCTCATTGGCGGCTGCGAATGTGGCGGGCAACAACACGAGCAGCGCGAACAGCGCGTTCTTGAGCATGGCGATCTTCCGCAACGAATGGCAACTTGGATGCAATCGAGCCGAATCCGGTTTACTCAGGCGCGCCGCCGCGTCGCCGGAAACAATGAGCGCCAGCCGACGACGAGCGCGCCGATCCACCACACCAGCGCGGCGTTGTAGACGAGATGGCCCTGTTTGGGCACGTCGGCCAGGCCGTCGCCGAGCACGGTGACGGTGAGCGTGCCGAGGGTGACGACGATCGTCAGCACGGTGACGGTGAGCAGGCGCGGCCAGGCACGCCAGCGCTGGCGCCAGAGCAGGGCGATCAGCGCCACGAATGGGGCGCCGAACAGCAGCGTGCGCAACAACGGCCGCTCGGCAAACAGGTCGCTCCAGGAGAAGAACTGCACCGGCAGTGGCGCGAAGTCGCCGCCTTCGACGAGGCCGAGTCCCGGCGCCACCCACGGATGCAGGTTGGCAAGGCCCGCCCAACCGACGCGCAGCGTCATGCCGGGTTCGCGCAGCAGCGCGAGGAGTTCGCGCGAGCGCGACACTTTCGTCAGCTCGGGACACAGATCGGCCGGAAAACCCGGCATCTGCCAGGCACGTTTGCCCGAGTATTGCAGGCACTGCGGCGACAGGCCGAGGAATTGCGCGGTCGCGGCTGGGTCGCTGGAATTCGGCAGCAGCGCGGTGAACACGACGTCGGCCTGGTTGAACACGTTGATCGCGCGGATCGCGTCGCTGTCGCGCTGCAGCTGCACGACCTGGACGACGATGCCGGCGAGCGCGCCGATCAGCAGCGCCTTGCCTTTCCACAGCCAGACGCGGTCGCGCCAGCGGCCGATCGCAAGCATCGCCACCGCGATGCCGAGCGGCAGGACGATGTGCTGGATCTTGCTCACCGCGAGCGCCGCGGCGGCGAGCGCGAGCAGGGCAAACGCGTGGCCGCGCGCGGGTTTGCCCTCGTGGATCAGGATCAGCCCGGCGACGGCGTACAG
>NZ_DASVOK010000133.1:0-1729 GCF_036383415.1 Rudaea sp. | reverse complement strand
CAGGGCGACGCCACCGCGCCGTGAGCGAGGATTTCGCCCCGCGCCTGCTGCGCTGGTTCGAAGCGCACGGGCGCCACGACCTGCCCTGGCAGCATCCGCGCACGCCGTACCGCGTCTGGCTGTCGGAGGTGATGCTGCAGCAGACCCAGGTCGCGACGGTCATTCCGTACTTTTTGTGCTTTATGGAAAAGTTGCAAAGTATAAAATCGCTTGCGGCGGCATCCGAAGACGAAGTCTTCGCGCTGTGGTCGGGACTCGGCTACTACAGCCGCGCGCGCAACCTGCATCGCGCGGCACAGATTTGCGTCGAACGTCATGGCGGCGAGCTGGCGGACGATTTCGAGGCGCTGCTCGCGCTGCCGGGCATCGGCCGCTCGACCGCGGGCGCGATCGCTGCGCAGGCCTTCGATCGCCGTTCCGCCATCCTCGACGGCAACGTCAAGCGCGTACTCGCGCGTTTCCACGGCGTCTCGGGTTGGCCCGGCGAAGCAGCGACGGAAAACCGCCTATGGCAACTCGCCGACGCGCATACGCCGCACAAACGCGTCGCCGATTACACGCAGGCGATCATGGATCTCGGCGCAACCGTGTGCACGCGCGCGAAACCGCGCTGCGATGCCTGCCCTTTCGCCAGCGATTGCGTCGCGCATAGGGACGGCCTCACCGCTGCCCTGCCCGCGCGCAAGCCCGCCAAGGCACGGCCAACACGCAGCACAGTCATGCTCGTGTTGCGCGACGCGCACGGCCGCCTGCTGCTCGAACGGCGCGCACCAACCGGCGTCTGGGCGGGCTTGTGGAGCCTGCCCGAAGCCGAGGACGAAGCTTCCGCGCGCGGTGAAGTCGCGCATACACACGGAGTAGATGCGAGCGCGATCGTCTTCCGTCCACTGCCGCCGTTCGTGCATGGCTTCAGCCACTACCTGCTCGACGTCACCCCGCTCGCGCTCGACCTGCAACCTGCACACTCCGTGGCCGACGCCGCCGACAGACGCTGGCTGCATCCGCACGAAGCCGCTGCGCTCGGCCTGCCCGCGCCCGTGCGCAAGCTGATCGAATCACTTTCCTGAAAACCGAGACTCGCCATGTCCCGCACCATCCATTGCATCAAGCTGCAACGCGAAGCCGAAGGCCTCGCCTACGCGCCCTATCCCGGCGAACTCGGCAAGCGCATCTTCGAACACGTGTCGAAGGAGGCCTGGACACAGTGGCTCGCGCACCAGACCATGCTGATCAACGAGAACCGCCTGTCGCCGCTCGATCCGAAGGCGCGCAAGTTCCTCGAAGGCGAGATGGAAAAATATTTCTTCGGCGAAGGCTCGGCCGCGCCACAGGGCTATGTTCCGCAGAGCGACTGAGTTTCTACGACGCTCCGCTACCATCCGCAGCAATGCATCCGCGCGCCGCCCGCGATTTTCCCCTTGACTCGCCGCCGCCGAGCGGCTGTAATACGCGACCTTCCGCGGCCGCGCCCTCTTGCGCCCCCGCATCGAAAACTTCATTTGGCCGGGTAGCTCAGTTGGTAGAGCAGGGGATTGAAAATCCCCGTGTCGGCGGTTCGATTCCGTCCCCGGCCACCATCAAGTCAACTGCTTGCAAATTGCAGGCGCACTGCCCCTTGGATGGCATGGCGCCGGTGAAAATCGGCGCATTGCGGCGGCCCGCGCTACGCTCGACGCCCTTAATTGCGGGACGACACACGGCCTTGACAGGCCCCACCCGCATCCCAAAT
>NZ_DASVOK010000132.1:0-7844 GCF_036383415.1 Rudaea sp. | reverse complement strand
ATCGACATCCTCGTCAACGCCGCCGGCATCACGCGCGACACCACGCTGCGCAAGATGTCGCCGCAGCAATGGGTGGACGTGCTCAAGATCAACCTCGACGGCGTGTACAACATGTGCCGTAACGTCGTCGACGGCATGTGCGAGCGCGGCTTCGGTCGCATCGTCAACATCTCCTCGGTCAACGGCCAGACCGGCCAGTTCGGCCAGACCAACTACTCCGCGGCCAAGGCCGGCATGCACGGCTTCACCATGGCGCTTGCGCGCGAAGTCGCGCGCAAGAACGTGACCGTCAATAGCGTCTCGCCGGGCTACTGCAACACCGCGATGGTGCGCGCGATCCCCGAGAACGTGCGCAGTCAGATCGTCGCGAGCATCCCCGTCGGCCGCCTCGGCGAGCCGTCGGAAATCGCGCGCGTCGTCGCCTTCCTCGCAGCCGACGAATCGGGCTTCATCACCGGCGCGAACATCCCGGTGAACGGCGGCTATTTCATCGACTTCTGACCGCCGCAAGAGTGGTTGCGCACGCCGCTACCACATCAAGTCCGCCGGCACATCGTCTTCCGTCGGCGCATCCGGATCGCATAGCAGGACGAGCGCCGGCGCATTGATCGCCTGCGCCTGCAGGGCGATGTCGCGCGTGACCAGCAGGTAGCGTCCGGCCAGTTGCACCACGGCGAGTTCGCCGCGGTTGAGCTGGCCGATCTGCTCGGCCGTGCAGTAGATGCGACGAATCTTGTTGCCGTGCGGGAAGTGGCGCGGCGTATCCGCGGCATCGACGTTGAGTTCCTTGCCGTTGAGCAGATTCGCGAGTTTCTGCTTGCGTTCGCGATTTTCCCGCGCCTGTCGCTCGGCATCGCGCTGCGCCTGCTCGCGCTCGTCTTTTTCCTGCTTCGCGCGCATTGCGTAGGCGTGGGCGAGATTGGGTTCCGCGCTTGCCGGTGACTTTTTCTGCTGCGCGGCTTGCGGTTTGGCATGTTGATGCTTCGGCGATTGAAGTCGGCGCGAGTCTTTTTCAGGTCGCGTTTCGACCTTGGGTTTCGCCGCAAAGCCGGCTTTCAGGAGTTGATCGCGCAGGGATTCGGACATAAAACGGACTTGAACACGCTTCGTCGAAGCTCGAATTCTATTTGAAGAAATGAAGCCGGGATGGCTACTTGCTGATTCTTGCGTTCAAAAATGAATTTGAACACGCTTTCGTCGAAGCCAGGATTTTATTTGAAAAGTGCGGCCTGGGATGGCCGTTTTTGACTTCCGCGTTCCGGGACGAATGCGCTAGTAATGTGGCGGCGGCGGCTCATCGCGCGCGTCCTGCCCCGCCGTCTGCATGCCACTCAGCGTTTCACGCAGCCGCACCAGCTCGCGCCGCAGGTCGAGCAGCAGACGGTCCTGCTCGGCCATCGTGGCGTCGAGGCTCTGCACGGTGCCGTCGAGAAACGTCAGGCGCACTTCGAGATCGGTCAGGCGCTGCTCGATCGACGCGCTCATGCGCTTGCTCCGCGCGGCGCCGCAATGCTTCTGCCGCGCCCGATACCATAGTACGCAATGCCAGCCGCCTCGACCGCCGCCGGCTCGTAGATGTTGCGTCCATCGAAAATCGCCGGTGAGTTCAGGCTTGCCTTGATGCGCGCGAAATCCGGGCTCCAGAACGCCTTCCACTCGGTGACGATCGCGAGCACGTCGGCACCGTCCAGCGCCGCGTCGGCGTCGTCACACAGGACCAGGCTCTCTCGCTCGCCGTAGATGCGCCTGGCCTCCTCGCGTGCCTCCGGATCGTAGGCACGCACTTTCGCGCCCGCGTTCCACAACTGCTCGAGCAGGCGCCGACTCGACGCCTCGCGCATATCGTCGGTGTTTGGTTTGAACGCGAGACCCCAGACGGCGATGGTTTTGCCTGCAGGCACGCCGCCGAAGTGGCGCTCGATCAGCTCGTAGAGTTTTTCCTTCTGCGCATCGTTGACCGCCTCGACCATGCCGAGCAGGCGCGCCTCGTAGCCGTGGCTGCGCGCGGTGTGTTCGAGCGCGCGCACGTCCTTGGGGAAGCACGAGCCACCGTAACCGGCGCCGGGGTAGATGAACGAATAGCCGATGCGCGGATCCGAGCCGATGCCGTGGCGCACGAGCTCGATGTCGGCGCCGACGCGCTCGGCGATGTTCGCCATCTCGTTCATGAAACTGATCTTGGTCGCCAGCATCGCGTTCGCCGCGTATTTGGTCAGCTCGGCCGAACGCACGTCCATGAGCACGATGCGCTCGTGGTTGCGGTTGAACGGCGCATACAGGGCCTTCATCTGCTCGATCGCTCGCGCGCTGTTCGAGCCGACCACGATGCGGTCCGGGCGCATGCAATCCTTGACCGCATCGCCTTCCTTGAGGAACTCGGGGTTGGAGACGACGTCGAAGGCGACATCGACCTTGCGTGCGGCAAGTTCAACCACAATCGCCTCGCGCACGCGATCAGCCGTGCCGACCGGCACGGTGGACTTGTTGACGATCACCGCCGGCCGATCGAGGTGCTTGCCGATCGTGCGCGCCACGGTGAGCACATGCGAGAGGTCGGCACTACCATCCTCATCGGGCGGCGTGCCGACCGCGATGAAGATGACCGCCGCATGTGCGATCGCGCCTGGCGCGTCGGTGGTGAAACGCAGGCGCTTTTTCGCGCGGTTCGCGGCGACGAGATCCTCGAGTCCGGGCTCGAAGATCGGAATCTCGCCGGCGTCGAGGCGCGCGACCTTGGCTGCATCGATGTCGACACAGACCACGTCGTTGCCGACGTCGGCCATGCACGCGCCAGTGACCAGACCGACGTAGCCGGTGCCGAATATGCTGATTTTCATCTACGGAATTGTAGCGGGTCGATGTGGATGGCGCGATGACGCGCCCACGAAAAAGGCGCGGATCACTCCGCGCCTTTTCGACTTTCGTATTGCAGCGCGAGCTTACTGCTTCGCGGCGGCGGGCTTGTCCACCGGCTGCGGCGTCTTGGCGTTGCCAGCCGCTGGCGCGGGCGGCTCGATGCCGACCAGGGTGACGTCGAAGATCAGCGTCGCGTTCGGACCGATCGGGCCCGGGCCGTTTTCGCCGTAGGCGAGCTTGGACGGCACGTAGAGCTTGTACTTCGAGCCGACCGACATCAGCTGCACGCCTTCGGTCCAGCCCGGGATCACACCGTTGAGCGGGAACGTGGCCGGACCGCCGTGGTCAGCCGAAGCGTCGAACTTGGTGCCGTCGATCTTGGTGCCGACGTACTCGACCTTGACCGTATCGGTGGCCTTCGGCTTCGGACCGGTGCCTTCCTTGATCACTTCGTACTGCAGGCCCGATTCGGTGGTCTTCACGCCGGCCTTGGCCTTGTTCTTGGCCAGGAACGCGTCGCCGTCTGCCTGGTTCTTCTTCGCTTCCTCGGCACGCTTGGCCATCGCCGCGGCCTGGTGCTTCTGCATGAATTCCTGGTTGACCTGGTTGAGTTCTTCCGGAGTCAGCTTCGGCTTGACGCCCTTGAGGCTTTCCTGCAGCGCGGCCACGAGCGCGGCCTGGTCGACCTCGTCCTTGATCTGCGAAAGATTCTCACCGACCTTGGTGCCCACGAGATAGCCGAACTTTTCCTTCTCGCTCTTGAACTTGGCGTCGATCGCCTTGTTGGCGGCAGGAGCCGCCGGTGCGGCGGCCGGGGCCTGCGCAAACGAAGCACTGGCAACGGACATCGCGGCAGCCACGGCCGTGGCGGTCAGGGTCTTGCGCAAAAACTGGGTCATGTATGCTCCTGGTAACTCGAAAAAACGTTCGGTAACGATCCGCACGCGGATCCGGAATGCCGTGCGCTCATCGCGCCGGCGCGAAAAGGCTGCGTATTGTGCGGCTCCCATCCCGCGAAGGCAAATCAACCGGAGGGTTCGACACGCCTGCCCGGCAGTGGTTCCGCAGCAATGGAGTCTCGTTCAGGTTCGAGTCGCGCGAGGTCTTCGGGTAAAATGCGCGCATGCTGCGTTTTGACGATCTCGCGCTGCGGCGCGGCCCCCTGCTTTTGTTCCAATCCATGACCCTGCAACTGCACGCCGGCTGGCGTGTAGGCATCAGCGGGCGCAACGGTGCGGGCAAATCGAGCCTGCTGGCGCTGGTCGCCGGCGATCTGCAACCCGACGCCGGGCATTTCGAACGGCCGAAGAACTGGACCCTGGCCTGGGTCAAGCAGGAAGTCGAGGCGCTCGACGTCACCGCGCTCGACTACGTACTCGACGGCGACACCGAATTCCGCCAGATCGAACGCGATCTCGCCGTCGCCGAAGCCGAACACGACGGCATGCGCCTGGCCCACCTGCACGAGCGCCTGCTCGCGATTGACGGCTACTCCGCGCATGCGCGCGCGGGCGCGCTGCTGCACGGCCTCGGCTTCGCCGCCGGTGCCGAAACGAGCAACGTACGCGATTTCTCCGGCGGCTGGCGCATGCGCCTCAACCTCGCCCAGGCACTGATGTGCCGCTCGGACCTGCTCCTGCTCGACGAGCCGACCAACCACCTCGACCTCGACGCGGTGATCTGGCTCGAAGGCTGGCTGAAAAAGTATACTGGCACCCTGCTCGTCATCTCGCACGACCGCGAATTCCTCGATGCGGTCGCCACGCACATGCTCAGCATCGCCGAACAGCGCGTCGAATTGTTCGCCGGCAACCTCACCGGCTACGAGCGCAAGCGCAGCGAGCGCCTTGCGCAGCAGCAATCGATGCTGGAAAAACAGCAGCGCGAACGCGCGCACCTGCAAAGCTTCGTCGACCGCTTCCGCGCGAAAGCGTCGAAGGCGCGCCAGGCGCAATCACGCATCAAAGCGCTGGAGCGCATGGTCGACATCGCGCCGGTGCGCGCGGCCTCGACGATCCGCTTCGAATTCCGCAAGCCCGCGGCGATGCCGGACCCGCTGCTGCGTCTCGACGAGGCCGCGGCAGGCTACGGCGAGCGCCGAGTGCTCGACCGGATCAAATTCAACCTCGTGCCCGGCGATCGCGTCGCCCTGCTCGGCGCGAACGGCGCGGGCAAATCGACCTTGATCAAGCTGCTTGCCGGGCAACTCGCGCCGATGGGCGGCGAAATGGTCGCCGCACGCGACCTCAAGATCGGCTACTTCGCCCAGCATCAGCTTGAACAGTTGCATGCGAAGTCGACTGCAGTCGAGCATCTGCTCGAACTCGACCCGGCGCTCGGCGAGCGCGGCGCGCGCGATTTCCTCGGCGGATTCGGCTTCGTCGGCGACCGCGCTCTCGAACCGGTCGCGCCGTTCTCTGGCGGTGAGAAGGCGCGGCTGTGCCTCGCACTGACCGTGTACCAGAAGCCGAATCTGCTCCTGCTCGACGAGCCGACCAACCACCTAGACCTCGACATGCGCGAAGCGCTGACCGAGGCGCTCAACGACTACGAAGGCGCGCTCGTCCTCGTCTCCCACGACCGCGCGCTGATCCGCACCTGCTGCACCACCCTGCTCCACGTCGGCGGTGGTCGCGTAGCCGACTACGACGGCGATCTCGACGACTACGCGCGCATCGTGATGCGGGCGAACGCGGAAGACGCCGCCAGTGCCGAGGTCCCCACCACGTCGGGCAAGAGCAAGAAAGAGCAACGCCGCGAACGCGCCGACGCGCGGACGAAAGCCGCGCCCGCGATGGATTCCGCCGCCGAGGGCCGCGAACGCGTCGCCCTGCAGCGATCGCTGCGCAAGAAACTCGCTGACCTCGAAAAGCGCATGGCCGCGCTCGAAGCGGACAAGCGCGCGCTCGACACCAAGCTGGCCGATCCCGCGTTCTATGCCGGCGCCTCGACGGCGCAGATGCTCGAACTGAGCCATCAGTCAAACGCTTTGGCCGCCGACATCGGCACGGTGGAAGAGGCCTGGCTGGCCGCGCAGCACGAGCTTGAGCAAGCCGAAGCGGCCTGAGCAGCGCGCAAATTCTGTCCGAAGTTGTTGCAGGCTGGCTCTGCATCAGCGCTTTTTACGCGCCTGAAATTTCTTTTTCTTCAATAAAATCAACAGATAATTCGTCTTCCTCACTTCGCGAGGAAGTTTTTCATCGATGCTTGTTGACATCTCGTGATTTAGTGTTATAGTTACATACAACACCACTTCATCGACTCACAAAGTCACTACGGAGATGATCATGAACATGTCCACCCCAGTTATCCGGCTCGGCTTGCTCGCGCTGACGGGCGCGGTCATTCTCGGTGCGGCCACCCTGCATTCGAATCCTGTTTCGGTCGCACCGGCGCATGGCCCGTCTGCCTTGCCCGTCGTCACCCTCGACACGGTGACGGTACGCCCCGATACCGCCGACGTGGCCGTTGCTTCGACCGCGATGACCGTTCCCGTCCTGCCCACCGTCAATGTGAGCGCCAGTGAAGAGGAAGTCCTCGCCGCGCGCATCGACCCCAGCGATCGCATCCAGATCCTGTCGACGATCACCGTGCAACCAGGCGCCGAAGAAGTTGCCGAAGCAATGCGCGCCACCGCCGTGACCCAGGTCGGCGACGACGAAGACCGCAGCTTCCTAGTGCGCGCGGTTGCCGAACCGCACCGCCTGCGCCTGGACATGCCCTACTATTCCTTCGGCAAGGTTTTGACCCGCAACAGTAAGTGAACGTCCTTGATCAAGATGCGACCATCGCCATGAGCGTTACCTGGAACGACAATGCCCCGATCTATCGCCAACTGCGCGATCGAGTCGTGGCAATGATCCTCGACGGCGTACTCAAGCACGGCGATGCGCTGCCGTCGGTGCGCCAGGTCGCGGCGGATTTTCAGCTCAACCCGATCACCGTGTCGAAGGCGTATCAGGAACTGGTCGACGACAATCTCGTCGAAAAGCGTCGCGGCCTCGGCATGTACGTCGCCGAGGGTGCGCGCGAAGCCCTGCTGCGCAGCGAACGCGAACGCTTCCTGCGCGAGGAATGGCCCACGCTGCGAGATCGCCTGAACCGCCTCGGTCTGGATCTTTCCACCCTGCTCGCCACCGCAAAGAACACGAACGGCACCTCGCATGAATGACGTCAGCGCCACCACGACCAACATCGTCCACGCGCGCGGCCTGGCCAAGCGCTACGGTGCTACGGTCGCCCTCGACCACATCGATTTCGATATCGCCGCAGGGCGAATAGTAGGCCTGATCGGCCCGAACGGCGCGGGCAAGACGACTGCGCTGAAGGCGATCCTCGGCCTCGCCGAATTCGAAGGCGAACTGTCCGTGCTCGGCCTCGACCCGCGCACGCAGCGCACACAGCTGATGCAGCAGGTCTGCTTTATCGCCGATGTAGCAGTACTACCCCGCTGGTTGCGGGTAAGCGAGGCGGTGGATTTCGTCGCCGGCGTGCATCCGCGCTTCTCGCGCGAGAAATGCCTGGCCTTCCTCGCGCGCACCAAACTCAAGCCGACGCAGCGCGTGCGCGAACTGTCCAAGGGCATGATCGTGCAACTGCATCTCGCCCTGGTCATGGCGATCGACGCCAGGTTGCTCGTGCTCGACGAACCGACGCTGGGCCTCGACATCCTCTATCGCAAGGAGTTTTACCAGAGCCTGCTCAACGACTACTTCGACGAGCAGAAAACGATTCTGGTGACTACCCATCAAGTCGAAGAAATCGAACACATCCTCACCGACTTGATCTTCATCAAGGACGGCCGGCTGATCGTCAACGCGAGCATGGACGAGATCGGCGAGCGCTATGCCGAAGTCATGGTCGGACCGGACAAGGTCGAGGCGGCACGCGCGCTCAAGCCGCTCAACGAGCGCGGCATCTTCGGCAAGACCGTGTTCCTGTTCGACGGTGTGCCGCAAACGCAACTCGCGCAGCTAGGAGAACTGCAC
>NZ_DASVOK010000131.1:0-1667 GCF_036383415.1 Rudaea sp. | reverse complement strand
CATGTACCGCATCAGCGTGAAGCGCGACGGCCTGGTGTCGCAGCATCTCCACGACAATATCCAAGTCGGCGACGTCATCGAGGCGCGGGCGCCGAGCGGCGGCTTCACGATCGATGCGCGCGAGAAACGGCCCGCGGTGCTGCTGGCCGGCGGCGTCGGCATCACGCCGATGCTCGCGATGCTCCGCCACGTGGTCTATGAGGGCCTGCGCACCCGCGGCATCCGGCCGACCTTCCTGTTCCAGGCCGCGCATGCCAAGGCGGAACGCGCGTTTGGAGATGAATTGCAGCAACTGGCCGATGCCGCAGGCGGCGCAGTGCGGATCACGCGCGTCCTCGGTGACGTCGATGGTGCCGAGCAGGGCGCGGACTACGACGCCGCGGGGCGGATCGACATGGCGCTGCTGTCGCGCGTCCTGCCGTTCAACGATTACGACTTCTATCTGTGCGGGCCGCCGCAGTTCACCCAATCGCTCTATGACGCCCTGCGCGGCTACAACATCGCCGACGGCAGGATTCACGCCGAGGCGTTCGGTCCGTCGTCGCTGGTGCGTAAGCCGGACCTGGCCACGACAGTGCCGCCGCGCCGGCCGCCTGCGACCACGCCGGTCCCGGTCGCCTTCACGGCATCGCTGAAGGAAGCGCGCTGGACGCCGGAGTCGGGAACGCTGCTCGAACTGGCCGAGCAGCGCGGCCTCAGCCCGGCGTTCAGTTGCCGGGAAGGCAATTGCGGAAGCTGCCGCACCCGATTGCTGGCAGGCGCCGTGACCTATCTGAAGCAGCCGACCGCCGAGGTGGCCGATGACGAGGTGCTGATCTGCTGCGCCGTCCCGGCGAAGCCGGATGGCGACGGCGAGGGATGGATCCAGCTGGATCTCTGATCAGCTGCATCCATCCAGTGGGGCCTTGGCGGCTGTTCAGCCCATGCTGCCCGGCATGAAGCAGCGCGGCCTTGGGTGGCCATCGAGGTAATACGGCCAGACCATGGTGCGGCCGGCGCGGTTCGGGCCAGCGACGACGGCCTCGTCGGGAACGTCGACCCATTCACCCTCGAGGCGGACGCGGTAGTGGCCGTCCTTGGTGTCCCAATCGGCATCGTCGACGCGCTGCGCGTCGCTGCCGTCGCAGCAGGGCCCTTTGCCGCTGTGCAGGCTCTCGTACCAGCCGTTCAACTCGGGATGGTCGTGATCATGGGCCTGCACCGGGACGATCGCCGGCAGGGCCAGCACGCCGGTGGCAAAAAGCATCGCACGCCAAAACGGTTTATTCATCTGATCCCAGATCCGGAAAGGCCCAGCAGCCAATCCGGACATGGTCATCGCATGCGCGGCATCAATAAGATGATGGGCGACATATATTCACATTCGTGCGAGGGCGCAGTGGATCGCCGGGCCGGCAACCTCAGGCGAGCAGGCTCATCACCTGGTCGATCACGGCCTTCACCCGCTTCGAATCCGGCCTCTGGTGCGCGAGCGCCAGCAGGCCGGCGTGCACCACCATGATGGTGTGCGCGGTGACGTCGGGGTCGAAGCCCTTGCTGAACTGGGCGCGGTCGGCACGCAGCCGCGTGCGCAACAGCTCTTCGAGCCGCCGGTTGTAGCGCTCGATGCTCCTGCGGAGCTCGGCCTGGTCGAGCGAGCCGTCGGTCGCGGAATTGATCGACAGGCA
>NZ_DASVOK010000130.1:0-31090 GCF_036383415.1 Rudaea sp. | reverse complement strand
ACGCGGAGAAACTCGGCGTCAAGGTCGACGATCTGCTGCTCTCGCAGCCCGACACGGGCGAGCAGGCGCTGGAAATCGCCGACATGCTCGTGCGTTCGAGCGCGGTCGAGGTGATCGTCGTCGACTCGGTCGCCGCGCTCACGCCGCGCGCAGAAATCGAAGGCGAGATGGGTGACCAGCTGCCCGGCCTGCAGGCGCGCTTGATGTCGCAGGCGTTGCGCAAGCTGACCGCGAACATCAAGCGCTCGAACACGCTCGTCATCTTCATCAACCAGCTGCGCATGAAGATCGGCGTAATGATGCCGGGCCAGAGCCCGGAGACCACGACCGGCGGCAATGCGCTCAAGTTCTACGCCTCGGTGCGCCTCGACATCCGCCGCATCGGCGCGGTCAAGAAGGGCGACGAAATCGTCGGCAACCAGACCAAGATCAAGGTGGTCAAGAACAAGCTCGCGCCGCCGTTCAAGCAGATCGTCACCGAAATCCTGTACGGCGAGGGCATCAGCCGCGAGGGCGAACTGATCGACCTGGGCTCGGACAACAAGATCGTCGAGAAATCCGGCGCCTGGTACAGCTACGGCGGCGAGCGCATCGGTCAGGGCAAGGACAACGCGCGCCAGTATCTCAAGGACAATCCGACCGCGGCCAAGGAAATCGAGGACAAACTGCGTGTGGCGCTGGCACCGAAGGCGAGCACTCCGGCTGCGCAGACCGAGGAACTCGAAGAGGTCTGAATCGGCGCGCCCGCTTTGTGGGCGCTCCATGATCGACACGGTCTGTATCGAAGGGACGCGAAGCGGGGAGTCGAAACCCCTTTCGCGTCCTTTTTTCGTTTTGACCGTAACGTTTCCTGTGCATTCAGCTCGCGTGGTGCGCGCGGGGCTTGTCGCGCAATGCTTGCAAACTGCGCGATCGTCCACACTTGACGGGATAGTCATACCGCGTCACCCTCGCTTTGTCCGGCGTTGCGCCGAGGCGAACACGGCGACGCGGACGAGCAAAGCATTCAGGAAATCCAATGGCAAACCCCGTTCCAAACCAGCCTGTGCAGCAGCATCTGTCCAACATCAACGAATTGCCGGTGTTGCCGCTGCGCGATGTCGTCGTCTATCCGCACATGGTGATCCCGCTGTTCGTCGGGCGCGAGAAATCGGTACGCGCGTTGGACATGGCGATGGAAGGCGACAAGCGCATCCTGCTCGTCGCCCAGCGCAGCCCGGACATCGACGATCCGCAGGCGGGCGACCTCTATTCGATCGGCACGGTCGCGACCGTGCTGCAACTGCTGAAACTCCCCGACGGCACGATCAAGGTGCTGGTCGAAGGCCTGATGCGCGCGGAAGTGTCGAGCTTCTCCGAGCGCGACGGCATCATGACCGGCTACGCGCGCGCACTCGAGTCGATCTACACGCGCGAGCCGCGCGAGGTCGAGGTCGTCTCGCGCTCGCTCGTGTCGATGTTCGAGCAGTTCGTCAAGCTCAACCGCAAGATTCCGCCCGAATTGCTGGCGACGCTGTCCGGCATCGATGACACCAGCCGCCTCGCCGATACGATCGCCGGGCACCTGTCGATCCGCCTGCAGGACAAGCAGCGCGTGCTCGAAACGGCCGACGTGGCCGATCGCCTCGAAATGCTCATGGGTTTCGTCGACGGCGAGATCGATGTGCAGCAGATCGAGAAGCGCATCCGCGGCCGCGTGAAGTCGCAGATGGAGAAAAGCCAGCGCGAGTACTACCTCAACGAGCAGATGAAAGCGATCCAGAAGGAGCTGGGCGAGGGCGAGGATGCGCCGAACGAAGTCGAGGAGCTGACCAAGAAGATCGACAAGGCCGGCATGCCGCCGCCGGTCGAGAAGAAGGCGCGCGCCGAGCTCAACAAGCTCAAGCAGATGCCGCCGATGTCGGCCGAAGCCACGGTGGTGCGCAACTACATCGACTGGCTCGTCGGCGCGCCGTGGAAGAAGCGCAGCAAGGTGCGCAAGGACCTGGGCGCTGCCGAAGAAGTGCTCGATGCCGACCACTTCGGTCTGGAGAAGGTCAAGGAACGCATCGTCGAATACCTCGCCGTGCAATCACGCGTGAAGAAAATGAAGGGTCCGATCCTCTGCCTGGTCGGGCCGCCGGGCGTGGGCAAGACCTCGCTGGGTCAGTCGATAGCCAAGGCGACCGGGCGCAAGTTCGTGCGCATGTCGCTCGGCGGCGTGCGCGACGAGGCCGAGATCCGCGGCCATCGCCGTACCTATATCGGCTCGATGCCGGGGCGCTTGATCCAGAACCTCAACAAGGTCGGCACCAAGAATCCGCTGTTCGTGCTCGACGAGATCGACAAGATGTCGATGGATTTCCGCGGCGATCCGTCCTCGGCGCTGCTCGAGGTGCTCGACCCCGAGCAGAACCACGCGTTCAACGATCATTACCTCGAGGTCGATTTCGATCTGTCCGAAGTGATGTTCATCGCGACCGCGAATTCGCTCAACATCCCGGGCCCGCTGCTCGATCGCATGGAAGTGATCCGCATCCCTGGTTATACCGAAGAAGAGAAAATCAATATCGCCGAGCGCTATCTGCTGCCGAAGCAGGTCAAGGCGAACGGTCTCAAGCCCGAGGAAATCTCGGTCAAGACCGAGGCCGTGCGCGACATGATCCGCTACTACACGCGCGAGTCGGGCGTGCGCAATCTCGAGCGCGAGCTCGCCAAGATCTGTCGCAAGGTGGTGACCGAGCTGACCCTCGCCGCGGACAAGGCGAAGAAGTCGGGCAAGGCCGAGAAGAAGCGCGGCAAGGTCACGGTCGACAGCAAGAACCTCGATCGCTACCTCGGCGTGCGCAAGTTCCAGTTCGGACGCAGGGAATTGCAGAACGAGATCGGCCTGGTCACGGGTCTGGCGTGGACTTCGGTGGGCGGCGAACTGCTCAGCATCGAAGCCTCGATCGTGCCGGGCAAGGGCCGGCTCGTGAACACGGGCCAGCTTGGCGACGTGATGAAGGAGTCGATCCAGGCCGCATTGTCGGTTGTGCGCGCGCGCACGGATCGGCTCGGCATCGAAGCGGATTTCCACCAGAAATACGACATCCACATCCACGTGCCCGAAGGCGCGACGCCGAAGGATGGGCCGTCAGCGGGCATCGGCATGTGCACCGCGCTGGTGTCGGCTTTGACTAAGGTGCCGGTGCGCTCCGAAGTGGCGATGACCGGCGAAATCACGCTGCGCGGCCGCGTGTTGCCGATCGGCGGACTCAAGGAGAAGCTGCTTGCGGCGCATCGCGGCGGCATCGAGACCGTGATTATTCCGGAGGAAAACGAGAAAGACTTGGCAGAAATTCCCAAGAACGTGACCGAGTCGCTCGAGATTCGGCCGGTGGGCTGGATCGACGGGGTGCTCGATATCGCCCTCGAACGCCCGCTCTCGCCGCTGCCGGAAAAAGTGGAAAAAGTGGAAAATGCGCAAAATGTTGCATCGGAGCCTGCCGTCGAAGACGCAGCCGGCTCGACCGCCGTGCGTCCTCACTGATGCGCGAATGCATGTCGGCGCAATGCGCCGGCATGCAAATTCCTGACCAGCATGTCAAGCCGCCTTGCACAAAATCGGCGCGTTTGCCGACACCGCGAAAATCGCTGCAGGGCGCATTGCAATTGAGGTTGCGCAGGGTGGGGAGGGCTGGTATAAAGTTCGCGCCGCCCTTCGCGTCTGCCGCTTTCGGCTTGATGCAGAAGGCGCGGGGCAACGAGGCCAGCAAGCTACCCTGTCTTTGCCTGCACATGCTTCGTATGATTTCGATTACCTAACGGCGAGCGCTCGCCAATATCCTTCTGGGAGAGACATAACATGAACAAGGGTGAATTCGTTTCCGCGGTGGCCGAATCGGCCGAACTGACCAAGGCCGATGCCGGTCGTGCGGTCGAAGCCGTCATCGAAGTGATCACGAAGGCGTTGAAGAAGGGCGACAGCGTCGCGCTCGTCGGCTTCGGCACGTTCCTCGCGCGCAAGCGCGCAGCGCGCACGGGCCGCAACCCGCGCACCGGTGCGACGATCAAGATCAAGGCTTCGAAGAATCCGTCGTTCAAGGCTGGCAAAGCGCTGAAAGATGCTCTAAACTAAGCGGCTCGCCTGCCAAGGGTGCTTAGCTCAGCGGTAGAGCGTCGCCCTTACAAGGCGAGGGTCGGGGGTTCGAAACCCTCAGCACCCACCAAACTCGATGCGGGTTACCACTCGTAGCGGTAAGGCAAAAAGAAAATGGAATCCGGCACGGCTCCACACCGGATTCCGACAGTTAGTGCGGAGTGGTAGTTCAGCTGGTTAGAATACCGGCCTGTCACGCCGGGGGTCGCGGGTTCGAGTCCCGTCCACTCCGCCATTTATAAACAAAGGCGCCGCAAGGCGCCTTCGTTTTATGTACTCGTGCGTTCATCCCTGAACGCGAAAGTCAAAAAGCGGCCATCCTTGGCCGCACTTCTCAATTAAGAGAAATACATTTCCATGCTGCAGACATTGCACGACAGGTTTTCCGGTATCGCGGCGAAGATCCTTCTCGGCGTCGTCGTGATCGTATTCGGCGGATTCTTCGGCATCGAGCAATACATGAATCCGAAGACCGATACCTTCGTCGCCAAGGTGGATGGCAAGGAGATCAGCCAGGACCAGTTTCGACAGGCCTACAATAATTACCGCTCGCAGATGCAGCGGGCCTACGGTACGCAGTTCGATGCAGCCGCATTCGATACGCCCGAGCGCAAGCGCCAGGTGCTCGATCAGCTGGTCAACGAGCAGTTGCTCGCCGGCGCCAACGAGAAGCTGGGCGTGATGGTGCCGTTTTCGCAAGTGAAGCAAATGATCGAGGCCGAGCCTGCGTTCCAGACGGACGGCAAATTCGACCGCAATCTTTACAACATGCGTATTCGCGCCGCCGGCATGACCGAGCGGGGCTACGAGGAAGGGCTGATCAAGGACCTGGCTACGCGCCAATTGCCGGCGGGTCTCGCCCAGATCGGCGTCGTGACGAATGCCGAGATCGACAGCTTCCTCAAGCTGCGCGACCAGACCCGCGATTTCGGCTACGTCAAATTCGAAAGGCCCGCAGCCGACGCGATCAAGGTCGCCGATGCGGATATAGAGAAGTACTACAAGGACCACGGCGGCGAATTCATGACGCCGGAGAAGATTTCGCTGGCCTACATCGAACTCGACGCGGCCAAGATGAAATCCGATGTGACGCCGGACGAGGCGACGCTGAAGCAGCGTTACGATGAGCAGAAGGCGAGATTCACCGCGCCCGAGCAGCGTCAGGCCTCGCACATCCTCGTCAAGGTGGAAAAGAACGCGAATGCCGACGCGCAGAAGGCCGCGCTGGAGAAAGCGAAGGCGATCGAAGCGGAAATCAAGGGCGGCAAGGATTTCGCAGCGCTCGCGAAGGAAAAATCCGACGACCTCGGCTCGAAGTCGCAGGGCGGCGATCTCGGCTGGCTGGAGAAGGGCTTGACCGATCCAGCATTCGAGACCGCACTGTGGGCGATGAAGAAGGGCGATGTTTCCGCGCCGGTGCTGTCGCCCGAAGGCTACCATCTGATTCAGCTGCGCGACGTGCGCGAAGGCAAGGTTAAGCCGTTCGAGGAAGTGAAGGCCGAACTGGCCAAGCAATATCTGGAAACCGAGAACGAACGCCGCTACAGCGATCTGGCCGGCAAGCTCGTCGACGCGCTCGGCAACGATCCTTCGCTCGCCAATGCCGCCAAGCAGTTCAACCTGCCGCTGCAGAAGACCACCCTGTTCACGCGCGCCGGCGGCGAGGGCATCGCGGCGAATCCTGCGGTGACCAAGGCGGCGTTCGCGCCGGGTGTGCTCGTCGAGGGCAACACCTCGGACGCGATCACGCTCGCGCCGAACCATGTCGTCTTCGTGCATCTGGATCAACACGAGACGCCCGTGCAGAAGCCGCTCGATCAGGTACGCGAAGAGATTCGCGGCAAGCTCGTCACGGTGCAACTGGCCAAGCAGGCGAAGGAGCAGGCCGATACCCTGTATGCGCGCCTGCAGAAGGGCGAGGCGCTGGAGCAGATCGCAGCAGTCGTGAAAGCCAAGGTCGAGCAGGAGAAGGACATCGGCCGCAACGCCGCGAATCTCGACGGCAGGCTGGTCGCGGAAGTGTTCAAGCTCGCGCGCCCCGCGGCGGCGGACAAGCCGACGACGGCCGAAATCGCGCTGCCGAATGACGCCTACGCCCTTGTTGCGTTGACTGTGGTCAAGGATGCCGATCCGTCCAAGCTCGATGCGAAATCGAAGGAAGCCGCACGCAATCAGCTCGCCCAGGGTTACTCGAACGATGCGGTGCGTGGTTTCCTCGAGGCGCTGCGCAAGTCGGCCGATGTCAAGATCGCCGAAGACCGCTTGCTGCAATAAGCGAAAAAGCGTCCAGCGTGATTCAACGCGGATAGAGCAGAGTTGCCTCTATCCGCTTTTAACGCTTCCCGTTGACTCAGATGCCCGTCATGCCGAGTGTGTTGTAGCCGGCATCGACATAGGTCACCTCGCCGGTGATGCCCGAGGCCAGATCCGAGCAGAGGAATGCGGCGGTATTGCCCACTTCGTCGATCGTCACACTGCGGCGCAGCGGTGCATTCTGTTCGACATGGTCGAGCATCTTGCGGAAATTGGCGATGCCGGCGGCGGCGAGCGTCTTGATCGGCCCGGCCGAGATCGCATTGACGCGCGTGCCTTCCGGTCCAAGGTTGTAGGCGAGATAACGCACCGAGGCTTCGAGGCTGGCCTTGGCCAGGCCCATGACGTTGTAGTTCGCCAGCGCGCGCTCGGCGCCGAGGTAGGTGAGAGTCAGAACTGCGCCGTTACGCCCCTTCATCAGCGGTCGCGCGGCCTTGGCCAGCGCCGGCAGACTGTAGGCCGAGATGTCGTGCGCGATGGCGAAGTTCTCCCGGGTCAGGCCGTCGAGGAATTCACCGGTCAGCGCCTCGCCCGGGGCGAAACCGATCGAGTGGATGAGGATGTCGAAGCCGTCCCAGTGCTTGCCGAGATCGGTGAACAATTGCGCGATCTGTGCATCGTCGGTCACGTCGCAGGGCAGGACGATGTCCGAACCCAATGTCTTGGCGGCCTCTTCGACGCGCGGCTTGAGCTTGTCGTTGACGTAGGTGAAAGCGAGTTCGGCGCCTTCGCGGTGCATCGCCTTCGCGATGCCCCAAGCGATCGAGCGGTTGCTGATGATACCGGTGATCAGCGCGCGTTTGCCCTGCAGAAATCCCATTGTGCACTCCAACGATCGTTGTTTCGAGCACGCAATTCTAGCGCAAGCTCAGGCGGATCGAACTGGAGTTGCGCTGCGCAGAGGGCGGCGCCTGCAAACTACTTCGCCGCTTCGAGCAACGGCGCATTGAGCACGAGTTTCTGGCCGAGGCGCAGAGTGGCGTTGCGCGAAAGGCGGTTCCAGTGCAGCAGGTCTTCCATGCGCACGCCGTAGCGATTGGCGATGTCCCACAGCGTGTCGCCGGAGCGAACGGTGCAGGTACCTTCCTTGCTCGCCGCGGCCGGAGGAGACGCGGTCTGGATCGCAACGGCCGCCTGGCGAGCCGCTGCCACCGGGGTTGCCGCTGCAACGGACGCAGATTCGGCACCACGTCCCGGCAGCATGAGGCGCGTGCCGGAAGGCAAGGTTGTCGCCGTCGCACCGATGTGGTTGACCTGAGCGAGGGCGGCCGCGTCCAGATCGTAGGCCATGCTCAGCGTGTCGAGGCTTTGCGGTTGCTGCAACTTCGCTTCGCGCCAGTTCTGCCAGGCGTATTGTGGCAGCATGCCGAGCGTGCGTTCGATCGCCGGCCGCTGCTGCGCGGGAACGAGCAGGTGGAACGGACCGCGTTCGGGCATGCGCGCCTTGAGATAGGCGGGATTGAGACGCTGCAATTCGGCGAAGTCCATGCCGGCAAGTTTCGCCGCGAGGCGCAGATCGAGTGGCGCGGGTAGTTCAAGCAGGGTCAGCGCGTCGTCGGCATCGGGCTCGGGCAGCTCGACGTGATAGCGCTCGGGAGCGGAAACGATGCACGACACCGCCAATAGCTTGATCAGGTGCTCGTAGTTGACCTGGTTGAGGCGTAGCGTCGCGATCTCGGCCGGGCTGATGCTGCGCCGCTTGCCCAGTGCGGCGCGGACGCTGTTTTCGCCGGCATTGAAGGCCATGTTGGCCAGGCGCCAGTCGCCGAAGCTTTCCTTGTACTGCTTGATCAGCGCAAGTGCGGTGCGGCTGGACGCGGTAATGTCGAGACGGCCATCGTATTCGCTGTCGACGCGCAGACCATTCTCGCGCGCGGTGAACGGCATCAGCTGCCACATGCCGGCGACGCCGTCGCCGCGAGCGGGAATCATGTTGTAGCTCGACTCCACCCAGGGCAGGAACGCGAACTCGCCCGGCATATCGTATTTTTCGATCTGCTCGGTGACGATGAGCAGCAACGGCATCGCCTCCTTGAAAGCCGCGGAGAGATGCGCCGGGCTTGACGCCATCTGGGTGGCGAACTGGCGCACAGTCGGACTGTAGTCGCACCCGGGCATCGCGTAGCGTGCGCGCAGGCGCGGCCACGGCGAGGCGGGCGTTGCGGGAATCAGCTTCGGCGCTTTCGGCTCCACCACCAGATCGGGCACTGCGCCGGGTTGCGGCGGCTCGGGCACCACGACGGCATGACGGACCACCGGCGTGCTGCACGCCGCGAGCAGGATGAAGGCACAGCCCAAGGTCGCGCAGCACGCGCTGAGCGTGAGCAGGCGACGCTCGCGCCGGTTGGCGCAGGCGTTGCTCTCAGCCTTGGATGGCATAGCCGCAGATCATGCTTCAGGAGGTTCCCGTTCAAATCGACGGGCGGACTATAGCAGCGAGCCAGATTTGCGCCATTAAAAAGTCATAAAGTATAAACAAAATTTTAACATTTCGTTTATCCGGATTTCAGCATCGTAAATCTGTTCTAATTCGACACCTTCCGCACTGCATACCTTGCGGCTCCATGCCGGTCGAGACGAACGATTTCTACCAACATCCCGCGATTTGCAACCTGTTCCGACAGGAGCTCGCCACCTTGGCGCCGATCCTCGCAGGTGTGTATGGCACGACGGGACTGTTTCTGCGCGCGCATGCGGCAGCGCCCGACGAACTGCCGGCCAATCTGCTCGGCAACGTCGTCAGCCTCGCGCTCGACGATGCGCAGACCCTGTGCGGTGGCCTTTCCTGTGCGCCCGCCGAGCTGCCGCTTGCCGGCGAGAGCTGCAAGCTGGTCGTCGTCCAGCACCTGTTCGAGCGCCTCGACGATCCGACACCCTGCATCGGCGAGATCGCGCGCGTACTCGCACCCGAGGGCGTGCTGCTCGTGCTCGGTTTCAATCCGCTGAGCCTGTGGCGGCCCTGGCTGGCTGGCACAGCACGGCGGGCGCGCCTGCCGATCCGGGTGCGATCGGCACAAAGCTGGGCTGTGGAGATAGGTGCGCAGGGCATCGACGTGCTGCAAACGCGCTATCCCGGCGCCTGGTCGCCCTGGTCGGCATCGTTGGCCGAACCACCGACGGTGATTGGCTCGATGCCATTGGCCTGGTTGCGCGGCAGCTGGCTGCTGCTCGCGCGCAAGCGCCGCTGCGTGTTGACGCCGTTGCGCCTGCGTCGCGACGCGCGCGAACTCGCGCGCAATCCACGCCTCGTGCCGGGTGCGCATCGCGAGTGCGCCCACGTGCTCGCGCCGATCGAAGAGAAGTGCGCGTGAGCGCCGCGGAGGTGGTCGAGGTTTTCACCGATGGCGCCTGCCTCGGCAATCCGGGGCCGGGTGGCTGGGCGGCGTTGATGCGCTACAAGAAAGTGGAAAAGTGGATAAGTGGAAACGCCGACGAAACGACGAACAACCGCATGGAGTTGATGGGCGCGATCGGTGCGCTCGAGGCGCTGAAGCGGCCGTCGACCGTGCGTCTGACCACCGACTCGCAGTACGTCAAGCAGGGTATCGAATCCTGGGTTCCACGCTGGCGTGCGAACGGCTGGCGCACCGCCGACAAGAAGCCGGTGAAGAATCAGGACTTGTGGGAGCGGCTCGTCGCGGCGGCTGCGCCGCATACCGTGGAATGGCATTGGACGCGTGGACACTCGGGCCACGAGGAAAACGAACGCGTCGATCAACGCGCGCGCAGCGAGGCGTTGACCGCCCAGGAGAACAAGTTGTGAGGCAAGTGGTGCTCGATACCGAGACGACGGGGCTGGAAGTCAACAAGGGCCATCGCATCGTCGAGATTGGCTGCGTGGAATTGCTCGAACGCCGGCCGACCGGCAACGAATTTCATTGCTACCTCAATCCGCAGCGGGTGATGGACGAAGGTGCCACCGCGGTCAGCGGCATCACCGATGACTTTCTCGTCGACAAGCCACTGTTCGCCGACGTTGCCCAGGAGTTCTTGGCCTTCATCGACGGCGCCGAAGTGATCGCGCACAACGCGAGCTTCGACATGGGTTTCCTCAGCGCCGAGTTTGCGCGCCTGGCGCAACCGGTGCGCATCGCCGAGCGCGTCAGCGTGCTCGATACGCTGCTGCTCGCACGCGAGAAATATCCGGGGCAGAAGAACAATCTGGACGCGCTGTGCAAACGCCTCGGCGTCGACAACAGCCATCGCGATCTGCACGGCGCGTTGCTCGACGCGCAACTGCTCGCCGATGTGTATCTCGCGATGACTGCGGGGCAGGGCGATCTCGGCCTGGGTTTGCAGAACGAGCCGGTCAAGGCACGGGTACGCGCGGCGGCTTCGGCTATCGTCGATGCGGTGGTGCGCGTGCGTCGGGCCGATGCCGTGGAGTTGGCCGCGCACGTGGCGCGCCTCGCTGCGATTCAGAAGGTGAGCAAGGACAACTGCCGCTGGTTGCGGGACTGAGCGCGGGTAGGGCGGATCAGCGGTTACGCACGAGCACCGCAGTCACGTTGTCCGAACCGCCGCCATCGAGCGCGGCGAGGATCAGGTGATCGACGCATTCCTGTGCCGACAAGTCGTCGCGCGCCAGGATCGCGGAAATCTGCTTGTCGTCGACTTCTTCGGTCAGCCCGTCCGAGCACAGCAGCACCTGCATGCCCGGACCGAACCGGCCGCGCAGCGTTTCCACGCGCAGGCTCTGCGGATCGGTGACGCCGAGCGCCTGGGTGACGACATTGCGATGCGGGTGCGTGCGCGCCTGCTCGTGGGTGATCGCGCCTTGCTTGATCAATTCCTGCACATAGGAATGATCCTGTGAAATCTGCTTGAGCCCGCCGTCCCAGAGATAGATGCGGCTGTCGCCGACCCAGCACGCTTCGTATTCCGTGCCGCTGACGTGCAAGGCGACGATCGTCGTGCCCATGGGCAGTGCTTCGGAGCGGCGGCCGGACAACTGCAGGATGTCCGCATCCGCGCTCTGCACGGCTTGGGCGAGGCTGCCACCCGAACCGACTTCGCGCACCACCGCATCACGTGCGAGTGCGCTCGCCACTTCGCCGTGCGCGTGGCCGCCCATGCCGTCGGCGACGAGCCAGAGGCCGATATCCGCGTCGGCGTAATACGTGTCTTCGTTGTGCTCGCGGCGCAGGCCGATGTGGGTGCCGTGTCCGAATTCGATCATGTTGTGTTCTTGTTTCGACCGGGCCTTGCAGATCGGAATGCGTCCCTCGCCGCATTCTTCATTTTCCGTCCGAGGCTCGATGCCAGTGGGCATAGCATGAAGGCGTGCGACGAGGGGCGCAAGCAGAAAGACGTGATGCCGGTCATGCACGATCTGCGAAACGGATCGCATGGTGCGAAGATAAAAGGAAAAGGCCCGCGAAGCGGGCCTTTGGTTGGATGTTGGTGGAGGTGGGGGGAATTGAACCCCCGTCCGAAAACACTACGTCCCTGGCTCTACATGCATAGCTCACCGTTTGATCTCGTCCCGCGGCAACACGGCGTGCGAAGCGCACCGAAGGACCAGTCGGTTAAGAGTTAGCTGATGATCGACCGACGGCGATCAGCGGCGATTCCGTGATAGTGACCCTACACCGGCGAGCACGGACACAAGCGGGTTCGGGGCTAGGCCTTAAGCGGCCAGAGCGTAGTTGTCGTCGTTGGCAACTAAAAGTTTGCTGCTGGATTAACGAGGAAAGCTGCCCCCTCGGCATGCACCAAGCGATTTCGTTGTCCCCGTCGAAGCCATGTCACCCCCGGGATGAAACGCTGGTCAGTTCATTATATGGGCCGGCGGCCCGGACATTCAATGAAGCGCGCGAACAGGATTCAGGCAAAGCGGTTCTTCGAGCGCATGGCCTGCTGCTTCTCGCGCGCAAAGTCACGATCCTTTTCCGCTGCGCGCTTGTCGTGGTCCTGCTTGCCCTTGGCGAGGCCGAGTTCGACTTTGACCCGATTGCCTTTCCAGTACATCGCCGTCGGCACGAGCGTGTAACCCTTGCGCTCGACGGCGCCGACGAGCTTGTCTATCTCCGCGCGATTGAGCAGCAACTTGCGCGTGCGCTTGTCCTCGGCGACGACGTGGGTCGAGGCCGAGAGCAGCGGCGGAATCGAGGCGCCAAACAGGAAGATCTCGCCGTTGCGCACTATCGCGTACGCCTCGACGATGCTGATGCGACCGGCGCGCAGGCTCTTCACTTCCCAGCCCTGCAATGCGATGCCGGCCTCGTAGCGTTCGTCGATGTGGTATTCGTGTCGCGCGCGCTTGTTCAGCGCGATCGTCGAATCGGTTTTCTTGTTGTCTTTGGCCATTGAATTTGTGCCGCGCCGCGATGCATGCGCCGCCGTTACGTTCTAGAATTGCCCGATGCCCGATCGAACATTGTATACATTTTTTCACGAGGCCGCCGCGTGATCCAGATTCGCCGCAGCGCGATCGTGCGCCACAGTTGCGTGCGCATGTTCGATCTGGTCAATGATGTCGAGGCGTATCCGCGTCGCTTCAACTGGTGCGCGGGCGCAAAAGTGCTCGCCCACGAGGCCGATGCGTTGACCGCGCGCCTCGATCTGCGCCTCGGTGGAATGACGCAGAGTTTCACCACGCGCAACACGCTCGAAGCGCCGCATCGCATCGCCATGCAGCTCGTCGAGGGACCGTTCCGCGCATTGCACGGCGCCTGGACTTTCACTGCGCTCGGCGATGCCGGTTGCAAGATTGCGCTGGCGCTCGATTTCGACTACTCCGGTTTGATGGGCCCGATGCTGCGCGCGGGATTCCAGAAGCTGGCCGATCGCATGGTCGACGAATTCTGCAGCGAGGCCGATCGTGCCTTTGCCTGAAGCGTCACCGGCGACATCGCCATCGACAACGATACGAGTCGAAGTCGTCTACGCCGAGCTGCAGCGGCAGATCGTGCGCGTGGCGACATTGCCGCCCGGCGCGACCGTGGGTGAGGCGATCCGCCTCTCGGGCATCCGCGATGCGCTGCCTGCGGACTTCGAACCGACATCGATCGGCATCTTCGGTCGCATGGTCGTGCCAGCTGCTTTGCTGAGCGACGGCGATCGCGTCGAACTCTACCGTCCGCTGAAGATCGACCCCAAGCAGGCGCGCCGCCGCCGCGCCGAAAAACAAAAGCGGCCGGGAACGGCCGCTTCTTGACTCCGTTGAGCGGGCGACAGAAAAACTAGGCGCCGGTATCGTCGCCGCCGCTGCGCTTCTTCTTGTCTTCGTCGCTGCGCTTTTCGTCGGGGTACTGACGTTTGTACTTGGTCGCGAGGCGGATCAGTTCCACCGGATCCTCGGAGAAGTAGTCGCCATCGATCTTGGTCAGGCTGTCACCCTCGAAATAGAGGACGAGATCCTTGGTTTCCATGCGGCCGTTGCCGCGACGGAACGTGGAGATGTAGTCCCAGCGGCTCTGCTGGAACGGGTTCACCACCGACGGGCTGCCCATCGTCAGCATGACCTGGCGCTTGCTCATGCCGGGCTTGAGCGACTCGACCTGGGTCTTGCTGAACAAGCTGCCTTGCTGGATGTCGAGCTGGTAGATCGGATTGCAGGCGCCGAGCCCGAACGCGATGGCGGCCAGCGCGAGCACGCGTGGCAAGGTCGGAGAAATTCTGGGCATCTTGGCCTGGGTCATCGGAAATGCGGGGCGGTCGTCGAGCGCACGATGATACACTAGCCGCCGGCTCCAACGGGCGCGCACAGAGCGTCCGGCATTCAGGTGATACTCATATGAGCACCTCGAAAAGCCTACTACGCTCAACAATTTGCGCGCCGACGGTGCTCGGAATCCTCATGTACTGACGTGTACACTCCGGTTCCTGCGCTCCGTCGACGCACAAATTCTCTTCGCTCGCTACGGTTTTTCGAGGTGCTCATATGGAAACTCAAGATTTGCGCAAGGCGGGGCTCAAAGTCACGCATCCGCGCATGCGCATCCTCGAAATCCTCGAAGCCTCGGATGGCAAACATCTGACCGCCGAGGACATCTATCGTCAGTTGCTCGAGCATGACGACGAGATCGGCCTCGCCACGGTCTATCGCGTGCTGACCCAGTTCGAGGCGGCCGGCCTCGTCGCCAAGCACAATTTCGAGGGCGGCCAGGCGGTCTACGAGATCGAGCGCGGCAAGCACCACGACCACATGGTCGACCTCGACAGCGGCAAGGTCATCGAATTCGTCAGCGAGGACATCGAACGCCTGCAGCGCGAAATCGCCGACAAGCACGGCTACGTGATCGAGGAGCACAGCCTCGTGCTGTACGTGCGGTCGAAAAAAACGGCGAAGCGCTCTTAGCGGCGTACTCGCGCCGCTGCGTCAGCGGCTTGCGCTTCCCAGCATCTGCTTTGCGTGCGCCAGCGTCTCGCGCGTGATCTCGACGCCGCCGAGCATGCGCGCGATTTCGTCGCGGCGCGACTTGTCGTCGAGTGCTTCGATCTGCGTCCGCGTCGCCTTGCCGTCGGTCGACTTGGCCACGCGCAGGTGATGATGACCCTGCGCCGCGACTTGGGGCAGGTGAGTGACGCACAGCACCTGGCGATGTTTTCCGAGCCGGCGCAGCTTCTGCCCGACGACCTCGGCGACCGCGCCGCCGATGCCGGTATCGACCTCGTCGAACACCATCGTCGCCACGGCATCGGCGCTGGCGTCGTCCTTGCCTAGCGCGGCGACTTCGATCGCGAGGCTGATGCGCGACAATTCGCCGCCCGAGGCTACCTTGCGCAGCGCACGCGCGGGTTGGCCGGGATTGGCGCTGACGAGGAATTCCACGCGCTCGACGCCTTGTGCATCGGGCGAGGTTTTTTCTGCCGGTTCGATCTGCACTTCGAAACGGCCGCCGGCCATGCCGAGTTCGCCCATCAATGCGCTGACGTTCGCACCCAGGGTTTTGGCCGTTGCCGCGCGCGCGGTGGAAAGTTTCGCCGCGGCGGCGCGGTAATCACGCTCGACGGCGGCACGTTCGCGTTCGAGCTTTTCCAGCGCAGCGCCCGCGCCTTGCAGCGTCTCGAGTTCATCGCGCAGCGCCTGCGCATGCGGCTTGAGCTCGACCGTCGGCACTCGATGCTTGCGGCTGAGTTCGTGCAGCTTGGCGATCTGCGTCTCGGTCTCGGCGAGCTTGTCGGGATCGAGGTCGAGTGCATCGCGATAGCGCAAAAGCGCGGCGTTCGCCTCGTCGAGCTGGACGCCGGCCGCGTCGAGCAGATCGCCCGTCGACGCAAGTCCAGTGTCGGTCTGCGCGAGACGCGCGATTTCGCTCTGCGCGCGGTGCATGAGCCGCAGCAGGCTGAATTCTCCGTCGCCGTCGAGCAGTTCGGCGAGCGCGCTCGTGCCCTGGATCAGTTGCCCCGCGTTGGCGAGGCGTTTGTGCGTTTCGTTGAGCGCTTCGAGTTCGGCGGGTTCGAGTGCATGGCGATCGAGTTCCTCGACCTGGTGCGCGAGCAGCGCGATGCGTTCGGAATGGTCGTGTTCGCCCTGCAGTGCGCGCATGCGTGCGTCGATGTCGCGCCAGCGTGCGGCCAGTGTTGCGACCGGCGTTGCGAGGTCGGCGTGATTGCCGAATGCATCGAGCAGGGCAAGCTGGCTGCTCTTATCGAGCAAGGCCTGATGTTCGTGTTGGCCGTGGATTTCGATCAGGCGTTCGCCGAGTGCCTGCATCTGTGCCAGCGTCGCCGGGCGGCCGTTGATCCACGCGCGTGAAGTGCCTTCGGCGCGGATCACGCGGCGCAGTTGGCAGGTGCCATCGTCGTCGAATTCTTCTTCGCGCAGCCAGGCCGATGCCGCGGGTGCATCGCCGAGGTCGAAGTCGGCGATCAGCTCGGCGCGCTCGCTGCCGTGGCGCACGACGCCCGCGTCCGCGCGCTGGCCCGCCAGCAGCAACAGACAATCGACCATCAGCGACTTGCCCGCGCCAGTTTCGCCGGTGACCACGGTGAGGCCCGGCGCGAAGGCGATTTCGGCTTCGCCGACGATGGCGAAATCCTTGACGAACAGCGTTTGCAGCATGGAAGGCGAGGTGGCGGTCGGCGCGCGCACGCTATCACGCGAAACCAGCGATGAACAACCTTGAACGATGCCGCGGAAAATCCATATTGACCCTGCCGGTTTCCGTTGCTAGCGTCACCGTACTGTTCCACACGCCTGCCCATGTCCGCTCATTTCGGCCACCAACTCGATCCGCGCGCGCGCCAGTTGTTGCGTACGCTGATCGCGCAGTACATCGCCGACGGCCAGCCGGTCGGCTCGCGCACGTTGGCGAAGAATTCGGGCCTCGACGTAAGCCCCGCAACGATCCGCAACGTGATGGCCGACCTCGAGGAACTCGGCCTGCTCGCCGCACCGCATACCTCGGCCGGGCGCGTGCCGACTGCGCAGGGCTACCGCATGTTCGTCGACAGCCTGCTCGAGCTGAAGCCGCTCGACGAACCGCAGATCGACGCGCTGCGCCGCGAACTGCCGACCCAGGCGCCGACCCAGGACCTGCTCAACGGCGTGTCCTCGCTGCTCTCCGAAGTTACCCATTTCGTCGGCGTCGTCACCGTGCCGAAGCGCGAGGAATTCCCGTTCCGCCACATCGATTTCGTCGCGATCGGCGGCAACCGCGTGCTCGTCATCCTCGTCTTCGCCGACAACGAAGTGCAGAACCGCGTGATCGTGACGCAGCACGTCTACTCGCCGAGCGAACTCGAGCAGGTGTCGAACTTCCTCAACGCGAACTACGCCGGCCTGCGCATGAGCGAGATCCGCGAGCGGCTCAAGCGAGAAATGCGTGAGACCAGTGCGCGCCTGCATCAGCTCATGGTCGCGGCGGCCGACGTAACCAGCCAGGCATTCCCGGATCAGACCAATGCCGACATGCTGATCAAGGGTCAGGTCAACCTGATGGGCGCGCAGGTCGCGGCTGACATGGACAGCCTGCGCGAACTGTTCGAGGCATTCCAGCGCAAGCGCGATCTGTTGAACCTGCTCGAAAACTGCTCGCGTGCCGAAGGCGTGCGCCTGTTCATCGGTGAAGAATCCGGCTTCAATCCGCTCGGCGCCTACAGCCTCGTGACCGCCCCCTACGGCGTCGACGGCCGTGTGCTCGGCGTGCTCGGCGTGATCGGGCCGACGCGCATGGCCTACCAGCGCGTGATTCCGGTCGTGCAGGCGACGGCGCAGATTTTGTCGGGCGCGCTGGCCGCAGCCTCTTGAACGGCGCGCGCCTGCCCTCATAAATCCGCTCGGGGTAAACTAATCGAATCGGCCTGCGGCTCCGGTCGCGGGCCAGCCATTGCCCGGAAGTCCATCGCGGGCTTCCTGCGGGCAGGAATGAACCATCGGATTGTGGAGCGTTTGTGAGCAACGAGAACACCGATCCCGGGAAACCGGAAAATACCGCGGCGGGTGGCCCCGCCGATGCCGAGCAGAACGGCGATGAGCTGAACAAGCTCGTCAACGAATATGAGACCAAGCTCGGCGAGATGCGCGAGCTGCTGCTGCGCGAGCGCGCCGAGATCGAAAACCAGCGCAAGCGCTTGCAGCGCGATCTCGACCAGGCGCGCAAGTTCGCCAACGAGCGCGTGCTCGGCGACCTGCTGCCCGTGTGCGACAGCCTCGAGCGCGGCCTGGCCGTGCAGACGGCCGATGCGGCCAGCCTGCGCGAGGGCATGGAGCTGACCCTGAAGGCGCTGCTCAAGGTCGCCGAAGGCAACGGCCTGAAGCCGATCGACCCGGTCGGCCAGCCGTTCAATCCCGAGCAGCACCAGGCGGTGAGCATGGTCGAGGCACCGGGGACGAAGCCGGATACCGTCGTCGCCGTGATCCAGAAGGGTTACGTGCTGAACGATCGCCTGCTGCGGCCTGCATTGGTGACCGTGTCCAAGGCGTCATGAGACTTGAATTGAGTCGCGCGTAGCCACATTTTTGCTGTCAATCGCGGCCCAGCGCCGCATAAAAATTCGAACCGACCCCGGCGGGTCGAAAAAATCAAAATTCTTGGAGAAAACTCATGGGTAAAATCATCGGTATCGACCTCGGCACGACCAACTCGTGCGTGGCGGTCATGGAAGGCACGACGGCGCGCGTGATCGAGAATTCCGAAGGCGATCGCACCACGCCTTCGATCGTCGCCTACAAGGACAATGAAATCCTCGTCGGCGCCACCGCGAAGCGCCAGGCTGTGACCAATCCGAAGAACACGTTTTACGCGGTGAAGCGCCTGATCGGGCGCAAGTTTACCGATGCCGAGGTGCAGAAGGACATCGGCCTCGTGCCGTACAAGATCCTCGCGCACGACAACGGCGATGCCTGGGTGTCGACCGCGGGCGGCAAGCAGATGGCGCCGCCGGAAGTGTCCGCGCAGGTGCTGATCAAGATGAAGAAGACCGCCGAAGACTTCCTCGGCGAGCCGGTCACCGAGGCCGTCATCACCGTGCCCGCGTACTTCAACGACTCGCAGCGCCAGGCGACCAAGGACGCCGGCCGCATCGCGGGCCTCGACGTCAAGCGCATCATCAACGAGCCGACCGCGGCTGCGCTCGCCTACGGCATCGACAAGCAGGGCGGCGATCGCAAAGTTGCCGTGTACGATCTCGGCGGCGGCACGTTCGACGTGTCGATCATCGAGATCGCGAACGTCGACGGCGAGAAGCAGTTCGAAGTCCTGGCGACGAACGGCGATACCTTCCTCGGCGGCGAAGACTTCGACAAGCGCCTGATCGACTACCTCGTCGAAGAGTTCAAGAAGGAATCGGGTGTCGACCTCAAGAACGACTCGCTCGCGTTGCAGCGTCTGAAAGACGCGGCCGAGCGCGCCAAGATCGAGCTGTCGAGCGCGCACCAGACCGACGTCAACCTGCCGTACATCACCGCCGACGCGTCCGGTCCGAAGCACCTCAACATCAAGCTCACGCGCGCCAAGCTCGAGGCGCTGGTCGCCGACCTGATCGAGAAGACGATCGCGCCGTGCCGTACCGCGATTTCCGACGCGGGCCTGAAGGTCTCGGACATCAGCGAGGTCATCCTCGTCGGCGGCCAGACGCGCATGCCCAAGGTGCAGGAAGCGGTGAAGAACTTCTTCGGCAAGGAGCCGCGCAAGGACGTCAACCCGGATGAAGCCGTCGCCGTCGGCGCGGCGATCCAGGGCGGCGTGCTTTCGGGCTCGGTCAAGGACGTGCTGCTGCTCGACGTCACCCCGCTGTCGCTCGGCATCGAGACGGCCGGCGGCGTGATGACCAAGTTGATCGAGAAGAACACGACGATCCCGACCAAGGCGCAGCAGACCTTCTCGACCGCCGAGGACAACCAGACCGCGGTCACAGTGCACGTGCTGCAGGGCGAGCGTGAGCGCGCGAGCGCGAACAAGTCGCTCGGCAAGTTCGATCTGCAGGGCATCCAGCCGGCGCCGCGCGGCATGCCGCAGATCGAGGTCGCATTCGACATCGACGCCAACGGCATCCTACACGTCTCGGCCAAGGACAAGGCCACGGGCAAGGAACAGCGCATCGAGATCAAGGGTTCCTCGGGCCTGTCCGAGGACGAGATCAAGCGCATGGTCAGCGATGCAGAGGCGAACAAGGAAGAGGACAAAAAGTTCCACGAACTCGTCGCGGTGCGTAACAAGGCCGACCAGCTCGTCCACGCCACGCGCGCGGCAGTCAAGGAGCACGGCGGCAAGGTCGACGGCAGCCAGATCGGCGCGATCGAAACTGCGCTGGCCGACCTCGAGAAGGTGATGAAGGGCGAGGACAAGGATGCGATCGAGTCGCGCATCGCCGCGCTCGAATCGGCTTCCCAGTCGCTTGCGGCTGCGGCCGCCGCGGCGGGGCAGGGCGGTCCCGCCGGTGATGCCGGCACTCAGGCTGGCGCAGGATCCGCGCCGAAGGACGATGTCGTCGACGCCGAGTTCACCGAAGTCAAAGACAAGAAATAAGCTGGCGGCGTCGGTGCCGCGGATCGGCATGAAGTACATTGAGCCTCGCGTACAGCGAGGCTCAACTGTTTGACGGAGGGCGCATGAGCGAGGTGCCGAGTCTGTATGATTGGGCCGGAGGGGCGTCTGCGCTCGAACGGCTGACTGACGTTTTCTATCGGAAGGTCAAGGCGGATTCACTGCTGCAACCGGTGTTCGAGCACATGGACGAGCGGCATCCGCAGCACGTTGCGAAGTTCATTGGTGAAGTGTTCGGCGGGCCCGCCGCGTATTCAATCGAACGCGGCGGCCATCCGCACATGATCCGGCAGCATCTTGAGCGCCATTTGAGCGAGCCGATGCGCAGGCAGTGGGTGAATTTGTTGCTCGATGCGGCAGATGAAGCGGGTTTGCCGACGGATCCCGAGTTCCGCTCGGCGTTTCTGGCCTACATCGAATGGGGCACACGGCTCGCGCTGATCAATTCGCAACCCGGCGTCGATGTCGAGGCCGAGCAGCCCATGCCGAAATGGGGTTGGGGCGAGGCCAAGGGGCCGTATACCAGCTAGTGTTTGCACGAGATAAGGGATATGGACAAGGGGAGACTTGAAGCATTCACCGACGGTGTGATCGCCGTGATCATCACGATCATGGTTTTGGAGCTGAAGCCGCCGCACGAAGCGAGCTGGGAGTCGCTGCTCGCCAACTGGCCGGTGTTCCTGAGCTACGTGCTCAGCTTCATCTACGTCGGCATCTATTGGAACAATCACCATCATCTGATGCATCTCGTCGAGCGCATCGACGGCAAGGTGATGTGGGCGAACCTGCACGTGTTGTTCTGGCTGTCGCTGTTCCCGTTTACAACCGCCTGGTTGAACGAGGCGCATGGTGAGCACGGTGCGTTGCCGGCGGCGATACCGACGGCGGTCTACGGATTCGTGTTGTTGATGACCGCGCTGGCTTGGACGCTGCTGATCCGCTTCCTCATCCGCAGCAACGGCGGTCCGGGCTGCCCGCTCGCGCGCGCGCTCGCGAGCGGCTGGAAGGAAATGGTCTCGCCGATTCTTTATCTCGTTGCCATTGCGCTCGCGTTTTTCGCGCCCATAGTGTCCTGTGTGCTGTACGCGGTCGTGGCGGCGATCTGGTTCATCCCGGACCGGCGCATCGAAAACCACGTGGCGGCGAACAAATGACCCGGTTTCCATCTCCATGAGCAAACGTTGCTACTACGAAGTTCTTTCCGTCGAACGCACCGCGACCGACGGTGAACTGAAGACCGCCTTCCGCCGCCTGGCGATGAAGTATCACCCTGACCGCAATCCGGGCGACCGCGATTGCGAGATGCATTTCAAGGAAGCCAAGGAAGCCTACGACGTGCTCGGCGACGCACAGAAGCGCGCCGCCTATGATCGCCACGGCCACGCCGCGTTCGAACACGGCATGGGCGGCAACGGCGGCTTCCATGCCGATGTCGGCGACATCTTCGGCGACATTTTTTCCGACATCTTCGGCGGCGGCCGCGGCGGCCGCCAGCGCCGCGGTTCCGACCTGCGCTACATGCTCGACCTCGATCTCGAGGAAGCCGTGTTCGGCATCGAGAAGACGATCAACGTGCCGACGCTCGTCGCCTGTGAAAAATGCGAAGGGTCCGGTTCGGCCGACGGCAAATTGTCGAAGTGCGGCACTTGCCAGGGCCATGGCCGCGTGCGCATGCAGAACGGCATCTTCTCGATCCAGCAGGCCTGTCCGCACTGCGGCGGTAGCGGCCAGGCCATCACCAATCCGTGCAAGAGCTGCCGCGGCGAAGGCCGCTTGCGCAGCGAAAAGCGCCTGGAAGTGAAGATTCCCGCCGGTGTCGACACCGGCGATCGCATCCGCCTCGGCGGCGAAGGCGAAGCCGGACCTGCAGGCGCGCCCGCGGGTGACCTCTATGTCGAAGTGCAGGTGCGCGAGCACGCGATCTTCCAGCGCCAGCAGGACGATCTTTACTGCGAAGTGCCGATCCGCTTCTCGCAGGCCGCGCTTGGCGCCGAGATGGAGGTGCCGACGCTCGGTGGCGAAGCCCTGATCAAGATTCCCGCCGAAACCCAGACCGGCAAGCTGTTCAAGTTGCGCGGCAAGGGCGTGCGCAACGTGCGCAGCGGCCACGTCGGCGATCTGCTCTGCCGCGTCGTCGTGGAAACCCCGGTCAAGCTCAGCAAGCAGCAGCGCGAATTGCTGCAACAGTTCGAGGACAGCTTCGGCGACGACCACTCCGCGCACACGCCGCGCGCGTCGTCCTGGCTGGACAGCGTCAAGCAGTTCTGGGATCGCGTGACGACCTGATCCGCGCCACTTCTCCGCCGTGAAGCAACGCGGCTAAGATGGCGGCATGAACGATCTCGTCAATGTCGTCGTCTATGGCGCTGCCGGCCGCATGGGCCAGGCGGTCATCCGTGGCGTGCTCGAATCGAAGCAGGCCCGCCTCGCTACTGCCTTGGTGCGGCCCGGTTCGGGTCTGGCCGACGAGCCGCTCGATCGCGTCTTCGGCGCGCTTCCGCGCGACGTCGATTTCGCCACCTCGCTCGATCCCGACGTACCCTGTGACGTGCTCGTCGATTTCAGCGGCCCGGTCGCGTTCGACGGGGCGCTGGCCCTGGCCGTGCAGCGCGGCGCCGCGTTCGTCAGCGGCACGACGAACCTGCGCGACGTGCAGTACGCTGCGCTCGACAACGCGGCGCGGACGATTCCGGTGTTATGGGCGTCGAACTTCAGCCTCGGCGTCGCCATGCTCGCGCGCATGGCGCGCCGCGCCGCGGCAGCACTGCCCGATTGGGATTGCGAGATCGTCGAGCTGCATCACAACCGCAAGCAGGATGCGCCTTCGGGCACCGCGCTGACACTCGGCGCCGCGGTTGCCGAAGGGCGCAAGATCGCGCTTGAAGACCATGCGCGCTACGAGCGCCACGGCCAGGTCGGCGCGCGCCCGCCGGGCGAGATCGGCTTCGCCGCGCTGCGTGCCGGCGATGTCGCCGGCGAACATACCGTCATCTTCGCCAGCCAGGGCGAACGCATCGAGTTGACCCATCGCGCGACCGACCGCGACATCTTCGCGAGCGGCGCGCTCGCTGCGGCGATCTGGCTGGCGCGGCGTGAACCCGGGCGCTACAGCATCGACGACGTGCTCGCGCCGCAGGAGTGAAAACAGCGTGCCGGCTTCCATGCCGGCACGCTGCCTATCCGGGTCGAACTCAGTTCAGCGCCGGGTTGTTCTCGGCGAAGTACTCGTGGCTGTCCGCATTCATCACCGCCTGCGCGACATTGGTCAGGGCTAGGTTGTGCGCTGCGGTCTGGCCATAGGCGTAGTCGTCGGTGCCGGCAACGACGGTGAAGTGGCTGCTCTCGTGGATGAGCGTTCCGGCGCGCGAGTCGGTGCCGGTGTTGGGCGCGCTCCAGAACGCACCGCACAGATGCACGGTGTACGGCTGGTCGGGATAGACGTAGGCATAGGTGCGCTTCTGCTTGCAGCCGCAGTCGAACGTGTAGGGCTGCGTCGACAGGGCGCTGACCAGGTTGTTGTAGTGCGTCGTGATCAGCGCGTAGTTGCTGCTCGTGTAGCCGCCGAACCACCACGTGTAGCGGCTGCCCGCGGCACCCGTGGCGAGATAGCTCTTGGCATTGTTCGCGTAGACGACGGCGGAGTCGCGCGCCGGCACGATCTGCGTCTGCTGGGTGTTCGTGCACTTGACGTAGCTGTTGCTCGCGGCAGCCGCGGCAAGGGCGCCCGTGCCCGTCGGCAGGCGGCTTTGCAACGACTGCACTTCACCACGCGCGCCGACCGGTCCCATCGAGTCGATGCTGCGCGCACCTGCATCGACCCAGATCGTCGCCGATTGCGTCTCGACCGGGCGGGCGATTTTCGCGCCGCTTTTCTGCACCGCGCTGGCTTCGAGGATCAGCTCGCCGCCGTGCGGTGCATAACTCACCTCGTAGGCGCCGCCGTTGCGCAAGTCGTAGTAGGCGCTCAGGTCGACGTCGACCGTGCGCGACTGGCCCGGCTTCAGCTCGAAATAGTCTTCCTCGGTAGGTTCGCCGCGCTTGACCATGGCACCGATGTAGCGCGCACGCACGCCGTTCTGTTCGACGCGGAACAGGTTCGCGGTCATCTCATCGCCGAGCGGCGTGCCCCAGCTGAGAATGTGGATGCTGTCGCTGCCCTGGTTCTCGATGCGGAAATGCAGCTTGCCGCTGCCGATATCCGCTGCCGATATTTCCCCCGCGTCCTGAAGATGCGCGACGACACCTTGCGCCGCCGCCGCCGTCACTCCCCCGAATCCCGCCGCCAACATCATCAACTTCACAGCAAAGTTTCGCATTGCCTTGATCCTTATGGAAATGTTGATGTGATATGCCCGCGATCGGATAGCGCCTGACCGGTTCGGTCAGCACTGCTTGACGGTAAATGATCCCCACGCAATCCAGGTGCCGAGCACACTTCCCCAATGTTCGCGGCAGCGCGTGCCGCTGGCTGGCACGATAGTCTATGCGGAAGTTGCCACGCAAGCGGCTGCGCAGGGTGCCGCCGGGTGCTGGCTCAGACCGCTCAATCCTTGTGCGCGGCGTTCTTGTCGCGGCCGGCGCCGAACTTGCGATCGAGCGAGCCGAACAGCTTTTTGAATACGCGCGAGAACTTGCCGCGCTGGGTCTTGCGCAGTTTTTCGTCTTCGCTGGTCAGCCAGGCGATCTGGATCACGCGGCGCTCGCCTTCGTGCGGCAGGTGGCCGTGGAAGGAATTGTCGGCGCGGCGGAACACGACGAAGTTGCCGTAGACCGGCCTGATTTCAGGCGCGGCGAGGTCGTCGATGTCGTCGATGCGGTTGAGAAAGCGCAGGCAGCCCTCGCTGATGTCCGGCCACGACGGGGCAAGATAGAGCAGGGCGGTGGCGATTTTTGATTTGCTGTCGGTGTGGATCGTGCCATGGCGCTTGTTGAGGTGGCGACACAGCGTGATCAGCGTCGGGTATTGGCCGAGATCGGAGATGCCGAGGCGCGCGCCGACCGCGCTCGCGACGGCGGGATCGATGAGCTGATGGATCAGCGCGTTCATGCTCGGGCCGCAGTCCTTTTCCTCGTACGGAAAAAAACCGGCGCTCGAATACTTCGGGAAATCGCGGTCGAGTTCGGTCGCCGCTGCCGCCGGCAACTGGTCGTGTGCGACGAAGAAGTGGAACGGTGCGTCGCGCACGAGGGTGTCGGCGCGATCGAGATGCGCGGGATCGAACAGGACGGGCGAGGCGCTGGCAGCGACGGCGGACATGTAAACGCTCAGTCTGGGTTCGCCGGATTCTAACGCCATCGCCGTCAAGGATCCTTCAAAACGCGCATTGCGCGATGGACAGGTAGGCCCCCTCGCCGGTATCATTCGTACTCGCCCGTAACCCTCGCCCACGGTCCCGAGTTTCTCAGGCCCGCGGGTGCCGCTGCATCCAGAGGTTGCGTGGATTTTTGCGGACATTCCTGTTCGCGAGAATCAAAAAAAGCGGTCATTCGTGGCCACACTTTTCAATTCCAGGCGACGCAACACATGACCCCAGCCATTCTCGCCCTCGCAGACGGCACGATCTTCCGCGGCATCTCCATCGGAGCCGCAGGCGAGACCGTCGGCGAGGTCGTATTCAACACCGCGATCACGGGCTACCAGGAAATCCTGACCGATCCGTCCTATGCGCGCCAGATCGTCACGCTGACCTATCCGCACATCGGCAACACCGGCGTCAACGCCGTCGACGAGGAGTCGGAAATGATCCAGGCGGCCGGACTCGTTGTCCGCGACCTGCCGCGCCTCGCGAGCAACTGGCGCTCGACGGAATCCCTCGACGCCTACCTGCGCCGCCACGGCATCGTCGCGATCGCCGACATCGACACGCGCGCGTTGACGCGCCTGCTGCGCGACAAGGGCGCGCAGAACGGCTGCATCCTCGCCGGCGAAGACGTGTCCGACGAGCGCGCGCTGGCCGCGGCGCGCGCGTTCCCGGGATTGGCCGGAATGGATCTCGCCAAGGTCGTGACCACGCAGGCACCGTATCGCTTTGATGCGGGCAGTTACGATCTCGATCGCACGGCCTTCGCCGCGGTGACGGGCAAGTACCACGTCGTCGCCTATGATTTCGGTGTGAAGAAGAACATCCTGCGCATGCTCGTGGATCGTGGCTGCGCGCTGACTGTCGTGCCGGCACAAACGCCCATCTCCGATGTGCTCGCGCTCAAACCCGACGGCGTGTTCCTGTCGAACGGCCCGGGTGACCCGGAACCCTGCGACTACGCCATCGCCGCGGCGCGCGAAACGATCAAGCGCAAGATCCCGCTGTTCGGCATCTGTCTCGGCCACCAGATCATGGGCCTCGCGGTCGGCGCGAAGACGCTGAAGATGAAGTTCGGCCATCACGGTGCCAATCATCCGGTCAAGGACCACGACGACGGCCGCGTGCTCGTCACCTCGCAGAACCACGGCTTCGCCGTCGATCCGACGACATTGCCCGCGAACACGCGCGTCACCCACACCTCGTTGTTCGACGGCTCGCTGCAGGGCTTCGCGCTGACCGACGCACCGGCGTTCTGCTTCCAGGGTCATCCGGAGGCAAGTCCGGGCCCACACGATATCGGTTACCTGTTCGACCGCTTCGTGTCGAGCATGGTCGAAGCGCAATCCGTTCGCGCCGCCTGAGCCAGTTTTTCCATCGACGATAGAAAATGCCCAAACGCACAGACATCAAAAGCATCCTCGTCATCGGCGCCGGCCCGATCGTGATCGGCCAGGCCTGCGAGTTCGACTATTCGGGCGCGCAGGCGTGCAAGGCGCTCAAGGCCGAGGGTTTCCGCGTTATCCTCGTCAACTCGAATCCGGCGACGATCATGACCGATCCGGAGACGGCTGACGCGGTCTACATCGAGCCGATCAACCGTGCCACGGTCGAGGCGATCATCGCCAAGGAAAAGCCCGATGCGCTGCTGCCGACGATGGGCGGGCAGACTGCGCTCAACTGCGCGCTCGACCTGGCCGATGCGGGCATCCTCGACAAGTACAAGGTGGAACTGATCGGCGCCTCGCGCGAAGCGATCCGCATGGCCGAGGACCGCGAGTTGTTCCGCGTCGCGATGAAGGAAATCGGCCTCGAATGCCCGCGCGCTGAAGTTGCCAAGACTTTCGAGCAGGCGGTCGAGATCCAGGCACGCGTCGGCTATCCGACCATCATTCGCCCGAGCTTCACGCTCGGCGGTTCCGGCGGCGGCATCGCTTACAACCGCGAGGAGTTCGAGGAGATCATCAAGCGCGGCCTCGATCTTTCGCCGGTGCACGAAGTGCTGGTCGAGGAATCCGTGCTCGGCTGGAAAGAATTCGAGATGGAGGTTGTGCGCGACAAGGCTGACAACTGCATCATCGTCTGCTCGATCGAGAACTTCGATCCGATGGGCGTGCACACGGGCGACTCGATCACCGTCGCGCCGGCGCAGACGCTGACCGATAAGGAATACCAGCGTCTGCGCGATGCGTCGATCGCCGTGCTGCGCAAGATCGGCGTCGACACGGGCGGCTCGAACGTGCAGTTCGGTATCAACGCCGAAAACGGCCGCGTCGTCGTCATCGAGATGAATCCGCGCGTGTCGCGTTCCTCGGCGCTGGCGTCGAAGGCGACCGGTTTCCCGATCGCCAAGATCGCGGCCAAGCTCGCCGTCGGCTACACGCTGGACGAGCTGCGCAACGACATCACCGGCGGCGCGACGCCGGCTTCATTCGAGCCGACGATCGACTACGTCGTCACCAAGATTCCGCGTTTTGCGTTCGAGAAATTTCCGGCCGCGGACGCACGCCTGACCACACAGATGAAGTCGGTCGGTGAGGTAATGGCGATCGGACACACGTTCCAGGAATCGCTGCAGAAGGCGCTGCGCGGCCTCGAAACAGGCAAGGACGGGCTCAATCCGACCGGCCTGGATTTCGCCAATGCCGACGACGTCGCCACGCTCAAGCGCGAACTGCGCGAACCGAAGCCGGACCGCATCTTCTACGTCGCCGACGCATTTCGTGCCGGCATGTCACTCGAGGACATCTACGCATTGACGCGCATCGACCGCTGGTTCCTCGACCAGATCGGCGAGCTGATCGAAATCGAAACGGCGGTAAAGACGGCCGGATTGAAGGGCCTCGACGCTACGCAGATGCGTGCGCTTAAGCGCAAAGGCTTTTCCGACGCGCGCCTGGCCGCGCTGCTCGGCACCGACGAAACCGCGGTGCGCACACTGCGTCGCGCCTTCAACGTGCGCCCAGTGTACAAGCGCGTCGACTCGTGCGCGGCCGAGTTCGCGACGACGACGGCATACCTGTACTCGACCTACGAGGAACAGTGCGAAGCCGCGCCGACCGCGCGCGACAAGATCATGGTGCTCGGCGGCGGACCGAACCGCATCGGCCAAGGCATCGAGTTCGATTATTGCTGCGTCCACGCCGCGCTCGCGCTGCGCGAGGACGGCTTCGAAACGATCATGGTCAACTGCAATCCGGAGACCGTCTCGACCGACTACGACACGTCCGACCGGCTCTACTTCGAGCCACTGACGCTCGAAGACGTGCTCGAAATCATCGACGTCGAGAAGCCCAAGGGCGTGATCGTGCAGTACGGCGGGCAGACGCCGCTCAAGCTCGCGCGCGCGCTCGAAGCGAATGGCGCGCCGGTGATCGGCACGAGCCCGGACTCTATCGATCTCGCCGAAGACCGCGAGCGTTTTCAGCAGATGGTGCAGAAGCTCGGCCTGACCCAGCCGCCGAATCGCACCGCACGCACGCCCGACGAGGCGCTCGCGCATGCGCGCGACATCGGTTATCCGCTCGTCGTGCGCCCGAGCTACGTGCTCGGCGGGCGCGCGATGGAAGTCGTGCATTCCGACGCGGACCTCAAGCGCTACATCACCGACGCGGTCAAGGTGTCGAACGATTCGCCGGTGCTGCTCGACCGCTTCCTCGACAACGCGGTCGAGGTCGACGTCGACATCGTCGCCGACGCGCAGGGCAACGTGCTCATCGGCGGCATCATGGAGCATATCGAGGAAGCCGGCGTGCATTCGGGCGACTCCTCGTGCTCGTTGCCGCCGTATTCGCTCAGCGAGAAGGTACAGAACGAACTGCGCGCGCAGGTGACACGCATGGCGCGCGAGCTCAAGGTCATCGGCCTGATGAACACGCAGTTCGCGATCGCGCAGGAGAACGGCGACTCGACGATCTACATCCTCGAAGTCAACCCGCGTGCCTCGCGCACTGTGCCGTTCGTATGCAAGGCCACCGGCGTATCGCTGGCGAAGATCGCCGCGCGCTGCATGGCGGGCAAGAGTCTCGCAGAACAAGGCGCGACGCGCGAAATCATTCCGGAATATTTCTCGGTCAAGGAAGCGATCTTCCCGTTCGCGAAATTCCAGAACGTCGATCCGATCCTCGGTCCCGAGATGCGCTCGACCGGCGAAGTCATGGGCGTTGGCCGCAGCTTTGGCGCCGCGTTCGCGCGCGCGCACGAGGCGGCAAACATTTCGGCGCCGAAGGTCGGCAAGGTGTTCGTTTCGGTGCGCGACGCGGACAAGCCGCGCCTGCTGCCGGTTGCGCAGGACCTGATCCGCCGCGGCTACAGCCTGATCGCAACCGCCGGCACGCACGCCTATCTCGTCGAACATGGCGTCACCTGCGAGTACATCAACAAGGTGCTCGAAGGCCGCCCGCATATTCTCGACGCGATCAAGAACGGCGAAATCGTGTTCATCGTCAACACCACCGAAGGACGCCAGGCAATCGCCGATTCGTTCTCGATCCGCCGCGAAGCGCTGCAGCAGCGCATCACCTATTCGACCACGGTTGCGGGCGCGCGCGCGCTCGTTCACTCGCTCGACTTCCGCAGCGGCGGTGAGGTATACAGCTTGCAAGAGTTGCACAAGGAATTGACTGCATGAGTGACAAAGAATGAAGCGCGCGCCAATGACTCAGAAGGGCTCGGAGCGCCTGCGCTCCGAACTGGAGCGTCTGAAATCCGAAGATCGCCCGCGCATCATCGCCGCGATCGCCGAAGCGCGCGCGCACGGTGACCTGCGCGAGAACGCCGAGTATCACGCCGCGCGCGAGCAGCAGGGTTTCATCGAGGGCCGCATCAAGGAACTCGAAGCCGGCCTGAGCTTCGCCGAGGTGATCGACGTCGCACGCCTGAATCCCAACGGCAAGATCGTGTTCGGTGCGACCGTCGACCTAGTCGAGGAAGCGAGCGGCGCCGAGATCACCTACCAGATCGTCGGCGACATGGAAGCGGACATCAAGTTGCGCCTGATCGCGGTCAACTCGCCGCTCGCTCGCGCGCTGATCGGCAAGAGCGAAGGCGACGCTTTCGAGTTCCAGGCGCCGAACGGCGTGAAGAGCTACGAGATCATGGCGGTGCGCTACGAGGCCTGAGCGTCTCCGCGACGACGCGGGACGCCGGAGTTTCTCATGCGGCTGAGGCTGTTGCTGCCCGCGCACAGACATCTCGAAAGCGCGATCGCGGGGTCGTGGCTTGCGCGCGGCGATCGCACGGCCGATGTCGCGCAGGGACGCGCGACGGTGCTGCGCGAATGTTTCGCGATCGATGCGGTAACGCTGCCCGTTGCCGCGTTGACTCGCAGCATCGACGCGGGCGATGCCGGCGAAGCGAAGTGGCTGCGCGCCGATCCCGCTTTCGTCATGGCGGATGCGGTGACCTTGCGCCTGCTCGCGTGC
>NZ_DASVOK010000129.1:0-5160 GCF_036383415.1 Rudaea sp. | reverse complement strand
TGAAAATCGCGCTCGCCTCAGCGAGCCGCAGCGCCGGCGAACTCGTCGAACGCATGGGCGTGGCCGATCTGTTCGACCATGTCGTCGACTCGGCCACGATCGCGCGGGCCAAACCCGACCCGGAAATCTTCCTGTGCGCAGCGCAGGCGCTCGGCGTGGATCCGGCCGACAGCCTCGGCATCGAGGATGCGCAGGCTGGCGTCGCCGCGATCAAGGCCGCCGGCATGGCCGCGCTCGGCATCGGCGATGCACGCGTGCTGCACGAGGCCGACGCGGTGCTGCCCGACCTCACCCGATTCGATCTGGCGAAATTCGTTAGCAAAAAAGACAAGGAAGACCCTGCTGTAAAGACCTGACCACCGCGGACCCGCAACGCAGAATTCGCGGGCCGACGGCAACAACAACACCGTGCTCACACTTCGGAGGGAGAACCCCATGAAATCGACCAACAACCGTCATCGCAAAGTGCAGCGGCCCATCACGATCAGGCTCGCCCTGACCACCGCGATCCTCGCGGCGCTGAGCCCCATGGTCATGGCCGCCGACGCAGCGCCCGCGGCCGCACCGGACCCGCAGGCCGCTGCCACACCGTCCGACCAGAACAAGGCCAACGCCGCCGCGAAGTCCGAAACCCAGTCGCTCGAAGGCATCGTCGTCACCGGCACGGCGACGGCCGGCGGCGTGAAGAAGCTCGACGCGAGCTATACGATCACCGCGGCCAATGCCGAGCAGATCAAGCAGGCCAACCCGAAGAGCACGGCCGACCTGCTCAAGATCTCGCCGGGAATCTGGCCGGAGTCGTCCGGCGGCCAGACCGGCGCGAACATCGAAATCGCCGGCTTCCCGGGCGGTGGCGATGCGCCGTTCTTCACCAACATGGTGCAGGGCACGCCGCTGTACGGCATGTCCTCGCTGTCGTTCATGGATTCGAGCTCGCTGCTGCGCCTCGACGACACGGTCGAGCGCGTCGAAATCGTGCAGACCGGCCCCGGCGTGCTGTACGGCGCGGGCCAGATGGGCGCGACCGCGAACTTCATCCTCAAGCAGGGCACCTCGGAGCCTTCGGGTTCGATCGCCGTGACCTACGGCGATGAAGGCATGGTCCGCGTCGACGGCTTCTTCGGCGGCAAGCTCGCCGAGGGCTGGTACGCCAGCCTCGGCGGCTTCTGGCGCCAGTCGGACGGCGTGCGCAGTCCGCAGTTCAAGTCGGACGACGGCTATCAGCTGACCGGCACGCTGACTCACGACCTCGACAACGGCTCGATCATGCTCTGGGCGCGCACGCTGCAGGACAAGAACCAGTTCATGGTGCCGACGCCGCTGCTCGAAGACGCGCACGGCAACTTCTCGCTCTATCCGGGATTCAACGCGCTGACCGACACCTACGGCAGCAAGGCGATGCAGAACGTCACTCTGGTCAATCCCGCGGGCGGCACCGAGCAGGCCAATCTCGCCAACGGCCGCGGCGGCAACCTCAACTTCTTCGGCGGCAATTTCGACACCGAATGGAACGGTTTCCAGATTTCCGACAAGTTCGTCTGGAGCGGCGGCCAGTTGAACACGACCGCGCTGTTCTCCGGCCCGAATCCGAAGCCGCTCGGCTACTTCCTCTACGGCTGCAACTGGTCCGGCGGTGCGGCGTCCGGATTCTGCGACAGCAGCGGCAAACCGACCGACAGCAACTGGCTGCACGACTACGGCATCGACCAGGCCGTGGGTTCGATCGCCTACAACGGCGCGTCGAGCCTCAACCAGAGCGTGATCCAGCAGGGCTTCTGGTTCATCCAGAAGGACCTGCGCAACCTCAACAACGATTTCCGCATCAGCAAGGAAATCTTCGACAACAACACGCTGACCGCGGGCGTCTACCTCGCCCACTACACGGATGACGACAACTGGTCGCTTGGCAATCCGATGCTGATGACCAACACGCCGAACGCCACGCCGATCACGCTGAGCTATGTTTCGGGCGGCAATACCTACTACATCACCAACCCGCAGGGCATCCTGAGCTACAACAAGGGCTACAACATCATCGAGCACGGCGTCGGCAACAACAAGGCGTTCTACCTCGCCGATTCCTGGCGCCTGTGGGACAAGTGGCTGTTCGACATCGGCGGCCGCGTCGAGAACATCAGCGTCAACCAGCGCACCTGCAACCAGAAAAACGTCAACGGCGGCGGTCTCGACGGCAATCCGTACACGTTGTACGACAACGGTGCGCAGGTCTGCGACGGCACCTACACGACGCTGCACTACGACAAGACCCACCCGGCATTCACCACCGGCCTGAACTACGAGATTGCCGACAACATGTCCGCCTACCTGCGCGTGTCGAGCGGCGGCCACTTCAACGACTTCGACAACGGCATCCGCGGTTCGGGCGGTAACTTCGCGCCGATGCAGAAGGTGCGCAACCTTGAGTACGGCTTCAAGTACCAGGCGGATTGGGTTTTTGTCGACGTCAGCGCCTACCACCGTCAGTTCACCGGCCTGCCCTACAGCCGCACCGACATCAACAACCGGCCGGTGGACTGCGACGGCAATCCGACCTCGCAGAGCAACAAGGCGCAATGCACGGCCAACTACGGCGCCGACACGACGGGCGTGAACTTCCACGGCGTGTTCACGCCGATCGAGAATTTCAAGATCGACACGCTCGTCGCCTACCAGGATGGCCACTACTCGCATGCCGAATTCGCCTACGTCTACAACGACGTCAACGGCGACCAGAAAACGACCTTCATCGACGGCAAGCCGTTGCAGCGCCAGCCCAAGCTGCGCTACATGATCACGCCGAGCTACAAGTTCGTCGGCGACGGCTGGGACATCATGCCGTTCGTGACCTTCACCCATGTCGGCCAGCGTTATGAGGACCAGACCGGCCTCGCACCGCTCGGCGCCTACAAGACCTGGGACTTCGGCATCGTCGCCAACTACGGCAAGAACTGGCAGTTCCGCGTCCAGGGCACCAACCTGAGCAACGAGATCGGCCTGACCGAAGGCAACGCGCGCGTCGCCGGCGTGCCGACCGGTCCGGGCGGCGTGCTGCTGGCACGTTCGATCGAAGGCCGCGAGATCAACTTCCAGGCTAAGTATCAGTTCTAGAAAGATCGCATTTGTTCGTCCTCTCCGACGAGCGGTCCGGATTGATCCCCCAATGCAATCCGGGCCGCATTTTTTTATCAGCGATCGCTTGAACCCTCTCGCATGAAAATCAACCGTCGCGAATTTCTCGGCGCAGGCCTGGCCGCATTGGCCGTGGAAATGTCCGTGCCTGCGGCTGCAAAAGTTTCCCCACCGCCGCGACGGCGTAACGTGCTGCTGATCGTCTCCGACGACCATGGCTACGACCTCGGCTGCACCGGCGGCAAGGTGCGCACGCCCGCGCTCGACGCGCTCGCGCGCGAAGGCGTGCTGTTCACCGATGCGTATGCCTCGGTCTCCTCGTGCTCATCCAGCCGCGCGACGTTGTACACAGGCTTGTATTCGCACACCAACGGCATGTACGGGCTGTCGCACGACGTGCACAACTTCTCGCTGCTCGACGACGTGAAGACGCTGCCGTGGATGCTCAAACAATCCGGCTATGCGACCGCACTGGTCGGCAAGCTGCATGTGAAACCCGAGGCGCTGCTCGCCTACGATGCCTGGCTCGAACCCGAGCGCCCGCTCGTGCGCGACGTCGCCGTGATGGGCCACGCAGCCGGGCGCTGGATGCGCGAACAGGGTGACAAGCCGTTCTTCCTGACTGTCGCCTACAGCGATCCGCATCGTGCAGGCGATGTGTCGAACTTCGGCAACACGCGCGACTGGCCCGAGGTGAAGCGCGAGCGATACCAACCGTCCGACGTCGTCATTCCCTCGCACCTGCCCGACCTGCCTGGCGTGCGCGCCGACCTGGCCGAATACTACGAGGCGGTCAGCCGCATGGACACTGGCTTGGCCATCCTGCTGCACGAACTGAGGGAATCGGGCCACGAGGACGACACGCTCGTGATCTATCTCTCCGACAACGGCCGACCGTTTCCAGGTGCAAAGGACAATCTGTATTACGAAGGCATCCACCTGCCGCTGATCGTGCGTGCGCCGGGCGCCTTGAAACGTGGCCTGCGCAACCGCGGGATGGTCAGCTGGATCGACATCACGCCGACGATCCTCGATTGGACCGGTGTCACACCACCCAATGGCTACCACTATCTGCCACTGCCGGGCCGCTCGATCCTGCCGATTCTCGGCGAGGCCGATCCCAAGGGCTGGGACGAGGTATTCGCCACGCACAGCTTCCACGAGATCGACCAGTACTATCCGACGCGCAGCCTGCGCACGCGCAAGTACAGCTATTTCCTCAATCTCAAGCCCGAGCTCGAGGTGCCGATCGCGAGCGACGTTGCATTGTCGCCGTCGTGGAAAGCGATCACGGCGACGCCCGGCGCGAAGCTCGGCAAGCGTACGCTGGACGCCTTCCACCATCGTTCCGCCGAAGAGTTGTACGATCTGACCGTCGATCCGGACGAGGTGGTCAACCTCGCGGGCGACAAGAAATACGCTGCAGTGCTCGCCGACCTGCGCCGGCAACTCGACAGCTGGCGTACGAAAACGCGCGATCCGTGGCAGAAGGGTGTCACCGATCCGTTCGGGCGCGCACGCTAAGAAAAACACAGATTGGGGAGACCGAATGAGCAATCGATTCCGCATGATCCTTGCGCTCGCGCTGATCTACGTGATCTTCGCGATCCTGCTCAACAGCGTGGGCACCGTGATCCTGCAATCGATCTCGACCTTCGGTGTGACCAAGCCGCAGGCGAGCAACCTGGAATTGTTCAAGGACCTGCCGGTCGCGATCACCTCGCTGCTCGTCGCCTCGTTCCTGCCGCTGCTCGGCTACAAGCGCGCAATGATGATCGCGCTCGCGCTCGTCGGCACGGCCTGCGTCGTCATGCGCTTGTATCCGACCTTCCACACGACCGAGCTGCTGTTCATGTGCGTCGGCATCGGCTTCGCCCTCGCCAAGGTGTCGGTGTATTCGTCGATCGGCCTGCTCACGCACGACCCGGCCGAACACTCGCGCCTGACCAACACGATCGAGGCGCAGTTCATGATCGGCGTGCTCGTCTGCGGCTGGCTGTTCAGCGCCTTCATCGACGATGCGAACCCGGC
>NZ_DASVOK010000128.1:0-5954 GCF_036383415.1 Rudaea sp. | reverse complement strand
CATGCACAAGGGACAAGCGCTGACGAAGATTTGACGCCTACAAGTCCAACGCGCGCACCGTGTCGCGCAGCGCCGGCACGAGCTCCGCTTCGAACCAGCGATTCTTCGCCAGCCACGGTTGGTTGCGCGGGGACGGATGCGGCAGCGGAAGCTGACCCTGTGGCAGGTACTCGCGCCACGCCTTGACCGTGTCGCTCAGCGTCGCCTTGCGGCGATCGCCGAGATACCTAGCTTGCGCATATTGCCCGATGAGCAAGGTCAGCTCGACCTGGCGCAAATGGGCATGCAGTTTTCCATGCCAAAGCGGTGCACATTCCGGCCGCGGCGCCTGGTCGCCGGAGCCGGCCTTGCCCGGATAGCAGAAGCCCATCGGCACGATGGCGACCTTGCGCGGATCGTAGAACTGCGCCGAGGCGAGGCCGAGCCAGTCACGCAGCCGCTCGCCGGAGGCATCGCCCCACGGGATGCCGCTCTCGTGCACCTTCCTGCCGGGCGCCTGGCCGACGATGCACAGTCGCGCCGAGCGTCCGGCCTGCAGCACCGGCCGCGGGCCGCAGGGCAGGTCGGCAGCACAGTGTCGGCACGCGCGGATTTCTTCGAGCAGTTGCGGCAGCGTTTGAGTCATCGCTTGTCGAAGAGCTAGAGCAGTGTTCCTTGCTCCGGCGGATAAGTGATCGCTGTTCCGTCGACGTGTGCAAATGGCGTGAGCGTATGCGTGCGATGGCTCGTCTCGGACAGGATTTCGACTACCGGTATGCCGCGCACGAGCAATGCATCGGCCACCAGCGAGCGATGGCACCGCCACGGCACGGCTTCGGCGCACATGATCGCGACGAGTTGCTGCCGACTCATCCGGATCAGTGTTTCGAGTCCATCCTCGAACGCCGCAGTCTGCATGTAGTCGGCGTAGCCGCGAAAACCCTTGTTGCGCCAGCCGGCGTTGACGGAATCCTTGCGCGCATGGCGCAGTCCGCCGAGCGCCGCCATGTGCACATAGTCGATTCGCTCCGCGGCGAGACTGGCGGCGAGCACACCGCCTTGGAACTGCGGATTGTGGCGCGACGCCGGCACCGTGCGGATGTCCACGAGCCGTTCGACGGCATAGGTTTTCAGCAGCGTGATGAAGCGTTCGATCGGCAGCGTCGAATGCCCGACGGTGAAAACAGTGCCGTCCGGCCAAGGCGTTTCTTGCGGCAACAGATGAGTGGAGGCGGAGCTGGAACGCGAGGACATTTGCAAATCACGATCATGCAGGCTTCGTCCATGATGCCTGCATGATCAGCGATAGGCCACAAAGCGCGAAAAGGGCCCGACTCAATTTACGTGATGATCGGGCGCGACAGTGCCGTCTGACCACTTGCGCACGGGAACGAGAAACACGGTGACCGGATCGACGTCGCTGCCCTCGAACGCAATGATCGGTGAGGCGGGCAGATTCGCGCCCCAGAACGAAGTCGCAACGCGCGGCAGGAAGAACATCAGGTGTGGCATCCAGTGGCTGTCCTTGTCGGATAGATAAGCGCGTGGCGACAGCATGTAGCACATTGAGCCCGGATCGGGAGCGATGAAGGATTTGTTCGCGTATGCGGCTTTGCTGCGCTCGATCATTTCCTGTTTGGAGGCGCCGGCCAGTACCCACTCGCTGCGCTTGAGGAACTGCGGCACGACGGAATGCGCAGCTGGCGCGTTGAAACAAATCGGCGAGCGCAGTTTGGGATTCCAGAACTCTGCATTTTCGAAACCTGCCCCCCAGGAACGTTCCACGATGCAGACGAAACCGTTCTTGCCCTTGACCGCGGTTTCGAAGCCGTGGTTGCCGAGAACCAGCACTTCGGCGTCGGCCGAAATCGATGGCGGAGCGGCGCTGCGCGCAAGGGCGATTTCGTCGTCACGATTGGCGATGCGGTATTGCTCGATCGGCGCCATCGTCGGGTAGCGCGCGGATTTGCTGACCTGTGCGTGGATGGAGCTGGCGCTGGCCAGCATGAGGACGATCAGGAAAAATTTTGTCACGAGGTTCTCCGGTGGTTTTGAAAGGCAACGGCTTGCTCCTCGATGACGTTCGCCGGTAGGCGGAATCGACAGATTCGCGAAAAAGGGAAATTCGCTGCGCGCTCACGGAAATGCGGGTTTCCTTAAGTTTCTTTCACGTTCACTCAAAACGTGCTGCGATGCAGCATAATGCTGTCATGGAAACGATTTCGGCTCTCGAAACCACGCTGCCAGCGGCGACCGTATCGCCGCGCCACCGCGCGCTGATCCTCGTCGCGCTGACCTTCGGCGGCTTCGCCATCGGCACGAGCGAGTTCTCGGCGATGGGCCTGATGCCTGAGATGGTGAAGAGCTTCGGCGTGAGCGAGCCGCAGGTCGGACACATCATCAGCATGTATGCGCTCGGTGTCGTCGTCGGTGCGCCGCTGCTGGCGATCCTCGGCGGGAATCTGCCGCGTCGCGTGCTGCTCCTGTTGCTGATGGGCTTCTATGCGCTCGGCAACCTGGCCAGCGCGTCGGCGCCCGACTACGTGAGCATGATGCTGGCGCGCTTCGTCGCCGGTCTGCCGCACGGCGCGTATTTCGGCGTCGCCGCGCTCGCGGCAGTGGCGATCAGCAAGCCGGAGGAACGCGGCAAGGCGGTGAGCCTGGTCATGTTCGGCTTGACCGTGGCGATCCTGATCGGCAACCCGATCGCGACGTGGATGGGGCAGACGATAGGCTGGCGCTGGGCGTTCGTCATGGTGGCCAGCGTGGCCGTGGCGACCGTCGCGCTGATCGCGATGTTCATGCCGAACGACAAGGTCGAAGCGCCGAAACATCCGCTCGACGAATTGCGTGCGTTCAATCGTTTGCCGGTGTGGCAGGCGCTCGCGATCGGCGCTGTCGGGTTCTCCGGCCTGTTCTGTGTTTTCAGTTATCTCGCGCCGACGATGATGCAGGTGACCCAGGTGTCGGCGAAATGGATTCCGCTCGGCCTCGCCGGTTTCGGCCTCGGCGGCGTGATCGGCAATTTCCTCGGCGGCTGGTTGTTCGACCGCCTGCGTTTCCGCGCGGTGCCAGCGATCCTGCTTGGCGCGGCCGCGATGCTGCTGCTGTTTCCGCTCGCCGCGGGTTCGTTGTGGACACTGCTGCCGATCACCATTGCGGTCGGCATGATGGGTGCGCTCGGTCCGGTGTTGCAGACGCATCTGATGGACGTGGCCGGCGAAGCGCAGACGCTCGCCGCCGCCTCGCATCACGCCGCGTTCAATGCGGCGAACGCGCTTGGTCCCTGGCTCGGCGGCATGGCGATCTCGGCGGGCTTCGGCTGGACCTCGACCGGCTACGTCGGCGCGATCACGGCGCTGCTCGGCGTGCTGATCTACGCCTGGGCCGCGACCACGCTGCAGCGTCCGAAGCTGGAAACCTGCGAGGCCTGCTGAGCCTCGCGGCGACGGGCGCAGGATTTGCCGGCACAGGTTTTTGGTTTACGGTACGCGCCCACATCGAGGAGTTGCCATGATCAGCGCATCGAAGCCGGCCCGCGCATGTCCGAGGCCAGCATCCACAACGGCGTCATCTATCTCGCCGGACAGGTGGCCGACGACGCGAGCGTCGACATCGAAACGCAGACGCGGCAGGTACTCGCCGCGATCGACGCCTTGCTCGCCGCGGCGGGCAGCGACAAGACGCGCATCCTGCGCGCGCAGATCTACCTCGCCGACATCGGCGATTTCGCCGGCATGAATCGCGCCTGGGATGCCTGGGTCGTGCCCGGGAACGCGCCGTCGCGAGCGACGGTCGAGGCGCGGCTGGCGAAATCGGAATGGAAGGTCGAAATCGTCGTGACTGCCGCAGTGTGATCGCGGGGCGCGATTGGCTTGATGCTAAAGTACCCGGCTCATTGCATCAGCGAGTAAACGTCGTGAACCCTTCGAATTTCCACTCCATCGGCACTCCAGGTCAGCCTTGGGGCGAGGCCGAAAAAGCGGTCTGGCTGTCGCACCAGGCGCGCAAGCGCAGCTACGAAACCGACGTGCTGAGCGTCATTGATCGCTTGCGCGAACGCTTCGACGTGAGCGAATACGGTCGCCTCGACTATGCGCTCGAATCGTTCCCGTTGTTCGCAATCCGCAGCCGCAACTGGCGCGAGGATCTTCCGTACGCACTCGTCACCGGCGGTGTGCACGGCTATGAAACCAGCGGCGTGCACGGCGCGCTGCAATTCGTCGACCTGCATGCAGCGGACTACGAGGGTCGCGCCAACCTGCTCGTCGTGCCCTGCATCAGCCCGTGGGCGTACGAGCGCATCCATCGCTGGAATCCGTTCGCGATCGATCCGAACCGCTCGTTCCGCGAGAACAGCCCCGCGCCCGAATCGGCGGCGCTGGTGAAGCTCGTCGCGCCGCTGCGCGATCGCTTCCTTGTGCACATCGATCTGCACGAGACCACCGACAGCGACGAATCCGAATTCCGTCCGGCACTGGCCGCGCGCGATGGCAAGCCGTTCGATCCGCAGGGCATTCCCGACGGCTTCTATCTGGTCGACGACAGCGAGCATCCACAGCCCGAATTCCAGAAGGCGGTCATCGACGCGGTGGCAAAGGTCACCCACATCGCGCCGGCGGATGCGAAGGGCGAGATCATTGGCTCGCGCGTGACTTCGCCGGGTGTGATCGAATACGCGCTGAAAAAACTCGGTCTCTGCGCGGGCGTCACCAACGCACAGTACAAGACCACCACCGAGGTCTATCCCGACAGTCCGCGCGCAACGCCGGAGCAATGCAACGCCGCGCAGGTGGCCGCCGTACGCGCGGCGCTCGATTACTCGCTGGCACACGACAGGTAGGTACTGAAGGAAACCGGATTCACCGATCAATAGGCTAAGGCGAAGGCAGGCTCTCCATGACAACTCCTCCGCGCAAGACAGTCGACGATTTCGATCCCGAGGTGTTGCGCCTGTTCGACCAGTACGTGCATGGCGTGATCGATCGCCGTGCATTTCTCGGCGCCGCGGCGCGCTTTGCCATCGGTGCGACGACGGCGATCGGGCTGCTCGAGGCGTTGAACCCGCAATTCGCCGCCGCGCAGCAGGTCAAGCCGGACGACTCGCGGCTGTCGGCGAAGTACATCGAGTTTGCGTCGCCCAAGGGCTACGGCAGCGCGCGCGGTTATCTGGTGAAGCCGGCCAAGGCGCGTGGACCTTTGCCGGTGGTTCTTGTCGTGCACGAGAACCGCGGACTCAATCCGCATATCGAGGACGTGGTGCGCCGGCTCGCCCTGGAGAATTTCATCGCCTTCGCGCCAGATGCGCTGTTTCCGCTCGGCGGCTATCCGGGCGACGAGGACAAAGCGCGCGCCGAATTCGCCAAACTCGAGCAGACGAAGACGCGCCAGGATTTCCTCTCCGCTGCGCAGATGCTGCGCGGTATCGACGGCAGCAATGGGCGTCTCGGCGCAGTCGGATTCTGCTACGGCGGCGGCATCGTCAATTTCCTCGCGACGCAATTACCGGATCTCGCCGCGGCCGCACCGTTCTATGGCACCGCTCCGCCGGCGGAAGACGTGGCCAGAATCAAGGCCGAAATTCTGATCGTGCTCGCTGCCAATGACGAACGTGTCAATGCGGGATGGCCGGCCTACGAGGCCGCGCTGAAGCAGGCCGGCGTACGCTATTCGCTGTATCAGCCTGCGGGAACGCAGCACGGATTCAACAACGACACCACGCCGCGTTACGACGAGAGCGCGGCGCGCGAAGCATGGAAACGCACCTTGGCTCTGTTCGAACGCAGCCTGCGCAAGGCCGCTGCCAAGGCAAGCTAGCGCTCGCGTCGGGGTGCGCGGTGCGGACCCCGACATCGATGCGGTTGCGCGGACTCAATCCCCGAGGCGGTAGCTCACCGGCACTTCGACGCTCGCGACCACGGGCTGGCCGTTGTGCAGCGCGGGCTCGAATTTCCACCGACGTACTTCGTTCATCG
>NZ_DASVOK010000127.1:0-3022 GCF_036383415.1 Rudaea sp. | reverse complement strand
GCATCGCCGAACTCGAACGCTGGGCCGCCGGCGACCTGCAACCCGATCTGACCCTGCTGCTTGATCTGCCCGTGGGCATTGGTCTCGCGCGTGCACGCGGGCGCGGGCCGGCCGATCGCATCGAACTGGAAGCACAGGATTTCTTCGAGCACGTGCGCGCCGCGTATCGAGCCCGCGCCGCCGCGCAGCCCACGCGCTTCCGCATCATCGACGCGAGCCAGCCGCTCGAGGCGGTGCTCGAGCAGGTGCGCGTAGCCGTCGGTGAGTTCCTGCGGGCGCAGGGAGCCGGATCGTGATCTTGGCGCCGTGGAACGTTGATGCGTGGAACAGCCTCGGCGAGCGCCGCCGTCGCGATGCCCTGCCGCACGCCATCCTGCTGGCCGGACCCGCGGGCCTGGGCAAGCGCGAATTCGCCGACGCGTTCGCGCACGCGCTGCTGTGCGAGTCGCCGCGCGCGAATGGCTTCGCCTGCGGCATCTGCCGCGCCTGCAAATTGGTCGTGGCCGGCACGCATCCCGATCTGGTGCGCGTGAACTTCGAGTTGCGCGACGACGGCAAGCCGCGCACCGAGCTCACGGTCGACCAGATGCGCACCCTGAGCGAACGACTGGCCTTGACCGCGCAGTTCGGCGGCGCACAGATCGCGCTGATCGATCCGGCTGATGCGATGAATCACGCGGCGAGCAACGCGCTGCTGAAGACGCTGGAGGAGCCGACACCAGGCACGATCATCGTGCTGATCGCGGACCATCCTTCGCGGCTTTCGGCGACGATCCGCAGTCGCTGCCAGCGCATCGATTTCCGCGTGCCGGAAACGAAGCTCGCCCTGCAATGGCTCACTGCGCAGGGCGTCGATGGCAGGCAGGCAACGGACGCGATGAACGCGAGCGATGGCAATCCGGGCCTCGCGCTGGCCTGGGCGCAGGGCGAATCCTTGAAGTTGCGTGGCGCGGTGGCGCAGGACCTGCGCGAACTGAATGCCGGCGTTGCCGCGGCTTTTGATGTCGCCCAGCGCTGGAGTCGCGAGGAGGCCGATCTGCGCCTGCGCTTCGCCGCTTCGCTGGTCCAGCAGCAAGGCCGTGCGCAGGCGCACGGCGGCGCGATGCTGAGCGCTGGCGGTCCGCTCGCCTTGACCCGTGCGGTCGATTTGGTGAAGCTTACCGCTTGGTTCGACCGGGCCAACCGTACCCGCGATCTTTTGCGCGGACCGGTCCGGCCGGAGTTGGCGATGCTCGAATTGCTTGCGGCTTGGGCGGTGGCGGCGGCGCCGAATCACGACGTTCAACAACGGAGTACATGATGGTTGCAGGTTCCGGCACCGGTTCACCGCTGCAAGGCATCTTGTCGCTGTCGATCAAGGACAAGCATGCGCTGTACAACGCGTACATGCCGTTCGTGCGCGGCGGCGGCATCTTCGTGCCGACGGCGAAGCGCTACGGTCTTGGCGACGACGTGTTCATTCTGCTGGCGCTGATGGCGGAGGCCGAACGCATGCCGATCGCAGGCAGGGTCGTCTGGATCACGCCGCCGGGTGCGCAGGGCAACCGCGTCGCCGGCATCGGCGTGCAGTTCAACGAGTCGCCGGAAAGCGAGTCGGCGCGCGTCAAGATCGAGGCCATGCTCGCCGAACTGCAGGGGTCGGAAAAACCGACCAACACGATGTGATTTCCGCATCGGCATGAAGAAGGAATATTTCGGTACCGACGGCATCCGCGGCCGCGTCGGCGAAGAGCCGATCACGGCGGAATTCATGCTGCGCCTGGGACAGGCGCTCGGCCATGTGCTCGGCGCCGGGCAAGCCGATTCCGGCCGCCATCCGAGCGTGGTGATCGGCAAGGATACGCGCGTCTCCGGTTACATGTTCGAATCCGCGCTCGAAGCCGGCCTCGTCTCTGCGGGCGCGAACGTCAAGCTGCTCGGACCGATGCCGACGCCGGCCGTAGCGTGGCTCGTGCGCGAGCTCGGCGCCGACGCCGGTCTGGTCATCAGCGCCTCGCACAATCCGTACTACGACAACGGCATCAAGTTCTTCAACGCGGCCGGCGAGAAATTGTCGGACGAAGTCGAATTCGCGATCGAGGCGGCGCTGCGCCTGCCGCTGCGCACCGCATCGTCGGAAAAGCTCGGCAAGGCCGTGCGCGTCGACGATGCTCCGGCGCGCTACCTCGACTACTGCGCCGGCAGCGTGCCGGGCCTTTCCCTGCGCGGCAAACGCATCGTGCTCGATTGCGCGCATGGCGCGACCTATCACGTCGCGCCGCGCCTGTTCGCCGATCTCGGTGCCGACGTGTCGACGATCGGCGTGCAACCGGACGGTTTCAACATCAACGCCAGCTGCGGTGCGACCGATCTGGAGGCGCTCAGGCGCGTGGTGCTGGAAAATGGCGCCGATCTCGGCATCGCTTTCGACGGCGATGGCGATCGCGTGCAGATGATCGACGTCAAAGGCGGGGTGGTCGACGGCGACGACATTGTCTATCTGTTGGCGAAGGACTTGCTCGCGTCGCGACAACTGCGCGGACCGGTTGTCGGCACGCTGATGACCAACTACGGCGTCGAGCTTGCACTGCAGAAACTCGGTGCGGAATTCGCGCGCGCCAACGTCGGCGACCGCTACGTGCTGCAGATGCTGCGCGAGCGCGGCGGCGTGCTCGGCGGCGAAGCCTCCGGCCATGTCCTGCATCTGGACCGCAGCGGCACGGGCGACGGCATTCTCAACGCACTGTTCGTGCTCGATGCTTTGCAACGCATGGGCATGGCGCTCACCGATGTCCGCGCCGAACTGCCGCGCTTCCCGCAGGTCATGCTCAACGTGCGTGCCGCGGGAGGCGCTGCGCTCGTCGCTCATGCCGAGGTGCAACGGGCCCTCGGCGAGGTGGAAGCGACCTTGCATGGACGCGGCCGCGTCGTGTTGCGTCCTTCCGGTACCGAGCCGCTCGTGCGCGTGACCGTGGAAGGCGAGGACGGCGACGAGGTGCGGCGATTGGCGGAAGCGCTTGCCGAAGCCGTAAAATCGGCAGGT
>NZ_DASVOK010000126.1:0-5310 GCF_036383415.1 Rudaea sp. | reverse complement strand
GGCAGGTGTGCCCAGACGCACCTCCCATCCGGGCAGCAGATCAAGCACCGGCTCGGTACCGGTCACGGCGAGGCCGAAACGCAGTTCGTCGTGGCCGCTCGGCGAGAAAGGAAACTCGAACTCGAATTCGCGTTCGCCGGCAGCATCCGCGGCGAAGCGCGCGAAGGCGACGCCGTCGAGCGTCAGTTCGGTCGCGGGCACCCCGGCGAGGTCACCAGCGATGCGCCAGCGCAGCGTAGCGCCGTTCCAGCCGAGCCACTCCGCGCGCCACTGCGCTGCTTCCATCACCCATCCCGTCCGCCCGAAAGACTGTCACAAGCATAGCGGACTTGGGCGCGCATGGCGTACCAGCGCGGCTCGCCGCAGAACCTGCTCTCAGGCGCGTTCGATGTGCGCGGCGTAGCAGCCTGGGCGTGCGATATGCGCGTGCAGATAACGCGTCTGCGGATCGGCAAGCTGGCGCGTGATAGCTGCTTCGATGTCGCGGCCCTCGACGACATCGGCCGAAGTCATCATGCCGTCGGCGTCGAAGCCGCGCAGCGAGAGCAGGCGCTTGCGCAGCATCTGCGGCACCTGGTCGACGGCGTCGAAGCGGACTTCGCCTTCGCGCACGTAGATCGCGTGACGAGAGCGGTAAGGCGTGGCGACGGCGAGATGTTCGTAGTTGACGAGGATGACTTCGTCGCCAATCTTTGCGTCACTCAGGCTGATGCGGCACGGATAGCCGTGATCGGCGTCGACCGTGCGGCGCACGGCGCAGCGTTGCGCAAGTTCGGCGTCGGTCAGCGCAAACAGGTCGGCGAACGGTTCGGCCGACAGGCCGCGGATACGGAAATGCATGACAGTGCTCGATGAGTGGATTCGAGCGCAGTGTGCCGCGTCGGCGCTGCGTGCGAACTCCGCTTCTTGCGCGCGAATTCGTGGCGTCAGCCACGCTCGGCGACGATCAACCAGTTGTTGAACGGCAGCCGCCCGCTCAGCGGCGCGAAGCTCGCGCTCAGACCGCAACGCGCCAACAGCGCTTCGAGTCCTGCGCGCGTCGGATAGCGTTTCGGCGCGGTATTCATCCAGCCGATCCCGCGCGAGAACACGTCCATCGCGCGGGTGAAGCGCGTGCGCGCGTCGGCATCGTCGAGTCCGCTGCGGATCACCAGGCGCGCGCCGGGCACGATGCAAGCGGCCGCGCGTTCGATCAGTTCGTCCGCCGCCTGCGGCGGCAGGTATTGCAGCACATCGAGCAGCGCGACGCTGCCGCGATGGGCGGGAAAAGTTTCGCGGGTGAGATCGACACAAGCAAAGCGTACATCATCCAGGTCCGCATGCTCGGCCGCTGCGCGTGCAGCAGCGATCTTGTTCGCGTCGTTGTCGATGCCGGCGTAGCTACCGGCGAAGCCCCGTGCACGCAGTGTGTGGGCAAGCAGGCCGATGCCACAACCGAGGTCCAACAGCGGAGCGATCGTCTCCCGCAATGCGTCGCCGACGGCCGCATACAGCGGGTCGGTGGCGAGCTTGCAGCGCGCATACCAGTAATGCGAAGGTTCGGCGAATTGTCGGGCAATGGGCTTGGTTGCCGGGATTGCCGACGTCATCGCAACAAATTCATCGCGCGGAGCCCCGACTTCTGCGCAGCGCAAATGCGCCTGCTGCCAATAGACTAGCCACGCTGAGCAACAAGGATGATGGGCTGATCGGGGCGGAAACGCTGGCCGTCGGCGCGGCAGATACAACAAGCCCCATTGTTGCCAGCACCCGGATGGTATCGACCGAACTCTCCTGCCAGGTGACGCTGTGGGACCCGGCAGGGAGGATGCCGAGCGAGACGCTAGGAAGGGTCCAAGGCGTGCACGTCGCGCAAATCGGTGGCGGAGTGCCCACGCAATTGGCATACGTGGTGAGCGTTATTGCGTTGCCGTTTGGCTGTACGTTCGTTGCAGCGTCGGCCGGGCAGTAGTATTGCAACGTCGCTGTCACCGGCGTGCTGGAGTTCGGGTTGGCTGGCGAAAACTGTATCGGGGCGATTGCGCCCTGAGCCAACAACTGCCCGCAGATGCATATAAGCAGCAAAGCGAATAGCGCGTGCAGACAGCGTTTGACCACCATCGTGTTTCTCCCTGCTGATTGGTTCAGTCTGCCTCACACCGTCAGTGGATTCGGCTTGTCCGCATCGATCTTCCAGGTCTTGATCGCGCGGGCGACGTCCTTGGCGCTCATCTTGCCTTCGGCGGCGAGCGCGGCGATCGCGGCCTGGGCGATGTAGTAGCGATCGACCTCGAAGAATCGGCGCAGGTTGTCGCGCGAATCGCTGCGGCCGTAGCCGTCGCAGCCGAGCACGGTGTACTTCTTGCCGTCCGGCATGAACGCGCGGATCTGATCAGCGTATTCGCGCACGTAGTCGGTCGCGGCGACCGCCGGGCCGGCGCGGTCGGCGAGGCACTGGGTCACGTACGCCTGGCGCGGCTTGTCTTCCGGATGCAGGCGGTTCCAGCGTTCGGCATCGAAGCCGTCCTTGCGCAGTTCGGAGAAGCTCGGGCAACTCCAGATGTCGGCGGTCACGCCGAATTCCTTCTCGAGCAGTTCGGCCGCGGCGATCGCCTCGCGCAGGATCGTGCCGCTGCCGAGCAGCTGCACGCGCGGTTCGTTCTTCTTCGGCTTGCCCGCGTCCTTGAACAGGTACATGCCCTTGATGATGCCTTCCTCCGCGCCCTTGGGCAGGTCGGGGTGCGGGTAGTTCTCGTTCATCACGGTGACGTAGTAATAGACGTCTTCCTGCTCCTGCATCATGCGGCGCACGCCGTCCTGCATGACCACGGCGACTTCGTAGGAGAAGGTCGGATCGTAGGCCTTGCAGTTCGGGATGTTGGCGGCGAACAGGTGGCTGTGGCCGTCTTCATGCTGCAGGCCTTCGCCGTTGAGCGTGGTGCGGCCGGCGGTTCCGCCGACGAGGAATCCGCGCGCGCGCATGTCGCCCGCGGCCCAGGCTAGGTCGCCGATGCGCTGGAAGCCGAACATCGAGTAGTAGATGTAGAACGGCAGCATCGGCACGTTCGACACCGAATAGCTCGTCGCCGCGGCGATCCACGCGCTCATCGCGCCCGGTTCGGAAATGCCTTCCTGCAACACCTGACCCTTGATGTCCTCGCGGTAATACATGAGCTGGTCGGCGTCCTGCGGACGGTACTTCTGCCCGAACGGCGCGTAGATGCCGATCTGGCGGAACATGCCTTCCATGCCGAACGTGCGCGCTTCGTCGGCGACGATCGGCACGATGCGCTGGCCGAGGCCCTTGTCGCGCAGCAGCAGGTTGATGCCGCGCACGAACGCCATCGTCGTCGAGATCTCGCGATCGCCCGTGCCCTTGGTGATCTGCTCGAACGCGGACAGAGCCGGTGCCTCGAACGAGGTGCTCTTGCGCCGGCGCTGCGGCAGGAAGCCGCCAAGTGCGGCGCGGCGCTCGAGCATGTACTTCACTTCCGGCGAATCCTTGCCCGGATGGTAGTACGGCACCTGGTCGATCTTGTCGTCCGGGATCGGGATGCGGAAGCGGTCGCGGAACGCGCGCACCGCCTCGTTGTCGAGCTTCTTCTGCTGGTGCGTGGGATTGAGCGATTCACCCGACGCGCCCATGCCGTAACCCTTGACCGTCTTGGCCAGGATCACGGTCGGCATACCTTGCGTGTTGACCGCTTCGTGGTACGCCGCATAGACCTTGTGCGGATCGTGCCCGCCGCGGTTGAGACGCCAGATGTCGTCGTCGGAGAGGCTGCGCACCATCTCGAGCGTCTCCGGATACTTGCCGAAGAAATGCTCGCGCGTGTACGCGCCGCCGAAGGCCTTGCACGCCTGGTATTCGCCGTCGACCGTTTCCATCATGAGCTTGCGCAGCACGCCCTTGGTGTCGCGCGCGAGCAGCGGATCCCAGTAGCTGCCCCAGACGAGCTTGAGCACGTTCCAGCCGGCACCGCGGAACACGCCTTCGAGTTCCTGGATGATCTTGCCGTTGCCGCGCACCGGGCCGTCGAGGCGTTGCAGGTTGCAGTTGAGCACGAAGATGAGGTTGTCGAGCTTCTCGCGTCCGGCGAGCGAGATCGCGCCGAGCGTTTCCGGCTCGTCCGATTCACCGTCACCGATGAAGCACCAGACCTTGCGGTCGCTCTTCGGAATCAGGCCGCGGTTCTCGAGATAGCGCATCACGTGCGCCTGGTAGATTGCCTGCAAGGGGCCCAGGCCCATCGACACGGTCGGCGCCTGCCAGTAGTCCGGCATCAGCCACGGATGCGGATACGAGGACAGGCCGCGACCGTGGCCGGCGACCTCCATGCGGAACAGGTCGAGCCGGTCCTCGTCGATGCGGCCTTCGAGGAACGAGCGCGCGTAGACGCCCGGACTCGCGTGGCCCTGGTGGAAAACGAGGTCGCCCGGATGGTTCTCGCTCGGTGCGCGCCAGAAATGGTTGAAGCCGACGTCGACCAGCGTCGCGCTGGAGGCGAAGCTCGCGATATGGCCACCGAGGTCGCCCGGCTTGCGGTTCGCGCGCACGACCATCGCCATCGCGTTCCAGCGCACGAGGCAGCGGATCTTCCACTCCATCTCCGCATCGCCCGGGCTCTTCGCCTCGAGGTGCGGCGGGATCGTGTTGATGTATTCGGTCGTCGGCGAGAACGGCAGGTGGCCGCCTGCGCGACGCGTCGCGTCGACCATCTTCTCGAGCAGGAAATGCGCCCGTTCGGGGCCGTCGCTGCCGATCACTGCGTCGAGCGACTCGGTCCACTCGCGGGTTTCGGTGGGATCGATGTCCTGGTTGAGGATGTCGTCGAGCTTGTTCATGGTCTTTCCCTCCGCGAGCGCCTCATCGAGCGCTGATTGAATATGTTTGGCCGCTGCGCGCACGCGCGAGCCAAGTCTAACCGACCGCGCATGCCGTGACACCTGCAAAAACTGGAAAAAACTTGGCGTCGCGGCGCGTCGGGCGGTATGGTTCCGGGCATGATCCCTGCCTGTTCGTGTCATCGCTGCATCGGCCGGTGTCCACGCGGTTGTGACCGATGAGCACGCCCGCCGCTGACCCCATCCTCGCCCGACTCGTTGCCGTCGAAACCTCAATCCGCGCGGGCGATCTTGTCCGCGCGGGCAACTTGCTCGACCCGGTTCTCGCCGCTGCGCCCAACGATGTGCGCGCGAGTCTGGTCGAAGCCACGCTGGCGCGCGCGTTGAACGAGCAGCAGCGTGAAATCGGGGCGCTGCGGCGCGCCGCTGCGCTGACGCCGCGCTGGGCGGTGCCGCAGCTCGAACTCGGCAAGGCGCTCGCGCGCG
>NZ_DASVOK010000125.1:0-8281 GCF_036383415.1 Rudaea sp. | reverse complement strand
TGGCCGGGTGCTTGTTCGCCTCGCGCCGGCCGATGGTGCGTTCGATCAGATCGGCGAGCTCGAGCGTGCGCGCGATCGGCGCCTCGGCGCGGCGCGCGAGGATCGCGCGCGCGATGCGCCGGCTCATGCGTTCTTCGCCGTACTGCCACAACACGTCCGCTATCTCCCTCTCGTCCGCGCTCGCGAGAAACTGCGCCGCGCTGATTCCCGAACTCGTGTCCATGCGCATGTCGAGCGGCGCATCGGCGCGGAAGCTGAACCCGCGCGCGGCCTCGTCGAGCTGCGGCGAGGACACGCCGAGATCGAGCAGCACGCCGTCGAGCCCCTGCGTCGTCGCGTCCCAATCGGCGAGATCGGCGAAGTTGCCGTGACGGATGACCACGCGCGCATCGTTGCCGAATTCCGCACGCGCATGCGTCACTGCAGTCGGGTCGCGATCCATCAACAGCAACTTCCCCGTCGGCCCAAGCCGGGCCAGCACGGCGCGCGCATGACCGCCGCGGCCGAAGGTTCCGTCCAGGTACGTTCCGTTCTCGCGCACACGCAATCCCTGCACCGCTTCGTTCAACATCACCGGCAGATGGGCCGATCCCGCCGCTGCGCCTTCTTCACTCATCGTCGTTCGGGCGCATGCGGTCAGTCCGTTCACAGTTTCAAATCCAGCATCTCGTCGGAGAGGTCGCCCTCGCCGATCGTCTGGCGAATCTTGTTCAGGTGCGCCGTCTCGCTCCACAACTCGAACTTCGCGTTCATGCCGAGCAGGATTGCGCGCTTCTCGATGCCGGCCGCCATGCGCTGACTCGCCGGAACGAGCACGCGCGCGCTGGCATCGGGCTCAACCTGCGCAGCGGCACCGACGAGCTTCAACTGCAGATCGCGGTGCACGCGCTTGACGCTAGACAGCGCGTTGACCTGGTCGCGCACTTTTTCCCACTCGCCCTGCGGGAACAGCCACAGGCAGCCGTGCTCGAACGGGTTGTAGGTGAAGACGAGGCGATTCGCGCACGCAGACGCGATCAGGTCGCGATAGGCGGTAGGCAGCGCCAATCGACCCTTGTCGTCCAACGTGACGGCGGTTTCGCCCTGAAACATGATCGGCAAATTCCCACTAAAAACCACGAAATCCCACTGACCGCCACAATATCGACGGCATACAGGGCTGTCAAGGAAAAATTGCTTTGCAGATCAAGGAGAAGCGCAGGGATTTGTGATTATTTCGTGCGCTTTCTGAGGAAGCGATAAAAGGTGATTGAATTCACGCAAGTTTTCTCATGGGCACTCGGCTGTTTCAGCGACGGATGCTGGCATGACGACCCGGCAGCGAGGCTCGCCGGCATCGCCGGATTGCGCGGAACGCAAAACTGGTGCCCTTCGGAATTTGAACGGGCAGCTCCTGTTGTTGCATTCGCAATTCCAGGCGAGGTTTCCGCGCAAGGCCCCCGAATCCGCGGCGGTGTTGCAGTCGAGCCATGGTCACCGATATAGTCGAACAAACATATCGAATGTGTATTTGTATACAATCTCCCGATCCATGAAAAATTTCCTCGCAACCACGATCATCGGCCTGCTCGGCACCGGCTTCGCGCATGCGGCGGACGTGTCCACGACGGAAAACACGTCTACTCCGCTCGGAGTGGTCGAAGTGGTCGGCGCCAGTTCCGCACCGCTTCCTGCCGGCGCAGACGTGATCAGCATCGACACAATCGAGAAACTCGACCGGCGCAACGTCGCCGAAGCGCTCGATCTGCTGCCGGGCGTTTCGCGGCAGAACGTCGGCCAGCGCCGCGACACCCTGCTCAACCTGCGCGGTTTCGATTCACGCGAGGTCACGCTGTACGTCGACGGCGTGCCGGTGTACGTGCCGTACGACGGCAATCTCGACCTCGCGCGCTTCGGCGTCGAAGACTTGTCGCAGATAGTCATGACCAAGGGGCTGACCTCGGTGCTGTACGGCCCGAACGCGCTCGGCGGCAGCGTCAACCTCGTCAGCCGGCGGCCGCAGACGGCGCTCGAAGGCCGTGCCTACGCGGGTTTCGATGTCGATCGTTCAAGCAATCTGCCCTCATATCGCGCGGGCGGCCGCATCGGCACGAACCAGGGCACGTGGTACGCGCAGGCGACGGCGTCGTGGGAAGACGCCGACTACTACGTTCTGCCGAGCGATTATCCCTACTCGAAGAACCAGCCCAATGCACGGCGTGCGAATTCGGCGAGCCGCGATCTGAATCTTTCGGGCAAGATCGGCTGGACACCGAACGCGACCGATGAGTACGCACTCGGCATTTACCATGTCCACGATTCCAAGCAGACACCGCCTTATGCGGGCAGCGCTACCGGCGTCGCCGCACGCTTCTGGCGCTGGCCGTACTGGGACAAGGACGGCGCCTACCTGATCACGCGCACGCGCCTAGGCGATGCGGCGACGTTGCGCGTGCGTGCCTACTACGACACGTTCCAGAACGAACTCGATTCGTACGACGATGCAACGTACACGACGATGAAACGGCCGTACGCCTTCAAGAGCATGTACGACGACCACACCTACGGCGCCAGCGCCGATTTCGAGCAACCGTGGTCCGACAGCCAGATCACGCGCATCGCGGTGCACGCCAAGCAGGATATCCATCGCGAACAAAGTTCCGCGGTCGCGCCATGGGCGACCTTCAAGGACCGCACCGTCTCCGCCGGCGTCGAGCACGAGTGGCGCGCCGACGCGCGCTGGACGCTGACACCCGGCGTGTCGTGGAACGAGCAGCAAGGCCAGCGCGCCGACAATCTGGTCGCGAACAACCAGATCGTGCCGTTCGACGTGCACGGCGACACCGCAGTCAACGGCCAGCTCGCGGCGACGTTCCAGATGACGGACGATGTGCAGCTATATGGCGGCATCAGCCGCAAGACGCGCTTCCCGACGATCAAGGATCGCTACTCGTACCGCCTCGGCACGGCGATTCCGAATCCAGCGCTGAAGCAGGAGGAAAGCGACAACGTAGAGATCGGCGTGAAAGGCGCGGCCGGCGCGCTGCACTACCAGGCCGCACTGTTCAACGGCAAATTGCAGAATGCGATCCAGGCCGTCACCATTGCCCCGACCGCGTGCGCATCGCCGCCGTGTTCGCAGAACCAGAACATCGGCGAGGCGCGCAACCGTGGTGTCGAACTCTCGGGCAGTTATGCGATCAATACGGATCTGACATTGCAGGCGAACTACACGTATCTCGATCGCAAGAACATTTCGCAACCCGCGGTTCGCTTGACCGACACACCGCCCGAAAAACTTTTCGTCTCGCTCGACTATGCATTCGCGCCGCACTGGAACGCGATCCTGTCGTCCGACACAGAAACCAAGCGCTACACCACGAGCGATGCCAAACGCATCGCCGGCGGATTCACGCGCGTCGATGCGATCGTGCGCGGCTCGATATCCAACTGGTTCGATCTGAGTTTCGGCGTGCGCAACGCATTTGATCGCCTGTATGCGTATCAGGAAGGATTCCCCGAACCGGGACGCACCTTCTTCTGCGAAATCGGCAAAAGTTTCTGACGAAGGATCGTATCGGCGGCAGGGAAGCCGCACTGACTACGAGGAGAACCCATGTATCGAAGCATTATCATGATCGTGTTGATCGCTGCGTCGGCGGGCGCGCCGGCAGCCGAGGAAATGTCGACTACCAAACCAGCGTGCATCACCAACGTTGCGCCCTCCGGGGAACTGGCCCCATGGGTCAATCCTGTTCCGGCCAAGGCCGGCAGCGAGGCGGCCAATGCCCCACTCCTTTCCGTCGGCAAAGCCACGAGCGTGACTCTGCTGCCCACACCGGACGTGCACTACGCGCTGCGCCCGGAGAAGCCGGGCGGTTCGGTCAGCTATGGCGGCCTGCTCGCGCTCGACGTCGCGCAGGCGGGCACGTATCGCATCGCGTTGAACTCGGCCGCATGGATCGACATCGTGGGCAAGGACGGGGCATTGCGCTCGGTCGCGCATGGCCACGGCCCCGACTGCACCGGCATCCGCAAGATGGTGGACTACGTCGTGCCCGCTGGCCGCTACACGCTGCAGATTTCCGCCAACGGCGCAGCGCAGATCACCGTTCTCGCCGTGCCGATGAAATGAAGCGCCGCGGTTCTCTGGCCGCGCTGGCGGTGTTCGCGCTCGGCGCGACAGGCATCGTCAGCGAGCGCGTCCGCGCCGCCAATAACGCAAATGCGACGACAGCGCGCATCGAACTCGGACGCCGCCTGTTTTATGACGCCGATCTCTCGCAAGACGGCACGATGGCGTGCGCAACCTGCCACGAGCAGCGGCACGGCTTCGCCGATGGCAACCGCACGCATCCCGGGGTGACCAACGAAGCGGGACGGCGCAACGTGCCGGGTCTCGCCAACGTCGGTGAATTCTCGCCGCTGACCTCGGCCGATCCGCGCCTGACTACGCTCGAGGCGCAGGTCTCCGTACCCGTGCTCGGCACGCATCCCGTGGAAATGGGCATGGCGGGGCGCGAGGCGGAAATCGCGCGGCGATTGGGGCGCGACGCCTGCTATCGCCGCATGTTCGCTGCCGCGTTTCCCGGAACGGCTGATCCGATCGGCTATGCCAACGTCGTCCGCGCCATCGCGGCGTTCGAGCGCACGCTGGCTTCCCACGGGAGCGCTTACGACCACGACGCACTTTCCGCCGACGCGCGCGCCGGGCAGGAAACGTTCCGCCGCGATTGCGCCGCTTGTCATGCGGGGAAAAACTTTACCGACCTCGCCTTTCATCGCCTCGGTGCGATCGATCCCGCAGCAGCGGATCAGGGACTATTCGAGGTAACCGCGCACGAAGAGGACCGCGGCAAGTTCCGCACGCCGCCCCTGCGCAACCTCTCGGTGACCGCACCGTATTGGCACGACGGATCGATGCCGACGGCTCGCGATGCCATCGCCCGCCACGGTTTCGTCTATCCGCCCGAAACGATGCGCAGGCTCGAAGTTTTGCTCGATGCTTTGACCGATCACGATTTCCTGAGCAACCCCGCGTTCGCCCTCCCCGCAACGGCTTGCGGGCGGCAGCTCTAGAAGCGCGATCCGATGCTCAATCCGCGACGGTCAGCATGGCCTTGTTGTACAAGGCCTGATCGAGGCCGGTCGCGAAACGATCGCCGGGTCGCGCGCCCGAGCGGATCTCGACGTACTTGCCGGAGATGGCACCGAACTGGACGCGATGGCGGCGCAGCTCGTTGCCGCTGAGCAGGTACAGGTCGTGTTCTTTGAACGGCAGGATGTCGTCCGCGCGCTCGACATAGATCGCCTCGCTCGTCGGCGCGCCTTCGATGTCGCCACTCAATGACTCGGCCGCGCGCACACCAAACGGCAATGCCTCGTCCGGGGCGACATCGACCTGGACCGCATCATCGCGCACCTTCGGATCGATGCGCACCACCGTGCCGCGCACGGCCTTGCCCTGCACGTAGAGCGTCGCGCGATTGCCGTAGGCGATCGCCGGCGCGTTGGCCTGCGGAATCTTCAGTGCGGCAATAAGATCGTTGCTGCTCGACACGAGCGCAAGCTTCTCGCCCGGTGCGACCGACTGGCCGGGCTCGACAAACACGTCCTGCACCGGCCCGTCGACCGTGCTCGCAACCTTGAGTTCGTCGACCTTCTGCTGCGCCAGCGTGAGGCCGTCGCGCGCCTGCTTGAGCGCTTCTTCCTTGATCGCGATGCGCGAGGCGCCGAGGTCCTGCGCGAGAGCGACGCGATCGGTCTGTTCCGATATCTGCGAGCGCAGGCCGCCGACCTTCGCGTCCGCGCGCGCCATATCGAGCTTGGAGATGATGCCGCGCTCCATCAGCGGACGCAGCGCGTCGCGCTCGTGCGCCTCGATCGCGAGCTGGCGTTCGAGCTCCTTCTGCCGGCTCGACTGCGCCATCGCTTCGATCTTCTCGCTCAGCACCGCTTCCTTGAGATCGAGGCTGGCCTTCTCCAGCGCAACGCGCGCGGCCTGCGCCTGCTCGGTGAGGCGCGCGTTGCTCAGGCGGAAGACGACCTCACCCTTCTTCACCATCGCGCCCGGCGCGACGCGGATTTCCTCGACCGTGCCCGCGGCAGGCGCGGCAAGCAGCTTCTTCTGCTTCTCGACGAAGACGCCCGACGCGGACACCGGCACGACGAGATCGCCCTGCTGCACGAGCACTGTGCCGAAATTGCGCCGCAGGACAGAGATAGTCTCCGGCGCGCGCTTCCAGACTAACGGCAAGGCAACAGCCGTCACCGCGACCGCAGCGAGCGCGCAGGAACCGAAAATCAGCCACGAACGGCGTGATGGAGAGCGGGAGTTTTTTTCCACGTGCGGGCGAGTGAGTGCGAACGAACAAAAATCGACCGCTCGTTGGACGGCCGCGGCGGGAAATAGTTCCCGCCGCACGTCACATAGATGGAGTCGGCCGATAAGCCGGGTTTTGTCGTTGAACAGTCATTCCTCTAGGCTCATCGTCGCCGATGAGCTCGAGCAACCTACCCGGGAGCGACGCGGGCCGCGCCATGCTCCCCTATTCGGTCTTGCTCCGGGTGGAGTTTACCGTGCCACGCGACGTTGTCCCCGCGCGCGGTGCGCTCTTACCGCACCGTTTCACCCTTACCTGATCCCTTGCGGGCCATCGGCGGTCTGTTCTCTGTTGCACTGGTCGTCGGCTCACGCCGCCCAGGTGTTACCTGGCACCCTGCCCTGTGGAGCCCGGACTTTCCTCGAGACGCTTGCGCGCCGCGCGACTGTCTGGCCGACTCCGACGCCATTGTAGCGCAGTCGTGGCATGGTCAGGCCGCTTCCCGCAATGCCGCCTGCCAGTGCGCGCGCAGCTCGCGATTGAAATCCTGCCAGCGTTCCTCGGGGAAGAAGATGCGCGCACCTTCGTATTCCACGCGCCGGCGCGTGCCGGGAATCGTTGCCTCGAGCCAGCGTGACCAGCTCGTGTCGAAGTAGATATCGTCCGTGCCCCAGACGATCAGCGTCGGCGCGGTGAACGCCTTGAGCCGGCCTTCGATCGCGCGCGTGTGCTTGTTGTCGAACGCGGCGAGGAAACGTTCAAGATCGCGCAGGCGCTGCGGGTTGCGCAGGAACGGACGCAGATAGGCTTCGATGTCCGCATCGCCCAGCCGCTCGGGATGCTCGTAGGCCGGGCCCAGTGCTTCGGGCGAGCGGTAGATGCTCTTGTCCGCGAGCATTGCCTCGAGCGTGCCGCGCAAGCCGCCGTCGGCTGCCATCGCGAGAAACGGCTTGAACGCTTCGGGCGGCCAGTTGTCGTGCGTGTCGCAGTCGGTCAGGGTGAGGCTGCGCACGCGCTGCGGGTGCAGGGCGGCGAAAATCTGCGCGATGCCGCCGCCGCTGTCGTTGCCGACGAGATCGACCTGGGCGATGCCGAGCGCATCGAGGAACTGCGCGAGCATGTTCGCGTTCGCGGTCACCGACACGTCCTGCTCGGGCAGGATCTCGGTGTCGCCGTGCGCGAGCAGATCGACCGCGATGCAGCGGCGCACGTCGGACAAGCCGGCGAGCTGGTGGCGCCAGAGGTGATTGTTCAACAGCACGCCGTGGACGAACAGGGCAACGGGACCGCTGCCCTGTTCGACGTAGCCGATCGTGCCCGACGCGATGCGCACGCTGCGCTTGAGCGGGGAGGTCTTCGCGTTCATGGCTTCAGCCCTGCTCCTGCGCCGACGCGTGCGCTTCCTTGAGCTTCTGCGCGCATTCCTCGCAGCACACCTCGACGGTTTTGCCGCCGATCTTCACCTGAATCGCGTTCGCATCGAGCGGATAGTCGCAAGCCGCACAAGTCTTGGTGGTCATGACGTTCTCTCTTCGTTGGCGCCCGACGTCCGGGCAGGTGCATTACGCCACCGCGAGGAATGACCCGCTGTCAGAATCTTTAGCGATCTGCGACTAGGCGGATTTGCGCAGCGCCGCCTGGCGGAACTCGGTCGGCGAACGCCCGTAAGTCTGCTGGAACGCGGCGCTGAAATGGCTGTGGCTGGAGAAGCCGAGTTCGAGGCTCAGCGCACTCAAGTCTTCGTACTGCGCGATCAGGTCGAGCGCGCGCGCGAGGCGCAGGCGCAACTGATAGCGGTACAGCGGCAGACCCTCGACCTGCTGGAAACTCTGGGTCAGGTAGACCGGCGAAACGCCGACGTCGGCAGCGATCTCGGCCAGCGTCCAGCGTCGGGCGAGATCGCCGGTCAGCACGAGCTTGGCGCGGTCGACCAGGCGCTGACGTCCCGTACTGGCCACCGCCGCATGCGTCGTGCGCGG
>NZ_DASVOK010000124.1:0-16659 GCF_036383415.1 Rudaea sp. | reverse complement strand
GCGGCGGTTGCCGCGAAGCTCGCGGCAGCCAGCACCACGGCCGCGAGCGGGGATTTCTTGAACTTCATACGGAATTTCCTCTTGTCTCACTCCGAAAACGGCCGAACCGATCGTTCGACTCGGCATAGTTAGCGGAACGGGAGGAAATTCGGCTCATCGAAGCGCGGCGATCCAAGACACGGCGCACGAAACCGGTGCGACGCCGCACCGAATCCGTGGAGGAATCTCCGCTTCAGGCCAGCGTCGCAAACTCCGCGCCTTCGACCGCGTAGCGGGCGTAGCGGAAATCGCGGATGCCGACGAGGCGGTCGCCGTCCCAGTTCAGCAGTACGAAATAGATCGGCGCTCCCGCGGGATCGTGCGGATCGAAGGCGAGCGCCGCGAGCCGGCCGTCGACGTTGCCGAGGGCGAAACGCCAGTCCGCGATCCGCTCGTACTGGGCGTAGTAGGTGCCGACTTGCGCGCGCCCGCGCAGGCTCGCCTTGGCGACGAGATCGAGGCGCACCTCGTCGGCGAGCATCGCGCGCAGCGCATCGAAGTCGTGCGCATTGAAGCGATCGATGTAGGCCGCGATCAACGCATGCTCGCGTTTCGACAAGGCCGTGACGCGGGGCGATTCCGTTTCGGCCGAAAGTTCGCGCAAGCGCGTGCGTCCGCGATGCAGCGCCGCCTTCACCGAGGCGATCGTCGCGCCGTCGAGCACACCCGCGATTTCCTCGATCGAGTGACCGAGCACGTCTTTCAGGATCACGCAGCTGCGCTGCGATGCCGGCAATCGCATGAAGGTACGCAGACCGGCTTCGACGGCCATGTGTTCGTCCTCGACGGCAACGGAGGTGGCGATCAGCGCGACGTCCTCATCGGCGTGAACCGCGTCGCGCCGCGCGCGCTGGCGCAGATGATCGAGCGCGGCGTTGTGCGCGATGCGGAACATCCAGGCTTCGGCATCGTCGATCGCAGCGACGCCCGGCAATGCTTCGAGCGCCTTGGCCAGCGCATCCTGCAGCACGTCCTCGCCGTCGACGACCGATCCGGTCATGCGTGCACAGTAGCGATGCAGCCTTGGCCTGAGCGCGGCGATCAGGCGATCGAACGCCGCAGCGTCGAGAGGCTGCGCGGCAGGCATTCCGTCCGATTGCGTCGGCGTCATGCGGATCAGGTGCAGCGAATATGGAAGGAGCGGTGTTGCACGGGATTCCTCATCGTTTTCGCAAATGCATTGTGCGCGTTCTCTCCGGGAGACGTTGCCGGGCGGGCAAAGGATTCGCCACCACCGGAATTTTTTTCGTGACCGACCGGATCGTTTGCGCCCGCGCATTCGTCCCTGCCTGCGTACCACCCACTTTCACTGGAAACGAGGAACGCAACATGCCATCGCTTGCTGAAAATACCATTGCCAATGCCGGCGCGAACCCGATCGATCCGTCGCACGAGCTTACCGGCAGGACCGCCATGATCGTCGGCGCCAGTCGCGGCATCGGTCGCGGCATCGCGCTGGCCTTTGCCGGTGCCGGCGCCCGCGTGATCGCCGTATCGCGTTCGAGCGCGGAGTTTCCCGAAGCCGGCGCCGGCACTGGCGAGATCAAGCAGGAAATCGCGGATGCCGGAGATGCCGCGCTACCCGCCCTGATCCTCGATCGCCACGAGCCGGATGTCGTTGTCCTCGTGGCCGGCGCGATCCCGCCCATGCTCCCGCTGCAACAACAGAGTTGGGAGACATTCTCGGCCAACTGGCAGGCCGATGTGCGCATCGCCTTCCACTGGCTGCGCGCGATCCTGCTGAAACCGTTGCGTCCCGGAAGTCGCGTGGTCGTCTTCAGCAGCGGTGCTGCGCTCGGCGGCTCGCCCCTCAGCGGCGGCTACGCCGGCGCCAAGGCCATGCAGCGTTTCCTCTCGGCCTACGCGCAGAACGAGTCGGCCCGGGGCGGACTGGGCATCACTTTCACCGCGGTGCTGCCGCGGTTCTCGCCGCAGACCGGCGTGGGCAAAGTGGCGGTGCAGGCTTACGCGACGCGTGCCGGCCAGTCCGTCGAGGCCTTCCTGGATTCGTTCGTGCGGTCTTCCGGCCCGCTGCTCAGCCCGCAAATCGCCGGCGCCGCGCTGTTGCAGCTGGCGATGCAGGATGCCGCCGATTTCGCACCGGCCTACCTGTTGACCGGTGCCGGTCTGCAGAAACTACCCAGCTGACCGGAGCTTCGAAGCTTCCGCGTTCGCATCGAGTCATCGCCCTTCGCTGCTACAATCCGCGCCCTTATCCCTTCAGGACGCGCGTTCATGCAACTCGATCAGGTCAAGGCCATCGTCACGGGTGGCGCGTCCGGGCTCGGCTTCGGCGTCGCCAAACATCTCGTCGCGCACGGCGCGAAAGTCGCGCTGTTCGACGTCAGCGCGGAGAAAGGCGCGCAGGCCGTCGCTGCGCTCGGCGCGAGCACGCGCTACTTCAACACCGATGTGAGCAACGAGGAACAGGTCGCGGCGAATGCCAAGGCCGCGCAGGAATGGCTCGGCGGCCTCAACGCCGCGATCAACTGCGCCGGCATCCTCGGCGCGGGCCGCGCGCTCGGCAAGGAAGGCCCGATGCCGCTGAAGACCTTCGCGACGACGGTGACGGTCAACCTGATCGGCAGCTTCAACGTGGCCAAGGCGACGGCCGACCTGATGCAGCACAACGCGCCCGGCGAGGACGGCGAGCGCGGCGTGATCGTCAACACCGCCTCGATCGCTGCGTTCGAAGGCCAGATCGGCCAGGCCGCGTACTCGGCGTCGAAAGGCGGCGTCGTCGGCATGACCCTGCCGCTGGCGCGCGAGTTCGCGCGCATCGGCGTGCGCGTGATGACCGTCGCGCCTGGCGTGTTCCACACGCCGATGGTCGAGGGCATGCCGGAACAGGTATACAATTCCCTTTGTGCACAAGTTCCCTACCCGTCGCGCCTCGGCACGGCGGAGTAATTCGCCGATGCGGTCGTCTTCATCCTGCAGAACCGCTACATGAACGGCAGCGTGATTCGGCTCGATGGGGCGATTCGCCTCGCTCCAAAGTAGGGGCGCGACTCATCGCGCCCAGCGTTTTTCCTCAGCGTATCGAAGAGCCGGGTTCGATAAATCGAACCCCTACTCAAGCACATCCACTTTCACTCCATTCCCGCAAACCATGAAAGCTTTCGAAGTCAAACGCGGCAACGTCGTCGAATACAACAGCAAGGTTTACCAGATTCGTGAAATCGAACGCAGCTCGCCGCAAGGTCGCGGCGGCAACGTCACCTTCCGCTTCGTGATGTATTCCGTGCCGGGCGCGACCAAGCTCGACATCTCGCTGCGCGCCGACGACGAGCTCAAGGAAACCGAACTCGTGCGCCGCGCCGCGAATTTTTCGTACAAGGACGGCGAGGCGTTCGTGTTCATGGATAACGAGGATTACACCCAGTACACGCTCGATGCCTCTTCGGTCGGCGACGCCGCCGGCTACATCGTGGAAGGCATCGACGGCTACTACATCCAGTTGATCGACGACGCACCGATCGGCCTGCAGGTGCCGGCGACGGTGACGCTGCAGGTCGTCGATACCGCGCCCGAACTCAAGGGCGCCTCGGCGACCAAGCGCTCCAAGCCAGCCAAGCTCAACACGGGCATCGAGATCCAGGTGCCCGAGTACATCACCAACGGCGAAAACGTGTTCGTCAACACGACGACCGGCGAATTCTCCGGACGCGCATGACCGAGACCCGCATCCGTCGCGCGACCGCGGCCGATGCGGGTACGCTCGCAGCGCTCGCGGAGCGCACGTTCCGCGACACCTTCGCGGCGGTCAATACGCCGGAGGATATGGCGGCGCACGCGGCCGCATCGTATGGCGTGGACAAGCAGCGTGCCGAGATTGAATCCGAACACATCCGCACGCTGGTCGCGGACGCCGAAGACAGTGCGGTCGCCTACGCGCAGCTGCGCCATGGCCATCGACCGGACTGCGTAAGCGTGGACGAGGCCGTCGAACTCTGGCGTTTCTACATCGACCGCGACTGGATAGGCCACGGCCTGGCACAGCGTTTGATGGAAGCCGTCTTCGCCGAGGCATCCTCAATGGACGCGCGCGGCCTGTGGCTCGGCGTCTGGGAACACAATCCGCGTGCGATCGCGTTCTACCGCAAATGCGGATTCGTCGAAGTCGGAGCGCACGCGTTTCAACTCGGCGCGGACGCGCAGACCGATCTGATCATGCAGCGCGCACTATCGACCTAACCACTTTGCGGCCATGCGCCGCAGCGATGCGTCGGCGGTGTCGTCGGACGCGAGTGCGGCAATGTCGCGCCAGGCGAGTGCGTGCGATTCGTCGCCGACGACGAAATCCTCTCCATCGAGCGCGCGCACGACGTGGCGCACGTCATAGTGCCAATGCGCCGGTTCATCGCCGCGCGCGGGGATTTCATGGCGATCCAGATCGAAAATTCCCGGCTCGACGACCAGCCCGCGCAAACCCGATTCCTCCTCCGCCTCGCGCAGCGCGACGCGCGCGAGATCGACATCGCCATCGGCGTGACCACCGAGCTGCAGCCAGCGATCGAGCTTGCGGTGATGGGTCAACAGCACGCGCGCGCCGTCGGCGCTGACGAGCCATGCTGAACCGGTGAGGTGGCCGATAACCAGACTGCGCTCGGCCGCATCGGCATGCGCCGTGGCGAAATCGCTGAACAAGGAAATGACAGCGTCTTCCGCCGGACGCAGCGCGGCGTAGCGCGCGAACGCGGCCAGCCAGCGTTGCTGCCAGGGCTGCAAGGAATGGGTGGATTGGACGGTCAGCTTGTGCGTCACAGCTTGCCCGATACGGAGGGGTCGCGTATTTTACCGGGACAAGTTTGGGTCCGCAGGACCCGGGCAAACTCCAAGGGCGGCCGCAGTCGTTGCCGCGAGCCGCTACCACACCATCAGATCTGGGGATACATAATGGTTTTCTGGCGCGTCAAGCCGCTCGACAAGATCCTCGAAACAGCAGAAAAGAAATCGCTCAAGCGCCAACTCGGCCCCATTCAATTGACTCTGCTCGGCATCGGTGCCGTGATCGGCACCGGCATCTTCGTGCTGACCGCCGAAGCCGGACAGAAGGCCGGCCCGGGCATGATGCTCGCCTTCGTCATCGCAGCGATTGTCTGCGCGCTGGCCGCGCTGGCCTACTCCGAAATCGCCTCGATGATCCCGGTGTCGGGCTCGGCCTATACCTACAGCTACGGCGTGTTCGGCGAGTTGATCGCCTGGGTCGTCGGCTGGGCGCTCGGCCTTGAATATGGCATCGGCGCGGCCGTGGTCTGCGTCGGCTGGTCCGGCTACATGAACGGCCTGCTCGCGGCCAACGGATACGGATTGCCCGAAGCACTGCGCACCGGTCTCTACGCGGGCGGCACGTTCAACCTGCTCGCCTTCCTGATCGGCCTCGCCGTCACCGTGCTGCTCGTGATCGGCACTTCGAAGAGCGCGCGCGTCAACGCGGTGCTCGTCACGATCAAAATCATCGCGCTGACCGTGTTCATCTTCCTCGCCGTGCCGGCGGTGAAGAGCGGCAACTTCGAACCGTTTCTGCCCGGCGGCTGGGGCAGCCCGCTCGGCGGCGTCGGCGTGCTCGGCGCGGCGGCGTCGATCTTCTTCGCCTACGTCGGCTTCGACGCAGTTTCGACCGCGGCCGAGGAAACGAAGAACCCGAACCGCAACATCCCGATCGGCCTGATCGGCTCGCTGACCGTGTGCACGATCTTCTACCTGCTGGTCGGCTACGGCGCCGCCGGCTCGGTCGGCGCGCAGCCGATGCTCGGCGCGAACGGCGTGCCGCTCGATCCGGGCACGCCGGAAATGATGGCGGCCTGCGCCAATTCGCAGGCCCTGGTCTGCAGCCGCGAACCGCTTGCGCATGTAATGCGCCTGCTTGGCCACACGAGCATCGGCGACTGGATCGGCATCGCCGCGATCCTCGCCCTGCCCTCGGTAATCCTGATGATGATGTTCGGCCAGACCCGCGTCTTCTTCACCATGTCGCGCGACGGTCTGCTGCCCGAGGTGCTGTCCAGGGTGCATCCGAAGTTCTTTACGCCGCACGTGATCACGATCATCACCGGCCTCGTCGTCTCGTTCTGCGGCGCGCTGTTTCCGGTCGGCAAGCTTGCCGACACATCGAACTCCGGCACCTTGCTCGCGTTCGCGATGGTCTCGCTTGGCGTGCTGATCCTGCGCAAGCAACAGCCTGATCGCCCGCGCCCGTTCCGCACGCCGCTGGCGTGGGTCGTCTGCCCGCTCGCCGTCGCCGGCTGCCTGCTGCTGTTCGTCAACCTGAGCATGACCGCGAAGCTCGTGTTCGCGATCTGGGCGGTGATCGGCCTCGCGATCTACGCGCTCTACGGCTACAAGCGCAGCCAGCTCGCGAACGGCAACTGAAGGTACATCGCATTGAAATCGTCGTTCACGCACACAACCTGATGTGATCGCGCCGACTCAAGGCCGACGTTTTCGCGTCGGCCTTAGTCTTTTGGGAATACGCAAATGCTCAAACAACTTCTTCGCACCAAGCATCCTCTCGCGGTCAACAACGAGGCCGGCGAAATCGAACTGCGCCGCACGCTCGGCCCCTGGGGCCTGACCGCGATCGGCATCGGCGCCGTGATCGGCGGCGGCATCTTCGTCATCACCGGCAATGCCGCGGCGATGCACGCCGGACCCGCGGTCATGCTCTCATTCGTACTGGCGGCGATCTGCTGCACGTTCTGCGCGCTGTGCTACGCCGAGTTCGCGGCGATGGTGCCGGTGTCGGGCTCGGCGTATTCGTACACCTACGCCACGCTCGGCGAAGGCGCGGCCTGGTTCATCGGCTGGATGCTGATTCTCGAATACGGAGTTTCTGCGTCAGCGGTCGCTACCAGTTGGACTGGCTATTTCGTCAGCCTGCTCGACCATGTCGGAATTCATCTACCGACGGCACTGACCAATGCGCCGTTGGCAAAGGTCGATGGAAAGCTGCAGTTGACAGGTGCGGTTCTCAACCTGCCTGCCGTCGGCATCGTCGCAGCACTAACCGCGATTTGCTACATAGGCATCCGGGAATCGGCTTCGGTCAATACAGCGATGGTGATCTTGAAAATCTGCCTGCTGCTGCTGGTGATCGGTTTCGGCTGGAGCTATGTCGACACGAATTTGTGGCATCCGTTCATTCCACCCAGTCAGGGCGAACACGAATTTGGTTGGGGCGGAATTCTGCGCGGCGCCTCGATGGTGTTCTTCGCTTACATCGGCTTCGAGGCGACCAGCGTCGCCGCTCAAGAATCGCTCAATCCCAAGCGTGATTTGCCAATCGGCATGATGGCTTCGCTGGCAATCTGCACAGTGCTCTACGTTGCGATGGCTGCAGTACTGACTGGTCTCATGCCGTATACCCAACTTGGCACCAACGAGCCGGTTGTTACTGCTGTATCAAGCCATCCACAGCTTGCCTGGCTGCGTTGGGTCGTCGAAGTTGGCGCCCTGATCGGCTTGTCAAGCGTGATTCTCTGCATGTGCATCGGCCAGCCGCGTATTTTCATGATAATGGCGAACGACGGTCTGTTGCCGCCCGTTTTCTCGCGCATTCATCCGAAGTACCGCACGCCCCATATCAACACCGTCATCACCGGCATCGGCATCGCTTTGCTGGCAGCTATATTTCCTCTCGATGTCCTGGGTGATCTCACATCCATTGGCACCCTCATCAGCTTCGCCGCTGTTTGTGCAGGAGTGTGGATACTTCGCATCTACCATGCCGACATTCCACGCCCGTTCCGCATTCCATTCGCCCCTGCGGTCTGTCTTTTGGGTATCGCGAGTTGTCTGCTGCTGCTGTCGACGTTCGACGCCTACAATTGGGCATTGACCATCGCCTGGACGCTTATCGGATTCGCGCTCTACTTCGCCTACGGCTACCGCAAGAGCAAGCTGCATCGCGACAACGCTGGAGCGGCTGCCACGGCGTCGACCTGACGACACCGGCGTCGCGATGCCACTCACCGTCCGGCTTCCGCAGCTGCCACGGCATATCTGGTGGCTGCTCGCCCTGTATTGCTGCGCAAGTTTCGTCCACTTTGCGCACAACGCGGAATACATCGCCTTCTACCCCAACATGCCACGCTGGATCACGCGCGAGAATGTTTACTGGGCGTGGCTGGCGATCACCGTTCCCGGAGTCGCGGCATTGGCCGCGGCTTCGTTTGGATGGCGCGCGATCGCGGCGCTGCTGCTCATCGCCTATGCGAGCTTCGGTCTGGATGGATTGGGCCATTACGCCCTGGCGTTGTGCTCCCAGCACACGCTGGCGATGAACTTCAGCATCTGGTTTGAAGTGCTTGCCGGCGTGACCCTGGCTATCTTTGCGACGAATCATCTGCGCAAAATCGCAAGCGGATATTGTTGACGCCATTCGTGCGCAGGCGACCCCGAATCGTATCGTCTACGTTGCGCCAGCCTAGTTGTCCAGCCTGCCCTGCACCTCGTCGAACTGGGCCCGCTCGACCTGCGCTTCCGGGAGCGCCTTGCTCGTACGCGCGCCGAGTTCGCGCAACTTTTCGACCTGTCCGATCAAATTGCCGCGCCCCGTTTCGAGCTTGCCCGAGGCTGACGCCAGCGCATTGCGCGCCGCGTCGAGCTTGGCCTTGGCTTCGTTGAGATCGTCGATAAAACCGACGAACTTGTCGTAGAGCTTGCCGGCACGATCGGCGATCTCGACGACGTTGCGGTTGCGGTCGTCGTTGCGCCACAGGCTCGCCACGGTCTGCAAGGTCGCGAGCAAGGTCGAGGTGGTGACGATGACGACCTGCTTCTCGAGCGCGAAGGCCTGCAGACCTTCGTCGCGATGCACGGCCTCGATGTAGGCGGCCTCGACCGGCACGAACATGAGCACGAATTCGAGTGAGTTGACGCCGGGCAGGTCGCTGTAGCGCTTGTCGGCGAGTTCCTTGACGTGACTGCGCAAGGACGCGAGATGCGCGCCGAGTTGGGCATCGCGCTCGGCATCGTCGGCCGCAGCGCAATAGCGCTCGTACGCGGTCAGCGACACTTTCGCATCGACGACGATGTCGCGGCCTTCGGGCAGGCGCACGATCACGTCGGGCCGCGCGCGGCCACCGGTTTCGTTCTGGAACGTCGCCTGGGTTTCGTACTGCCTGCCCCTTTGCAGGCCGGATGCTTCGAGCAAGCGTTCGAGCACGAGTTCACCCCAGGCGCCCTGGGTCTTGCTCTCACGCGTGAGCGCACGCGTGAGGTTGCGTGCGTCCTCGTCGATGCGCTGGTTGAGGTTCTTGAGCGCGTCGATCTCGGCCTTGAGCAACTGGCGCTCGCGGCTTTCCTTGTCGTAGACCTCGCCGACCTGTTTCTTGAATCCGTCGAGTTGCTCGCGCAACGGCGTGAGCAGGCTGCCGAGCTGGCTCTGGTTCTGCTCGGTGAATTTCCTGCTTTTCTCTTCGAACAGGTCGCCGGCCAGCGCCTTGAACTGGTCGCTGAGGTTTTCGCGCACGCGTTCGAGCAGGGCGATCTTGTCGGCGGCGGCCTGATGCTGTTCCTGCGCGCGCGTGGCGGTTTCGGTGATGCGCTGCTCGGCGCGCTGCGTGGCTTCGCGCCACTTCAACGCTTCGGCACGCGCGGCGGCGAGTTCGGCGTCGAGCTGGCCAAGGCGTTCCAGGCGCCCGGCGAGATTCGCGCGTTCGTTGCCGAGTGCGAACAGGGTCTTGCGTTGCTCGGTCAACTCGGTGGCGACGTTGTCATGCTGGCCTTGCAAACGCCGCACGTCGTCCAGTGCCGCGTCGCGTTCGGATGCGAGCTGCGCCACTTCAGCATCGCGACTCTCGCGTCCGCTCGCATGCGCTCGCGCACGCACGAGCGCCCATGCGAGCAGCGCGCCGAGTGCGAAAGCGATCAGCGCAATCAGTCCCCAGAGGGCATATTCGTTCGAAATCGTCGACACCGCTCATCCATCGAAACTGTCAGGCGGCGATTGTGACAGCGCCACGTCTCAGTTGGCGAGATCGCTTGTCTGATCAGGCATCTTCAATCAGCGAAGTCTTCTTCGTGTCGGGCAGGAAAACGTAGACCAGCAGCGAGCAGGCGATGCAAGCCGTGACGTACCAATAGAACCCGCTCTCGTGCCCGCCCTGCTTGAACCACAGCGCGACGGTTTCGGCGCTGCCGCCGAAGATGGCGACGGCGAGCGCGTATGGTAGGCCGACGCCGAGCGCGCGTATCTCGACCGGGAACAGTTCGGCCTTCACCACCGCGTTGATCGCGGTGTAGCCGCTGACGACGAGCAGCATCAGCATGATCAGCGCGAACGCGGCATACGGGTCTTGCGTCGCCTGCAGCGTGGTCAGTACAGGCACGGTGAGCAGCACGCCGAGCACGCCGAACGCGATCAGGATCGGGCGCCGGCCGACGTAGTCGGAGAGGCCACCGACCAACGGCTGCAGCAGCATGTAGCCGAACAGCGTCGCCGCGTTGACCAGCGTCGCCGTCTCCTTCGACAGGCCCACGCTGAGCACGAGGAACTTCGACATGTATGTCGTGTAGGTGTAGAACGCGAGCGTGCCGCCCATGGTCAGTCCGACCACGATCAGCGCCGCGCGCCAATGCCTGGCCAGCAGGCCGAGCGAACCTTCATTGCGTTTCACCTCAGCCTTGCCCTGGCTGCCGGTGAATGCAGCGGTCTCGACCATGTTCCGGCGCAGGTACAGGGCAATGAGCGCGATTCCCGCGCCGATCGCGAACGGGATGCGCCAGCCCCAGGCCTTGAGCTGATCCTCGGTGAGCACCCACTGTTGCAGCACGATCAGCACGGCAAGCGCGGTCAGTTGTCCGGCGATCAGGGTGACGTAAAGGAAGCTCGACCAGAACCCGCGGCGCTTGCTTGTCGCCATCTCGGAAAGATACGTCGCCGAACTGCCGTACTCGCCGCCGAGGCTCAGGCCCTGCAGCAGGCGCGCGAGCAGGAGCAGGATCGGCGCGGCGACACCGATGCTCGTGTAGGTCGGGCACACGGCGATCAGCAGCGAGCCCGCGCACATGAGCACGATCGAGCGCATCAGCGAGGCGCGACGGCCGTGGCGGTCGGCATAGCGGCCGAAGTACCAGCCACCGATCGGCCGCATGAGAAACCCGACCGCGAACACCGCCGCCGCGCTGAGGGCCTGCGCCACCGCATCGCCCTGCGGGAAGAACGACTTGGCGAAATACAGCGAGAACGAAGTGTAGACGTACCAGTCGTAGTATTCGACGAGGTTGCCGATCGAGCCGCCGATGATCGACTTCAGGCGCTGCAAGGCCGAGAGCGGCTGCGCCGCAGCCGATGGAATTCGCGCTTCAACGGTGTTCATCCGGCCCTCTTCGTCGTGACATGGCGGGAGCCCGGAAGGCCCGGCGGCGTCTTCGTCCGTAGCCTATTTGCGATCGCGAATTGTGTCTACTGATAGGCCATATCTACGGCCGCACTTGCAAATAAATGAGAACTGGCGCAAAGTTTTCCCGCAATGATCAGGCGGCTTCCGGTCGCTGAAGTCGCCAAATGAGCTTGTGAAACGCGCGCGCATGTCCATGCGCAAGGGGCGGTTTCCATGAAGTCATTGGTCGAGCTTTTCCTCACCGCTGCGCTGGCGATGGCCAGCGAGCAAGCACTCGGGTTGGGCTTGGGAACGATTCGGATCAAGTCCGATCTGGACCAGCCGCTGGTCGCCGAGATTCCCGTGTTCGCCGACTCGCCGGGCGAGCTGGCGGACTTGCGCGTCGCTCTCGCGCCACCCCAAGACTTCACGCGTCTTGGCTTGTCGCGCGAACGCGTCACGGTGCCGATCGAGTTCGTCGTCGGCCGGAATGCGCGCGGCGAGCTCACAATCAAACTGACCACGAAAGAAGTCGTGCGCGAACCGTTCCTCGATTTGCTCATCGAGGCGGAATGGGCAAATGGCAGGCTGCTGCGCGAATATGCCGTGCTGCTTGATCCGCCGACGACGCTGCCGGCCATCGTGCCCGCTCTCGCCGAGAAACCGAAGCCTGTGGCGGCCCCCAAGCCGGCATCGGCACTCGTGTCCGGTCCGGGGGCACCGCCAAGCGTCAAGGCCAATCCGCTCGCGTTGGCATCGGGCGGGACCGAATACCTCGTCAGGAAGGGCGACACGTTGTGGGCCATCGCGAGCAGGCTTCCTGCAGCGCGAGGCGTCAGCCTTGACCAGACAATGCGGGCTTTGTTCGAGGCCAATCCGACTGCTTTTTACCGGAGGGACCTCGACTCCCTGAAAGCGGGCGCCTTGTTGCACATCCCGGGAGGCGCAGACAATCTGGCGAGCGCGCCGCGCAACGGGCCGTCCGTCGTCACGCATGACCAAAGGCGAGCGGATGCCGCCGGCATGAACATAGCGCAGGCACGCCTGAAGGCGCCGGCAGCCACGGCGCCGATGCGCGATCATGTGCGCGAAGCGGATGAGTTGAAGCAACGCGTCAGCCAGCTCGAGGAGATCCATGAGAAGAACTTGCGCCTGATCGCGTTGCTCGATTCGAAAATCGCAGCCCTGCGCCACGAATTGCAGTCGGCGCAAGCGGCACTGGCCGCGACGCCGCCTCCGACCGAGGACGTCGTTGCAGCACCTGTTGTCGCGAAGGGGGCCTTCAAGGCCGCGGCATCCGATTCATCGCTGCATACGGAGGTGTTCAGACCGAATGAGGCGACGGTTCCGGGCGATGCGCAACCGCTCGGCGATGATTAGAACCTATCTCAAAACTTCTGCGCTCGACCCGATTCCATCCAAAATCGGGCGCGCTGGCGGTGCTCGGACTGCATAGGCAGGATGCCGGAGCGAACGGCGAAGCCGGCCCGAAGGGCGAGCCGCGGATGTCATCCTCATTCACGAATGGTGCCCTCCCGCTGGAAGCCGCCCCATATCCAACCGCGCATGCCGTGCCGTCAGTGCATCGTCCCGCTGCCGCCGGTGCCAAAATCCGGTGCGATTGCAGCAACAGGCGCCGCCGGTTCCGCGGTCGCCTCCGCCGATCTGAACAGCAACGACTGATGCAGCCACAGCGAAGTCAGATGCACGCGATGCTCGTGCGGCAGCGCAAAGCCAAGCCAACCCAGTCCGGGATGGCGCAGCATGAAGAGCACGCCGTTCGGCAGCGGCGAGGTATGCCATGACGGATTCACGATCGCTTCGGTCTGCTGCGGAGGCTGCAACGACTGCGCCGGCTCGAGCGTCGCGCGACGTGCTGCCGCGCGCGTGATCAGCTCGTCGAGCTCGGCCGCGGACAGGTTGGAAATATCGATATTCACGTTGTCTCCACTTCAAGCATGCGTTCCGAGCGCAAGCGTAGCGCTTCGTGCGCTGCCCGGACATGAGTTTGCCGCAGTCATCCGCTATAGTTTCCGTCCAACCCGAGCACGAATCCACGGAGCAACAGCTTGAGCTACACCGCGCAGCAATTCGCCGAACGCGCCGAAGCAATCGCCAAAGCCGGACGCAAGCTCGGCGCGCTCGGCCTGACCCCGGCGACGAGCAGCAATTTCTCGATGCGCCTCGACGCCGATCATCTCGCGATCACGATCTCGGGCCGCGACAAGGGCGCGCTGACCGCGGACGACATCATGGTCGTCGATCGCGCCGGCAAGGCCGTCGGCACTTCCGCGCGGCCGTCCGCCGAAACCCTGCTGCACACGCAGATCTACGCGCGTTTCCCCGAGGCGAACGCGGTGCTGCACACGCATTCGCGCACGCAGACGGTCGCCTCGCGCCTGTACGCGCGCGAAGGCGTGATCCGCTTCGAGGGTTACGAATTGCAGAAGGCGATCGCCGGCCATAGCACGCACGAATCGCAACTCGACCTGCCGGTGTTTCCGAATACGCAGCACATGCCCGAGCTCGTGGAAAAGGTGGACACTTGGATTGATGCGGGCAAGCCGCTATATGGTTACCTGATCGATGGCCACGGCATCTACACCTGGGGCCGCGACATGGCCGAAACCGAACGCCACATCGAAGCGTTCGAATTCCTGCTCAATTGCGAGCTGGATTTGAGGAGGTTGAGACAATGAGCGAACTGCGCATCTATTCCGAAACCGACGGCAGCATGCCGCTGGGCACGTACATGAAGCACGCCGATATCGCGCGTGAGCTCGGCACGGTCGGCGTGCGCTTCGAGCAATGGGAAGCATCCAGGCCGGTCGCGCCCGGCGCGAGCCAGGACGAAGTCATCGCCGCCTACCGCGCCGACATCGAGCGCCTGCAGCGCGAGGAAGGCTACCAGGCCGTCGACGTGATCAGCCTCACACCGGACCATCCCGACCGCGCCGCGCTGCGCGCGAAGTTCCTCAATGAGCACACGCATTCGGAGGACGAAGTACGCTTCTTCGTCGCCGGCCGCGGCCAGTTCACCCTGCACATCGGCGAAAAAGTATACGAGGTGCTGTGCATGCAGGGCGACCTGATCGGCGTTCCCGACGGCACGCGCCACTGGTTCGACATGAGCGAGGCGCCCTACTTCATCGCCATCCGCCTGTTCACTAACAAGGAAGGCTGGGTGGCCAACTTCACCGGCAGCGACATCGCCGGGAAATTCCCGCGCCTCGCCGCACAACCGCTCGCCGCATGAGCTACATCCTGGAATCGCTCGCACCGGGCGAAACCCTCGTCGCGCGCTTCCACCTGCACTGGACGGCGAAGGGTCGGCTGATCCTCGGCATCGTCCTGATCCCGCTCGTCATCGGCATCTTCATCACGATCTACGAATGGCTGCGCCTGCGCGGCATTGAACTCGGCGTCACGACAGCGCGCGTGGTACACAAGACCGGCATCGTCGGCCGCGAGACCGAAGAGGTGCGCCTCAGCGCGATCGAAACGGTCGATCTCGAACAGAGCACCTGGGGACGCCTGCTCGGCTACGGCAACGTGCGCGTCACCGGCCGCGGCGAAAGCAGCGTGCTGTTCGATCGCGTCGCCGATCCGGTCGGCGTGAAACGCGCGATCGAAGCTGCCTATTCGGCGCATGTCGAACACGCCAGGGACGCATCGAACCGATGATCCGCGCCATCGTCACAGACATCGAAGGCACCACGAGTTCGATCGACTTCGTCAAGGACGTGCTGTTCCCATACGCGCGCGAGAAGCTGCCCGCATTCGTCGAAACGCATGCCGACCAAGCCGAGGTGCAACACTGGCTGCACGAAGCCGCGCGCGATGCGGGACTCGTCTCGGCGAGCCGGCATGAAATCATCGACCTGCTGATCCGCTGGATCGATGAGGACCGCAAGGCGACGCCGCTCAAGGCGCTGCAGGGCCTGATCTGGGCAGACGGCTACGCCAGCGGCGAATTCAAGGGGCACGTCTATCCCGAGGTGGCGAACAATCTGCAAAAGTGGAAAAAGCAAGGAATCCACTTGTACGTTTATTCGTCGGGCTCGGTCGCCGCGCAGAAACTGCTGTTCGGCCACAGTGAGGCCGGCGACCTGACGCCGCTGTTCTCCGGCTACTTCGACACCGAGGTTGGCGGCAAGCGCGAAGTCGATTCCTACCGGCGCATTGCCGCCGCAATCGGCATCCCGCCCGGCCAGATCCTGTTCCTGTCCGATATCGTCCAGGAACTCGATGCCGCCGCCGCGGCCGGACTGCAGACCGTCCAACTGCTGCGCCCGGCCGCGGAATCAGCTGCAAACCAGCACGAGCAGGTCCACGATTTCAGCGAAATTTCAGTCGGTTAGCTGATTTCCCGAAACCAATCCGCAGTCGAGGCAGTACTGGACCGAAACCGTCAGCCGCACCGGATGAACGAAAATTCATACGCTGCAGTGCAACGTGGAATTTGTTAAAATATCGCTATTGCACCATTTTGCAGCGTCAATCCGGCCTTGATCCGCACGACCGCCCGCCTGCTCCTCGCTTTCGTCCTCGCCTTCACCGTCGGCGCAAGCGTCGGCGTGGCCAGCCTCGGCACGCATCAGCCCGACGCATCGGCAGCGGCCAAGGCAACGGTCGAAAACGACGACAGCGCCGATCAGGCCATCGTCTGGCCGGCCAACGTCGGCTCGCCAGAGCAGGTGCTGTACGCGCAGCCGCAGCGCATGCAGGACGCGATCGACAAGCTCGCGCCGCGCACCGCCGGCAAGGCCAATCTCTACCTCATTTCCTTCGCCGGCGACGGCGAGGAGAACGTGTTCCGCAACGAGGTCGAATACGCCGAGAAACTTTTTTCCGAGCGCTTCGACGCCAAGGGCCACGTGCTGACCCTGATCAACAATCCGGGCACGCTTGATCGCCGCCCGATCGCAAGCCTGTCCAACCTCGAGCTCGCCATCGACGCGCTTGGCAAGAAGCTCGACCCGGACGAGGACGTGTTGATGGTATTCATCACCACGCACGGTTCGCGCGCGCACGAGCTGTACGTCAGCCTCGATCCGCTGCCGCTCGACCAAATCGTGCCCGAGGACCTGGCCGACGTGTTTTCCGAATCGCCGATCAAGCAGCGCGTGTTCGTGATCTCGGCCTGCTACGCGGGCGGCTTCATCGATGCGCTCAAGGGCGACGGCACCATGGTCATCACTGCAGCGCGCGGCGACCGCGCCTCGTTCGGCTGCGGCACGAGCTCCGACATCACCGATTTCGGCCGCGCCTTCTTCGTCGACGCCCTCAATCG
>NZ_DASVOK010000123.1:0-4339 GCF_036383415.1 Rudaea sp. | reverse complement strand
ATAGCCGCACGGCGGCAGACTTCCCAAGGTGGTGTTCGTGATGTCGGTACCGTAGCGATTGCCGGTGTAGGTCGCCGTGGTCGTGCCCGCAGTGAACGTCTGCGTCTGCGGCGCGCGGAAGCATTGCGAGGCGAAGAACAGACCGCTGGGACCGGCCACCGGCTGCATCGGTGCCGGTGTTCCCTCGGCAGTCGTCGGACGCACGAACTTCGGCTGGAAGCCGTAGTCGTCGAGCCCGGTCACCGCCGCGATCAACCCGTTCGTGCCCTTGTCGACCGACGGGTCGGCGGCGTTGGAGCGATAGCTCACGCCGTTCAGGCCGTACTGGTTGAGCTGCACATGGAACGTCTTCTGGATGTCGGCGACGCTGCCCTGTGCCTTCACGTAGAGATTGTTGTCGGCGACCGAAAGCACGCTGAGGTTGTGCGCGGCGAGCAAATTCGAGATCGCTTTGACTTCCTGGGCGGTTGGCGCATACGTCGCGTTGAATTGATCCTGGGTGATCCAGTGCTGATAGCTGGCCGAGTTTTTCTGCTTTTGTCCTTCGACGAGCGCATCGAGCTGCGCCTGGTTATGCAGCTTGAGCCAGACGTTGACTTGAAGAATGCTTGTTGGATCGAGCGGGCCCTGGTTGGTCGCCTTGTTGATGAAGCCGGGGGTGTTGTTCGCAATGGCGTCCTGTCCGCCCTGTGCGGCGAACGCGCCGACAGTGCAGAGCGAGGTGAGCACGGCTAGGGATCGAAAGAGATATCGTGTGTTCACGAATCTATCCTCCACAGCGGATTGGGGCGACCACCATACGACCAGGTTTCAGAAATCCACGTTAAGAAATTCTGAACGAATCGGGAGCCTCGCCTTGCGTGAACGGAAAGGTTCGCCTCAGGCGGCGAACTGCAGGCGCGCAAGCTCTCCGTAGAGTCCGCCGGCCCGCAGCAGTTCTGCGTGCGTGCCTTGGGCGACGATGCGACCCGCGTCCATGACGACGATGCGGTCGGCCTTGAGGACCGTCGCAAGACGATGCGCGATGATCAGCGTGGTGCGACCGTGCATCAGGCGCTCGAAGCCCTGCTGGATCTGGTTTTCCGATTGCGCGTCGAGATTGCTCGTCGCCTCGTCGAGCAGCAGGATCGGCGCGTCCTTGAGCAGCGCGCGCGCGATCGCGATGCGCTGCTGCTGGCCGCCGGAGAGGCGCACGCCGCGTTCGCCGAGATAGGTGTCGTAGCCCTCGGGCTGCGCGGCGATGAAATCGTGCGCCTCGGCGGTCTTGGCCGCGGCGATCACTTCCTCTTCGTTCGCATCGACCTGGCCGAAGCGGATGTTGTCGCGCGCGCTCGCGCCGAAGATCACCGTGTCCTGCGGCACGAGCGCGATCGCGCCGCGCAGTTCGGGCAGCGCGAGCTGCTTCAGGTCGACGCCATCAATGCGGATCGTGCCGCGCTGCGCGTCGTAGAAGCGCAGCAGCAGGTGGAACACCGTGCTTTTGCCGGCGCCAGAGGGGCCGACCAGGGCGACCGTCTCGCCAGGCTTCACGGTGAGGGTGAAGTCGTGCAAGGTCGGTGCGTCCGGGCGCGAGGGGTAGCGGAATTCGACCTGCTCGAAGCGGATCTCGCCGCGCATCGGCTTCGCCAGCGCGACGGGTTGCGCCGGCGTGCGAATCTCCGGCGTCGTCGCGAGCAATTCGCCGATGCGCTCCATCGCACCCGAAGCGCGCGCGATCTCGCTCCACACTTCGGTCAGGCCGCCGATCGAGCCGGCCGCGATCACCGCGTAGAACACGAACTGGCTCAGCACGCCGACGTCGAGGCGGCCGTCCATCACGCTGCGCGCGCCGCTCCAGAGGACGAGCGTGATCGCGCCGAAGATGAGCAGGATCACGAGCGCGGTCAGAACCGCGCGCTGGCCGATGCGCTTTTTCGCCGTCGCAACCGCGCGCGTGATCGCGGTGTCGTAGCGCGCGATCTCGTACGGTTCGCGCGCGTAGGCCTGCACAGCGTAGGTCGCGTTGAGCGTTTCGTTGGCGATCGCGGAGGCGTCGGCGATGCGGTCCTGGTTGGCGCGTGCGAGGCGTTGCTGGCGCCGGCCCATGAGCACGATCGGCGCGATCACGAGCGGAATCACGAGCGCGGCGTAGCCGGCCAGGCGCGGACTCGTCGCGACCAGCATCGCCGTGCCGCCGAGCGCGGTGAGCAGGCTGCGCAGGGCGACCGAGATCGAAGACGTGACGACGCTTTGCACGAGTTCGGTGTCGGCGGAAAGGCGCGAGGTCAGTTCGCCAACACGCGTGCGCTCGAAGAACGGCTGGTCGAGCGAGAGCAGGTGCGCGTAGAGTTTCTTGCGCAGGTCAGCGACGGTGCGTTCGCCGAGCAGGGTGATGCAGAAATAGCGTGCGGCCGTGGCCAGCGCGAGCACGATCGCGACGCCGAACAAGCCGAGAAAGGCCGAGTCGATGACCGCCGAGTTCGCATGCGCGAAGCCGCGGTCGATCATCACGCGCACCGCAACCGGCAGCGCCAGCGTGGCGAGCGAGGAGACGGCGAGGAACGCGAGCCAGCCGACCAGCAGGCCGCGATAGCGGGAGAGGTAGGGCCACAGCAGCGGCAGGGCGGAAAAACGGCGCTGCGGCGCGGCCGGCGGGCTGGCGAAGTCGGTCATCGAGTGGGTCAAAACCTGGATCGGATCGCTATGGTGCCGCACATGGGTGAATTCAATCCATTTTATTCCGGTCGGGCGAGGTGCAGGCCGCCGAACCGCGTCGCGCGGCCGCGGCCGAAAGCAATTCGTGACGGACGGCGGCGCGGGGTGGAAAATGCACGCATCGCCACGATGCGGAGCGAGCCATGCAGATCCACGAAGTCTTCGCCTACCTGTGCGTGTCGGACGCCGTCGCGGCGATCGATTTCTACGCGCGCGCGTTCGGCGCACACGAGAAATTCCGCCTGACCGAACCGGACGGCCGCATCGGCCACGCCGAACTCGACTTCGGTGGCACGACGATCATGCTCAGTCACGAGTTTGCCGAATACCGCATTCCTTCGCCCGCGACGCTGGGCGGGACGCCGGTGAGCATCCACCTGCACGTCGACAATGCCGACGAAGTCGTCGCGCGGGCGGTCGCCGCGGGCGCGACGGTCGAGCGTCCGCTCGCGGACCAGTTCTACGGCGAGCGCGGCGGCGTCGTGCGCGATCCGTTCGGGCATCGCTGGAACATCGGCCACGAAATCGAGAAGCTCACGCCCGAAGAAATGCAGAGGCGCTATACGGCCTTGTTCGACGGCGGCAGCTAACGCCGTCGAGCGGAATTCAGGCGAGGACTTTCACTTCGCTGCGTCCGCGCGTCGCATCGGCGAGCAGTTGGCGCAGCGCCGCGACATGCTCGGCCGGCAGAGCCAGACGCAATGTCGCGCCACCCGCGTGGAAGGTTTCGCCGAGTTTGTCCGCCCGCAATTCGGCCAGGCGCGCATGCAGCAGCGGCAGGGCGGCGAACGGCAGGGCGAATTCCACAGTCGCCAATTCGATGAACTCGGTCTTCGCCGCGAGGCGCAGGCACTCCGCAGCGCAGCCGCCATAGGCGCGTGCGAGGCCGCCCGCGCCGAGCTTGATGCCGCCGTACCAGCGCGTGACGACGACGATCGTGTTGTCCATCTGCTGCGCGTCGATCGCCTGCAGGATAGGCCGGCCGGCGGTGCCGCCCGGTTCGCCATCGTCGTTGAAACGGTACTGCTGGCCGATGCGGTAGGCCCAGCAGTTGTGCGTCGCCGAAGCATCGCCGACCGCACCGACGAATTCCAGCGCCGTGCCGGGCGATGCGACATTTGCTGCATTTGCCACAAATATACTTTTTCTCACTTCCTGGCGCAGCACTGACGGTGCGGAGAGGACGAAACGCGTGCTGCTCATTCGAGGCCGCGCAGGTCGGACGGGACGCGGAAATCCGGGTGATGCGCGCGCAGGTCGGCGAGCGCCCGCCGGGCCGCGTCGCGATGGCCGTCGTGTAACATCGCGCGTACGATTTCGACCCAGGCGGCGAGCGGCGGCGGATCGGGCGGGTAGGTGCCGCTGCGCGTGCCGTCGGCGATTTCCCAGCGATAGCGTGCCGCCGCGGATGGATCGGGCCTGACCACGAACGGTGATCCTCCAGTCGCCGCACGGTCCGCAAATGCTTCCGCCGCAGCGGCGCGATTGGCGCTCGCGGCTTTGCGCAGCTCCGACGAAGACGCTGCGCCAGTGGTCGATGCCGGCCGCGCCGTTTCCGCTTCCATCGCCGCGGGTTGCGGAAGTGGAGGAGCGGTCGCGGCGGCCGTTGGCGACGCACTGTTTGTACGTGGCTGCTCGACTGCGC
>NZ_DASVOK010000122.1:0-13913 GCF_036383415.1 Rudaea sp. | reverse complement strand
CAGGCGCGGGTCATCCGGCAAGGCTTGCAGGCCGCGATCGTAGACCGCGATCGCATCGGCCTCGCTCCTGCCCTTGTCGCCGACCAGTTCGGCCTCGAGCAGGAACACTTCGCCGAGCGTCTTCGCCTCGTCGGCGACGCGCGCTTCGAGTTCGTGCAGCAGACTCATCGCTTCGGCGCTGCGGCCCGTGTCGTGAAGCAGGATCGCGGTGCGCTGCTGGGCATCGAACCACTCGTCCTCGCTGTCGCCGACCTCGGCGTACCACTTGAGCGCGTCGGCCTTGCGTTCGGCCAGCTCGCTGAGCTGGCCAAGCAGCAACAGGCGCATGGCCGGGCGCGGCTGCGATTCGGCCAGTACCTGCCGATACAGGGCGTCGACCTGGGCCTTGTTCGCCTTTGCGTCGCCATGCGCGAGATAGGCTGCGCGCGCCGCATAGATGCGATCGTTCTGCGGTCCCTGCGCGAGCACCGCCGACGCCTGGGCGAAGTCGCCGAGATCACCGAGCAGCGCGGCGTAGGCGACGCGCAGGCGCGCATTGTCTTCGCGCCCCTCCTTGCCCGACGCCGACTTCGCGTTGCGCAGCGCATCCGCGAACAGCTTGCGCGCGCCTTCCTTGTCGCCCGCGCCGATCTTCACCTGCGCGGCCCAGGCATAGGTCTCGGGCGTATGGAAACGATCGTTAGCACGCTGCGCCAGAGTTTTGGCGATATCACCACGATCAAGGCGTATTGCCAGCTGGCCGACCGCGATCCACACCTGCGGATCGCGACCGAGGTCGACTGCCTGCACCGTGTTGTCCGGCGCCGCGGCGTCGCCGCGCAGCAGGCGCTCGAACATCAGACCGGCCGCAGTCTTGTCCTCGGCGCTGAGCAGAGCCTGCGAGACGGCCCTCCAGCCGCTGCCACCCGGGCGGTGGGCGAGCCAGGCGAGATCAAGAAACGCCGCATCGTCCGCCCCGGCGTGCAGGGCGAGCATCGCGCGCGCCTGACGCACGCCGACCTCGTCGCCATGCAGCGCCTGCCAGCGCAGCAGCGCCGTGTGTGCGGATTCCCATTGCCTGCCCGCAATCGCGATATGCGTGGCCTGCTCTGCGATCGCCGCATCCTCGCTCGCCTGCGCCGCGTCGACGTAGCGGCGCGCGGCGGTCGCGGCGTCCGAATCGGCCAGCGCGAGCTCGCCGGCAAGCAGGTTCGCGATCAGATCGCGCTGCTTCGGATCCGGCGCGATGTCGAGCCGCTGCAGCGGCTGCTCCGAAACCGGCGTGCGCGGCGCGGGGCTGCGCGCCGGCGCGGTTGCGCAAGCGGCCAGCAGTGCGACCACCGCAGCCAGCACCGATTCACGCCATCCGAACGAATAGGTTTTCACTCTCTGCATCCACCTGCCCGCATCTGCGGCGAATCGTCGCTGTCACTCTTATCTCGGGGCGCATGTCCGCGTTTCAAACCGGCACAGCACCCGACTTGCTTGATATCGCGCCGCATGGGCCGCACAATTTTGCCGCTGCGCGGGCTGCTCCGGCGCCTGCGGCAAGCTTACCGGAATACGTAGAACATGGCCCTGATCGCCCTCGGACTCAACCACCAGACCGCGCCGCTCGACCTGCGCGAGAAGGTCGCGTTCGCGCCCGAGGCGACGGCCGAGGCGCTCAGCGACCTCGCCCACCAGCCCGGCGTCAACGAGGCGCTGATCCTGTCCACCTGCAACCGCACCGAACTCTACGTCGAGGTCGAGGCCGGAGCGGAAGGCGCGGCGCAACGCTGGCTGCTCGATCACCATGGATTGACCCAGCGCCGGCTCGACGAGTTCCTCTACCGGCACGAGGACAACGCCGCCGTGCGCCACCTGTTCCGCGTCGCCACGGGCCTCGACTCGATGGTGCTCGGCGAGCCGCAGATCCTCGGCCAGGTCAAGGACGCCTACCAGACCGCGCGCAGCGCCGGCACCTTGCGCAGCTCGATGGAGCGCCTGCTACAGCAGACCTTCGCCGTGGCCAAGCGCGTGCGCACCGATACGCGCATCGGCGCGAATCCGGTCTCGGTCGCCTACACCGCGGTACGCATGGCCGAACGCCTGTTCGCCAATCTCGCCGATGCCTGCGTGCTGCTGATCGGCGCCGGCGAGACGATAGAACTGGCTGCGCGCCACCTGTCCGAATCCAAGGTACGCCGGCTGATCGTCGCCAACCGCACGCTGGAAAACGCACAGGCGCTGGCCGCGCGTTTCGGCGCCTATGCGATTTCGCTCGCCGACCTGCCGCAGCACCTGGCCGAGGCCGACATCGTCATCGCCTCGACCGCAAGCACGACGCCGGTCCTCTCCCGCGCGCTGGTCGAGAACGCGATCCGCGCACGCAAGCACCGGCCGATGTTCCTCGTCGACATCGCCGTGCCGCGCGACATCGAGCCGGCCGTGGCCGAACTCGACGACGTATTCCTCTACACGGTCGACGACTTGAAGCAGGTTATCGACGACAACCTGCGTTCGCGCCAGGCGGCTGCGAGCGAGGCCGAGGCGATCATCGAACTGCAGGTCGAACACTACCTCGCTTGGCGCCGCGCGCTCGATGTGCGCAACCCACTAGCCACACTGCGCAGCGAAGCGGAGGCACAGCGCGACGCGACGCTGGACAAGGCGCGCGCTCTGCTCGCGAACGGGCGCACACCCGAGCAGGCGCTCGAATTCCTCGCCCACACGCTGACCAACAAACTGCTGCACGCGCCAAGCGCCAACCTGCGTGCCGCCGCGCTGCGCGGCGACGTCGAGCTGCTGCGCGCCGCTGAAACGCTGTTCGATTCCTCGACGCCGGCAAAGGAATGACCGCAGAGCACTTTGGCCACGAATTACACGGATAGCACGGATCAAAGCAAATCGATTCTTGCTCTATCCGTGTCATCCGTGTAATCCGTGGTTAAAATTCGCTCTTCTATGAACCCATCGATCAGACGCAAGCTCGACGAGCTTGCCGAGCGGCATCAGGAAGTCTCCCTGCTGCTCGCCCAACCCGAAGTCCTCAACGACAACGCGCGCTTTCGCGATTTGTCGCGCGAGTTCGCGCAACTCGAACCGCTGACGGCATCGCTGCACGCCTATGACGACGCCGGCAGGAATCTCGAAGCAGCACAGGCGATGCTCAAGGATCCGGAGCTCAAGGAACTCGCCGAAGGCGAAGTCACCGAGCTCGAAGCGCGGCGCGAAGCGCTTGATCAGGAATTGAACCTGCTCCTGCTGCCGAAGGACTCGCGCGACGAGGCCAACATTTTCCTCGAAGTGCGCGCCGGCACCGGCGGCGACGAGGCGGCGATTTTCGCCGGCGACCTGTTCCGCATGTACGCGCGCTATGCCGAGACGCAGGGCTGGCGCGTGGAGATTCTTTCCGCCAGTGCCGGCGAACACGGCGGCTACAAGGAAGTGATCGCGCGCGTCGAAGGCGGGGGTGTGTTCTCGAAATTGAAGTTCGAATCCGGTGCGCATTGCGTCAAGCGAGTGCCGACGACAGAATCGCAGGGCCGAGTGCATACCTCGACCGCAACGGTTGCGATCCTGCCGGAAATGGACGAGATCGACGATGTATCACTCAACCCCGCCGATCTGAAGATCGACACGTTCCGTGCCTCCGGAGCCGGCGGCCAACACGTCAACAAGACCGACTCGGCGATCCGCATCACCCACCTGCCGAGCGGCATCGTCGTCGAATGCCAGGACGAACGCAGCCAGCACAAGAACCGCGCACGCGCGATGTCGCTGCTCAAGGCGCGCCTAACCGATGAGGAACGCAGCAAACAGACTGCGGCACAGGCCGACTCACGCCGCCTGCAGGTTGGCAGCGGCGCCCGCAGCGAGCGCATCCGCACTTACCGCTACAAGGACAATCTCGTTACCGACGATCGCATCGGCCTACAACTGCATCGCCTTTCAGAAATCATGGATGGCGACCTTGATTTGCTGCTTGTCCCGCTGACCCAGGAATACCAGGCCGACCAGATGAAGTCTCTTACCGAAGGCGGCCTGGCAGGATGAACGCGGCGCTGTTGCCGGCGACGCTGGATGCGATCGCCACGCTGATCGAACGCGGCGACCTTGCTGCCGCAGAGCGCCGCGCGCAGTCGGCGTTGCAGACGCTACCGCCGCATGCGGAAGTCTGGCGCCTGCTCGCGATCACGCAGATGCAGCGCGGCCAGTTCGACGCGGCGACGCGTTCGCTGCAGCAGGCGCAGCGTCTCGACCCGCGCTCGGTCGAGGTCCTGTGCAACCTCGCTTCGGTCGAGTTCCATCGTGGCAGGATCGAAGATGCGATGCGCGCGCTCGAACATGCGCTCACGCTCGCGCCCGGCCATATCGGCGCGCTCAACAATCTCGGCCGCCTGCGCCACCAGCTCGGCGACTATGTGGGCGCGGCGCAGTGTTTCGAGCGCAGCCTGCGCGTGGATCCCAACCGCGCCGAAACCTGGTTTGACCTCGCCAACGCGAGCGCCTCGCTGCACCAGTGGGACGCCGCGGAATCGCACGCGCGCCGCGGTCTGAGTGTGGCGCCGCGTTCGGCCGACGGCTGGTACGTGCTCGGTTATCTGTACGAGCGTCAGGGCAAGCTCGAGGATGCATTGCAACCGTACCGCAACTCGATGGAGCTGAGTCCGCGCCCGCATACCGCGCACAATCTGGCCCTCGTGCTCGAACAGACCGGCCAGTGGCAGGAGGCCGCACAGATGATGGAGCATGCGCTGCGGCTCGAGCCCGCCATGTATTCGGCGCTGAGCCACCTCGCCCACACCCGGCGCCGGCTGTGCGACTGGAAGGGCCTCGACGAACTCGGTGCGCGCCTGCTCGCCGCAGTCGATGCCGACGCCGACGGCATCGGCCCGTTCGCCATGCTCGCCGAAAACTCCACGCCTGCGCAGCAGCTGCGCTGCGCGCACATGTTCGCGCGGCAATTCCCGCATATGGCGCGGCAAGAAGAGAGCTCACTGGCGATTCCAGCATCGTCATCGCTGCGCGTCGGCTTCGTCTCCTCGGGCTTCAACCAGCATGCGACCGGGCTGCTCGTCGTCGAACTGATCGAACGATTGCGCGGGTCGAACCTGACCACGGTCGCATTCGCGACGACACCGGCCGATCGCAGCGCGCTGCGCCAGCGCCTCGTCCGCGCCTTCCACGAATTCCACGATGTCGCGCCGCAGTCGCCCGAGGCGATCGCGCAGCGCATCCGCGACGCGCGCATCGACGTGTTGATCGATGTCGACGGTTACTGCATGAACTCGCGGCCGCGCATCTTCGCGCTCAGGCCCGCGCCGATCCAGGTCAACTGGCTGGCCTACCCCGGCTCGCTCGGCGCACCGTGGTACGACTACCTGATCGCCGACGACTGCGTGATCCCTGCCGGCCAGCGCGCGCACTACGATGAGAAGATCGCGAACCTGCCGCGCTGCTACCAGCCGACCGACACCACGCGCACCGTGAGCGCAGCGCCTGCGCGCGAAGCGCTCGGGCTGCCCGCGCAAGGCTTCGTCTACTGCTGCTTCAACGCGACCTGGAAAATCACGCCGCAGAGTTTCGCGCTGTGGATGCGCATCCTGCATGCGGTGCCCGGCAGCGTGCTCTGGCTGCTCGACGAATCCCCGGGCAACGGCGTGGTCGAGCGCCTGCGCGGCGCCGCGCAGCGCGCCGGCATCGACCCGCAACGGCTGATCTTCGCGCCGAAGACGAACCACGACGATTACCTCGCGCGCTACCGCCGCGCCGACCTGTTCCTCGACACGAATCCTTACAACGCACACACGACCGCCTCGGATGCGCTCTACACCGGTTGCCCCGTGCTGACGCGCCCGGGTGACACGTTTGCCTCGCGCGTCGCGGCAAGCCTGAACCGCCAGATCGGTCTCGACGAGCTGGTCGTCGCCGACGACGAGGCCTATGTCGCGCTGGCGATCGAGCTCGCGCGTCAGCCGGCACGGGTGGAAGCCTTGCGCGCGCGCCTGCGCGATCCGGCCGCACGCGCGCGCCTGTTCGACATGCAGGCCTATGCCGACGACTTCGCCGCGCTGATCGAACGCATGGCCGAGCGCGCTCGCGCCGGACAGCCGCCGCAGGATATTTCGCTGTAGCATAGCGGCATGACTGCCGCCAAAGAATTCACCCCGCTCAACCTCTGCGTGCTGACCGTGTCCGACACGCGCACCGCGCAGAACGACACCTCGGGCGACTACCTCTGCGATGCGCTCGCCGCCGCCGGCCATCGCCTGCATGCGCGCGCGATCAGCCGCGACGACAAGTACAACCTGCGCGCGATCGTCTCCGCCTGGATCGCGCAGGCCGACGTGCACGGCATCCTCGTCACCGGCGGTACCGGCTTCACCGGCCGCGACTCGACTCCCGAAGCGCTGCATCCGCTGCTCGACAAGGACATGCCGGGTTTCGGTGAAATGTTCCGCGTGCTCTCGTTCGAGGAGATCGGCACGTCGACGCTGCAGTCGCGCGCGTTCGCCGGCCTCGCCAACGACAAGTTCGTGTTCTGCCTGCCGGGCTCGACCTCGGCCTGCCGCACCGCCTGGGAAAAGCTCATCCAGGCGCAACTCGACTCGCGCACCGCGCCGTGCAATCTGGCCGGCCTGAGATCACGTCTGCGCGAAACCTGAGTTTCGAGCAGCACAAGGAGCACTTCGATGAAGAAGAAGAAATACGAGCATCATCTGAAGGAACTCGCGGTCGAACTGGTCGAACTCCAGCGTTGGCTGATCCATACCGGCAAACGTGTCGTCGTGATCTTCGAAGGCCGCGACGCGGCCGGCAAGGGTGGCACGATCAAGGCGATCACCGAGTACCTCGACACGCGCCACTACCGCATCGTCGCGCTGTCGAAGCCGAACGAGCGCGAGCGCACGCAGTGGTACTACCAGCGCTACGTCGAGCACCTGCCGGCCGCCGGCGAAATCGTCCTGTTCGACCGCAGCTGGTATAACCGTGCCGGCGTCGAGCAGGTCATGGGCTTCTGCGGCGAGGAGGAATACAAGCGCTTCCTCGTCGAATGCCCGGTGTTCGAGAAGGGTCTCGTCGACGACGGCATACTTTTGTTCAAGTACTGGCTCGCCGTCGATCAGGCCGAGCAGGAGGAACGCTTCGCCGAACGCGCCTCCGATCCGCTCAAGCGCTACAAGATTTCGCCGGTCGACATTGCCGCGCGCAACAAGTATCGCGAATACGGCGAGGCGCGCGACGCCATGATCGCGGCGACGAGCACCAAGTACGCGCCGTGGCACGTGGCCGATTTCAACGACCAGCCGCGCGGCCGGCTCAACCTGATCCGCGACCTGCTCGACCGCCTGCCCGACCGCAAAATCCCGGTCAAACCGCTGAAACTGCCCAAACTCAAGGGCGACCCCGGCGTCGAGGAGCTGGCCGACAAGGCGCTGTGGGTGAAAGACGTGTATTGAGCGCGCGGCGCGCTTGTCACGAAACCGTCATAAAGCGAGGACGGTTCCCTACACCCGGAACTTTGCAATTCCTTTACAATCTCCGGCGCAACACGATGGGAGTTCCTCGGGCCGCAGATGCCGTGAGTTCACGACGGCATCGCAATGCCCGTACGCCGACAAGCCACGGCATCGACCGGGCGCGGTGAAAGGAACGGGGACGCAACCGTTCACGCCAATCTTGCCCATTCAAACTGGAGACTCGACCATGCTGTCACCTCGCCTCGCCCGCGCTACCCGCGCGCCGCGCCGCTACACCCTGAGCCTCGCTATCGCCTGCGCGCTCGCCGGCAACGCCGCGTTCGCGGCCGATGCCGCGCCGGCAGCCGATGAAGCTGCCGCGCCCAAGCAGCTCGCCGACATCACCGTGACCGCGGAAAAGCGCAGCGAGAACCTGCAGAAGGTGCCGGTTTCGGTCACCGCGATCGATCCCGAGAAACTCGACGTGCTCAAATCCGGCTCCGACGACGTGCGCTTCCTGTCCGCGCGCGTGCCGAGCCTGCTGATCGAATCCTCGTTCGGGCGCACGTTCCCGCGCTTCTACATCCGCGGCCTCGGCAACACCGACTTCGACTTGAACGCTTCGCAGCCGGTGTCGTTCGTCTATGACGACGTCGTGCTCGAGAACCCGATCCTCAAGGGCTTCCCGGTCTTCGACATCGACCAGGTCGAAGTGCTGCGCGGCCCGCAGGGCACGCTGTTCGGGCGCAACACGCCGGCCGGCGTGGTCAAGTTGCAGTCCAAGCGCCCGACCCAGGAACCCGATGGCTACGTCGATGTCAGCTACGGCCGCTACGGCACGACCAATGTCGAGACCGCGTTCGGCGCCGGCATCAACCAGGACTGGGCGTTCCGCGTGTCCTTCCTCGACCAGCACCGCGACGACTGGGTGAAGAACACCGCGCCGGGCAAGAGCAACGAACTCGGCGGTTACAACACGCAAGCGCTGCGCCTGCAGTTCGAATACAAGCCGTCCGACACGTTCGATGCGCTGCTCAACATCCACGGCATGAACATCAACGGCTCGGCGATCCTGTTCCGCGCCAACATCATCCAGGCGGGCACGAACGATTTCGTGCCGGGCTGGAAGCGCGACGAGATCTCGATCGACGGCAACAATTTCCAGAACGTGACGTCCAGCGGCGCAAGTCTCCACTTGACCTGGGGCTTCGAGAACATGGAACTGGCCTCGATCACCAGCTTCGACCGGGTCAAGACCCTGAGTCACGGCGACATCGACGGCGGCTATGGTGCCGTGTATGCCCCGGGTGGCGTGATGGGCCCCGGCTTCATCCCGTTCGCGTCGGAATCGGCCGACGGCTTGCCGTTCCACCGCCAGATCACGCAGGAAGTGCGCCTGTCCTCGAAGAACACCTCGCCGCTGGACTGGATCGTCGGCGCGTACTACTTCAACGAGAACATCACGGTCGACAGCTTCAACTACGAGACGATTTTCTGCGACCACTGTGCCGACGGCTATGCGCAGCAGAAGCAGAAGGACGTGAGCGAAGCGCTGTTCGGCTCGCTCGGCTATCAGGTCAACGACGCGTTCAAGATCAAGGGCGGTCTGCGCGTATCGCACGACGAGAAAAACTGGACGGCGACGCGATACTCCGCACCGACCAGCACGGGCGCCGGCCCGCTCGGGCCGCTTTTCCTGGACCCGAGCACGACGCGCACGACGGGCGATCTGTCGGCCACTTACAGCCTCGACAAGGACACCACGCTGTACGCGCGTGCCGCCACCGGGTATCGCGCGCCGAGCATCCAGGGTCGCCTGCTGTTCGGCGACACGCCTTCGGTCGGCAAGACCGAGACGATTACGTCGGGTGAGTTCGGCATCAAGTCCGACCTGTTCGATCATCGCGCCACGATCAACGCCGACGTCTACGCCTACGAGATCAAGAACCAGCAGCTCACCGCGGTCGGCGGCGGCACCAACTTCGCCAAGCTGGTCAATGCGAAGAAAACCGAAGGCCGCGGCTTCGAGGTCGATGCGCGTGCCTACGTCACCGACAACCTGATGGTGACCGCCGGCGGCAGCTACAACTACACCAAGATCAAGGATCCGAATCTCTATATCGCACCGTGCGGCAGCAGCCCTTTCGGCGGCCCGTTCTGCCACGTGCTCGATCCGACAATCACCGAAGGCGGCGTCGTGCTCGCCTCGATCGATGGCAATCCATTGCCGCAGGCGCCGAAGTGGATCGGCAACATCACCGCACGCTACGCGATTCCGTTCAAGGACGGCGAGCTGTTCGCCTACACCGACTGGGCGTACCGCAGCAAGGTCGATTACTTCCTCTACCGCGCGGTCGAGTTCACCGGCAAGGCCTGGGTCGAAGGTGGTTTGCGTGTCGGCTACGCCTGGCACGACAACAAGCGCGAAGTGTCGTTCTACGGCCGCAACATCCTCGACAAGAAGGCAATCACCGGCGGCATCGACTTCGACAACCTGACCGGCTACGTCAACGAGCCGCGCATCTGGGGCGTGCAGTTCCGCGGCGAGCTCTGATCGCCGCGGGGGCGCAGCAACCGCCCGCCGTCATCTCCTGAAAAAAAGCCGGCGAATCGCCGGCTTTTTTTGTGTCATGCGACTACAGAAATCAGATCTGGATTTCGGTGCGCTGCTGCTGGCGCATCATCGTCACGATCAGGGTGCCGAACAGCAGCACCGAGGCGACGATGAAGATCGTGATGCCGAGGCTCTCGCCGTGCAGGCCCTGGGCGACCGCGCTGGCATCCGCTATCGGCACGAAACCGGCCGCGGCCATCGCCGTGTAATGCATGCCGCAGACCGCCACGCCCATGACCAAAGCAGCGCCGAGCAACTGCATCCAGCCGCGCAGGTTGAACGCGAGCCACAGTGCCGCAATCGAGGCGACGATCGCGATCACGACCGACAACACGACGATATTCGGATCGTAGACCGTCTGTGCCGGCATCAGCATCGCGGCCATGCCGGTGTAGTGCATGCCGGCCACGCCCAGGCCCATCAGCACGCCAGCGAGGACGAGCTTGCCCCAGGAGAACACGCCGCTGCTCGCCACCGCGAGGCCAACCGTGCACGCGGCGATGCCGATCACCGCGGATGCCGCGGTCAGCGGCAGGTCATAGGTCACCGCGACGTTCATCTGGCAGGCCAGCATGGCGATGAAGTGCATCGCCCAGATGCCGCCACCCCCGACTGCGGCGCCCGATCCGATCAACGCCTGCCAGCGCTCGCTCGCGCTCTTCGCGGTCGGTATGCCGATCGCGAGTTGCAGTGCCGTGTAGGACCCGAGTACCGAGACCACATAGGACAGCAGGACGAGAAAGGTATTGTGATGGCAATGTATCGCGTTCATGTCGTTTCCCCTGAAGATATGTACAAGATCAGTCACTGAAGACAAATACGCAGTAGCTAGCTCCTGAATTACGGCAATGAGACTCCTCGACGTGCGCTGGCTTGTCGGCGCGCGAAGTGTTGATCAAGCCTTCGAAAAAACCGGAGAAAAAATGACAGCTGCGGCCATGCTGGCCGTTGCCGCAGAAAGGGCTGGCCTTGATATGCAGACCCTCGTCATCGAGATCGGCCGGCAGCAGCTGGCGCACCGCGGGCAGCGCGATGTGACGCACCGCATCGTGCAGGCCGAGGCGCGCGCCAAGCGCGAAATCGCGCTTGTATACCCAGGCGCCGACGCGGGTGCCGACATAGCGCAGCACGCTGTCGTGCTCCTCGGGTGGAATCTCCTGCTCGAGCAATACGAGGCGCGGCAGAATCAGCGGGTAGTCTGCGGCGAGCTTGGGCAGCAGTGTCTCAAGTCGCGAACGGTCGTAGCTCGGCCGCGGCGCGGCGATGCGATTACCGAATTCCGCGGCACGCCCGTTGAGCGGCATTTCCTGTGGCGGCGCTTGCGGCGCCGGATACGCGGCCGGCGGCGCATAGCTCGGTGTCGGGGTGTAGTGTTGTGCCACGCGCGGCGTCGGTGTCGACGCGGACGCCCTTGGCGGTGCCGGCGCAGCCACTTCATGCATCATCGACTCGTAGGAACGCACGCGGCGATGCGTGGCGACGCGATCCTCGAGTTCGAGCATGTTGGCTTCCGGGCCGCGCACCGCAAAATTGAGCGATACGCCTTCGTTGCCTTCGGCCATGCGCTGGCGTACCAGACTGAAGCCGCAGGCCATGACGATCTGCCCTAGCTCGAACAGCAAACTCTCCTTCTGATCCGCAACGACACGGATCTGCACTTCGACATAACGCGAATATGGCTCGTTCAAGATGTCCCCCTTGAGCACCAGACACGAACGACAAAAACGCTAGTAGTTCACACTAATCGTTGCCGCACGATTTCCTGCATTTGTGATGTTGTAACAATTTTTTCGCGGCGATAACGAGAATTGCGGCATGTTCCGTGGCAATTCTTAAAAATGCGTTCTCGGTTTTTTGGCGGATTTGCGTATTAGTTCACAACCCGCATTATTCGCCGCGAATTAAAAATCCCGGCGTTAGCGACGCGGCAGGAAATTCGCCGGAGCCGTCGGCTTCGGAAGCGTCAAAGTCGATGCGGTGAACCTCGTCGATACGGGCGGCGGGAGGGCCCTGCCGCAGCCAGGACTGGAGCCGGTCCAAGGCGTCTTCGGCGCCGCAGGCGAGCACCTCGACGCTGCCATCGGCCAGGTTCTTCGCGTAACCACGCAGGCCCAATGCCAAGGCTTGCGCACGCGTCGAAGCGCGGAAGAACACGCCCTGCACTCTGCCACGAACGAGGAATTTCGCGCAGCGCACCATGACGATCTCAGAACTTGCCCTCAAAGCGCAGCGAGCGGAGAGCCGATCCTAGATAAGATCGGGCGCGTCGCAGCAGCTTTGAAGGCAGGTTTTCAGGGCTTGATGATCGCATCGAGATCTTTCATCTGGATCGGCCCGAGAAACGCCTTGGCGACACTGCCATCGGGCGCGATCAGGTAGGTGTTCGGCAGACCCTTGGGTGTGTCGAAATCCTTGGGCGGATCCATCACGTCAACCTGCGCGACCGGATAGCTCAGCGGATGCGCCTTGAGGAATTTCTCGATGTCGGCTTTGTCACTGTCTTCGTAGGCGAGGCCGATCGCCGCGACCTTGTCCTTGTGCTGATCGACGTAAGCCGAGATGTCGGGCAGTTCCTTGATGCAGGGCGAGCACCAGGTCGCCCAGAAATTCACGATGACCCATTTGCCGTTCTGCGCGGACAAATCGAAAGTCTTGCCGTCGAGCGTGGCCAGCTTGAGCGCGGGTTTCGGCGCGGTCGCGGCGCCGGCGATACCCGCCATCAGCAAGCTGGCACAGAAAAGAGCGGAGAAACGTTTCATGCAAGTCCTTCGGATTGTGGTTCGCTATGCATTCGACCGCACCGTAGCGGGAAAAATTTCGGCGAGCGGCGTATCCAGGGTCGCACGCACCCCGTTCGCCGCTTCACCGAGCTTGCTGGTCGCGGCCGCGTCGAGCGAAACATCGCCCGTAACCGGCAGCGGCTCGTGCAGCGGAATGCGATAACCACTCGCGGCGTAGAGATCGTACAGGCTCGTCGTGGCGAGGTCGCGCGCGAGGATGAAATCACCGCGCTCGCTGCGCTGGATCAACCCGGCCTTGACCAGGTCGCCGAGGTACTGCTGGGTCGACGCATCGCTCAAGAACGGCTCGCGCCGGCGCAACTCGTCCGCGCTCAGGCCCGCGCCCGTACGCTGCGCAGAGGCGAAGTGCGCGAGCACGCGCACGAGGCCGCGGAATTCGTCGCCCGCGGGGAGCTTCGGCGCGTTCGGGCGATAATCGAACGCGGCCAGCGTCGAAGCGACCGACGCACCGACGAGCACGACGATCCACGAGAGGTAGATCCAGACGATGAACATCGGGATGATCGCGAGCGCGCCGTAGACCTGGTTGTAGCTCTTGCCGACGTAACTCGTGAAGCCGCGCTTGGCGAGTTCCGAAGCGATCGCCGCGATCAGCGCGCCGATCACGGCGTGGCGCAAGCGCACGCGGCAATTCGGCACGAGCACGTAGATCGCGGTCAGCATGAACCACGAGATCAGGAACGGCAGTATGCCGAGCAGGCGTGCCTTGATCTGGAACGACTCGCCGGCCTGCGCGAGCATCGGCAGCGCGAACACGTAGGACGAGATCGCGAGCGCGCCGACCATCAAGATCGGCCCGGCGGTCAGCACTGCCCAGTACATCAGCAGGCGCGAGGTCAGCGGCCGTCCGGTCGGCACGCGCCAGATGCGGTTGAACGCGTCCTCGATGCTCATCATCAGCGAGATCACGCTGAACAACAGCACGAGGATGCTGATCGCGGTCGCCTTGCCGGCGTTCGCGGTGAACTCGGTGAAATAGGCGTGGATCGTGTCGCCGGCCGACGGCACGAAATTGTCGAACATGTACTGGGTGATCTTGTCCTGCCATTCGGCGAACGCGGGGAACGCGCTGAG
>NZ_DASVOK010000121.1:0-6960 GCF_036383415.1 Rudaea sp. | reverse complement strand
GGATCAGCAGCCGCGGCTCGTTCATCATCGCGCGTGCGATCATAAGGCGCCGCTTCATGCCGCCCGACAGCGTGCGCGTGACCGCATTCGCCTTGTCCCAGAGCGCAAGTTCCTTGAGGTATTTCTCCGCGCGCTCGCGCGCGACGCCACGTTCGATGCCGTAGAAACCCGCCTGGTTGATGCAGATGTCGAGCGGCGTTTCGAACAGGTTGAAGTTGATCTCCTGCGGCACGAGACCGATCATCTGCATCGCCCGGCTGCGATCGGTGCGTACCGAATGGCCGAACACGCGCACGTCGCCCGAACTGGGATTGACGAGCGAGGAAATGATGCCGATCAGGGTGGATTTGCCCGCGCCATTCGGCCCGAGCAGGGCATAGAAATCGCCGGCCTGGACAGTGAGGGAAATGCCCTTGAGGGCTTCGACGCCCGTGGCGTAGGTCTTGCGCAGGTCGGCGACTTCGAGTGCCGGAACGGATGCTGGAGCGTTGCTCATGGCTGCTTTGACGAGGCTAAGCGCGTAGTATAGCGGCCTTTGATTTTTGCGGATTTGGTTTTTTCAAGTGGCCGAACACTTTTCCCTGCGTCTTGCCGACAGCCGCATGCTCGCCCCGAGCGTGCGCCATCTCGCCTTCGAACGCGCCGACGGTGCGCCGTTCGCCTTCCTGCCTGGCCAGTTCGTGCAGGTGCATTTCCACTACGCCGACGGCAAGCCGACCAAGCGCAGCTACTCCGTCGCAACGATCGGCGCGGGTGACGGCTCCGCCGTGGATCGAGTCGAGATGGCGGTGTCCTATGTCGACGGCGGCGCGGCGACCGCGCTGCTCGGCGGCCTCGAATCCGGCGGCACGATCGAGGCGAGCGGCCCGTACGGCCGCTTCTGCCTGATGGACAACGACGCGAACGGACGCTACGTGCTCGTCGCCACCGGCACCGGCGTGACGCCGTATCGCGCGATGCTGCCGCAATTGAAGACGCTGTTCGCCAAGCGCGACGTCGAAGTCGCGCTGATCTACGGCGCGCGCAACGAGGCCGAGCTGCTTTACGGCGACGAGTTCGAAGCGTTCGCGCGCGAAAACCCGCAATTTCGTTTCTATGCCTGCTTCTCGCGCACCGCGCGCGCGCAGCCGCGTGCGCATGACCGCAACGGCCGCGTGCAGGTCGCGCTGGAGGAAATCCAGCCCGACGCGGCGCGCGACATCGCCTATCTCTGCGGCAATCCGGACATGGTCGACCAGAGCTTCAACCTGCTCAAGGAAGCCGGCCTGCCGATTCCGCATATCCGCCGCGAGAAATACGTTTCCTCGCGCTGATCCTGCACCTGCCGTCGCGAGGGCGTTTCGCGATGTAAAGGACACTTGACAATCCTCCGACCTCGGCGCAGCATGCGCATGTCAAGCATGCTTGACACACCCGACGGACCGCACTGCGAGGATTTGTGATGACGCGTCTCTCCAAGACCCAGCACGACCTGCGTGTATTCGCCGCCATGGCGGTCTATGTCGTGTTGCTCCTCATCCTGCTCCCGCATGCGCGCCGCGCCGAAGACTCTTTGCTCCGTCTCGTTTACGCCCTGCTTCCGGTGTTGCCGCTTCTGTATGTCGTCTGGCTGCTCGGCCGGCGCATCTGGCAGGCCGACGAGCTCGAGCAGCGCACGCACCTGATCGGCTTGGGCGTCGCCAGCGCGGTGGTCGGCGTATTCAGCCTGATCGGCGGTTTTCTCGCCATCACCAAAGCCCTGCCGCAGGAAGCCCCCGCCCTGCTCCTGATATGGGTGTTCCCGATCCTGCTGTTCAGCTATGGCCTGGTGCGCGAGTGGGCGGCGCGGCACTACGGCGGTGGTCTCTGCGACGAGGCCGACGGCATGCCAGCGCATGTCCGGCTTCTGATCGTCGCGCTCATATTCGGCGCCGTCGGCGCATGGTCATACTTCCACTCTACCGATAATTTCGCCTTTGGCGTGTTCTGCGGCATTGCGACAGCATTCTTCGGAGCCGCCGTGGTTTTCGGTTTGCGCCGCTGGCTCAGGCCAGGGAACCACGCAGGCGATCGATGAACAACAAGGTGCGCGAACTGCGCGGCGAGCGTGGCTGGTCGCAGGGCGACCTTGCCGAAAAGCTCGACGTGTCGCGGCAGACGGTCAACGCGATCGAGACCGGCAAGTACGATCCGAGCCTGCCGCTCGCGTTCCGCATTGCCAAGCTGTTCCGCATGACGATCGAATCGATTTTTCAACCGGGGAAGGATTGAAGCATGAGCAAGAGAAACCTGTTCCGGCTCGCGTTGCTGCTGGTCGCAGCTGGCGTGCTGGCATGGAAGCACTTCGCAGCGCCACGCGCAGGCGGTAGCGACGCGCCCGCACGCAGCATGAGCAAGGCGATTCCCGCGAACGCACGCGAGTTCACCCTTGGCACGTTTGCGTTCAAGGCCTGCGAGCTGCCGCAGAAGAAGTCCGGCGCGACGACCGCGGCGTTCTGTGCACCGTTCGCCGTATCGGAAAACCGCGACGATCCCGCGAGCCGCAAGATCGACCTCAACCTCGCCCTGATCAAGAGCGTCGACGAGCGCGCGGATGCCGACATCGTCGTCTTCCTCGCCGGCGGGCCGGGCCAGGCGGCGGTCGAAACCTGGCCGCAGATCGCCGGCGCGCTCGCCCCGCTGCGCAAGCACCACCACATCCTGCTGCTCGACCAGCGCGGCACCGGCAAATCGCATCCGCTCGACTGCGAGGCGACCAAGGATGACGAAAAGAACCGCGCGCAGGTCGGCGAAACCGACAGCGGCATCGACGTCGCCAAGCTGCGCGAGGCGACGGCGAAGTGCCTCGCCGAAGTCGAAAAGAAAGCCGACCCGCGCTATTACACGACCACGGTCGCGGCGCGCGATCTCGAAGATCTGCGTCTCGCGCTCGGCGCGCCGCAGTTCGACCTCGTTGGCGTGTCCTACGGCACGCGCATGGCGCAGCAATACCTGATGCGCTATCCCGATGGCGTGCGTAGCGTCGTGCTCGATTCGGTCGCGCCGAACGAGCTGATCTTCGGCCAGGACTTCGCGCGCAATCTCGAGGATGCGCTGCAGGCGCAGTTCGCACTGTGCGGTAAGGACACCGCTTGCGCCAAGGCGTTCGGCGATTCCTACGCCAGCCTGGTCAAGCTGCGCGACGCGTTGCGCGCGCAACCGCGCGACTATTCGCTGCGCGATCCGATCACGTTCAAGGCGACCGATCTGCGCCTTACCGCGAACCGCCTCGCCGGCCTCGTGCGCATGTTCGCCTACTCACCCGAGACCGCGGCGCTGCTGCCGCTGTCGATCGCCGAGGGCCTCAAGGGCAACTACACGCCGCTCGCGGGACAGGCACAGCTGCTGCACGACGACATGTCCGGCACGATGAACGGCGGCATGCAGGCCTCGGTCGTCTGCAGCGAGGATGCCGACCTGATCAAGCCCGATCCGAACGATGCGCAGACGCTGCTCGGCACGAGCCTGACCGATGCGATCACCGCGATGTGCGCGGTCTGGCCGCACGGCGCGATGCCGGCGGATTTCCACGCGCAGCTCAAGTCCGACAAACCCATCCTCGTGCTCGAAGGCGAGCTCGATCCGGTGACGCCGCCGCGCTACGGCCAGCAGGTGATGAAGGGTCTCGCGAACGCGAAGCTGATCGTCGCCAACGGCCAAGGCCACAACGTCATCGGCCGCGGCTGCATCCCGAAACTCGTCGGCGAGTTCGTCGAGAAACTCAATCCGAAAACGCTCGATGTGAAATGCGCCGACGCGCTGGGGCCGATTCCCGCACTGGTCGATTTCAACGGAGCCGCGCCATGATCGAAGTCAAGGATCTGCACAAAACGTTCGGCTCGGGCGCGAAGAAAGTCGTCGCCGTGGACGGCGTCAGCTTCACCGCGCGCGACGGCGAGATCACCGGCCTGCTCGGTCCCAACGGCGCGGGCAAGACGACGACGCTGCGCTGCCTGTACACGCTGATGCAGCCCGAGTCCGGCCAGGTGCTCGTCGACGGCATCGACGCGGCGGTCTCACCTCTGACCGTGAGACGCAGCCTGGGCGTGTTGCCCGACGCTCGAGGTCTGTACAAACGCCTGACCGCGCGCGAGAACATCGCCTACTTCGGCCAGCTGCACGGTCTCGACGATGCGACGATCCGCACGCGCAGCGACGCCGCGATCCGCGCGCTCGAGATGGACGACATCGCCGACCGCCGCACCGAGGGCTTCTCGCAGGGCCAGCGCGTCAAGACCGCGATCGCGCGCGCGCTCGTGCACGACCCGAAGAACGTGATTCTCGACGAGCCGACCAACGGCCTCGACGTGATGGCGACGCGGGCGATGCGCGCCTTCCTCAGACAACTGAAATCCGAAGGACGTTGCGTGCTGTTCTCCTCGCACATCATGCAGGAGGTCGCCGCACTCTGCGATCGCATCGTCGTGATCGCGCGCGGCCGCGTCGTCGCCGACGAGTCGCCCGACGCACTGCGCGCGCAAACCGGCGAGGCGAATCTCGAAGACGCCTTCGTCAAGCTGATCGGCAGTGACGAGGGGCTCGCCGCATGATCGTTGTCAACTTGGTTCATATGGAGGCCGCATGAACACCGCCACCACGACTTTCGCGCGCATCGCCTGCCGCCTCCGCCGCGAGGACGATCTGCTGATCGCACTCTCCATCTTCGTCGTCTGTTTCGTGCTGTTCGCGAGGTGAACATGAAATCCGCCCTGATCGTTTTCCTCAAGGAAGTGCGCGAGAACCTGCGCGACAAGCGCACCGTGATCAACACGCTGGTCACCGGCCCGCTCATGGGCCCGCTGCTGTTCGTGGTGCTGATCAACACACTGGTCTCGCGCGAACTGGAAAAAGCCGAGGCGCCACTGAAGCTGCCGGTGATCGGCGCCGAGCACGCGCCGAACCTGATCGAGGCGCTCAAGCAGCAGCGCATCGAGATCCAGCCCGGGCCCGCCGACGCCGAACGCGCCGTGCGCGAGCAGGATGCCGACGTCGTGCTGCGCATCCCGCCGCGTTACGCGGAAAGCTGGAACAAGGGCGAGCCGGCCCAGGTCGAGCTCGTCTTCGACGAATCGCAGCGCGATGCGCAGAGCGCCGTACGCCGCCTGCAGGGCACGCTCGACGCCTACGGTCAGCGCACCGGCGCGCTGCGCCTGCTCGCGCGAGGTCTGTCGCCGTCGGTGATGAAACCAGTTGTCGTCGCCGAGCGCGACCAGTCCACGCCGCAGAGCCGCTCGGGGCAGATGTTCGGCATCCTGCCCTACTTCTTCATCCTTGGCGCCTTGATCGGCGGCATGGCACTCGCGATCGACACGACCGCGGGCGAGCGCGAGCGCCAGTCGCTCGAACCCTTGCTCGCCAATCCGGTGCCGCGCGGACAGATCCTCGCCGGCAAGCTCGCGACGACGACCGCGTTCTCCATGACGACCGTGCTGCTGAGCATGGTCGCATTCGGCATCGCGAGCCGCTTCCTGCCGACCGACAAGCTCGGCATGGACCTGCATCTCGGCGTCGGCTTCGTCCTCAAGGGACTGTTCGTCATGCTGCCGCTCGCCGCGCTGCTCGCCGGCCTGCAGACCATGGTCGCCGCATTCGCGAAGAGCTATCGCGAGGCGCAGACCTGGCTCGGCCTGCTCACGTTCGTGCCGGCGATCCCGACCATGCTGCTTACCGTGCTGCCATTCAAGCCGCTGACCTGGATGTACGCCGTGCCGCTGATGGGCCAACAGATTGCGCTGACCCGCTTCCTGCGGGGCGAGATGGTGAGTTCCGACGCGCTCGTGCTCTGCTTCGTCTGCACGACGCTGGCGGCACTGGCGGTGTACTTCATCACCACGCGCATCTATCGCAGCGAGCGGCTGGCGATTTCGGCGTAGCGCAGTGGATGTCTTTGCAGTTGCTTGTCATTCCAATGCAAGCTGCCTGCGAAATTGACTCCGCCTAAATAAAATCGCCAAAACCGCGATTCGATGCAGCGACATATAAAGCCCTCCTTGTCGAAGCAGCAATGTCTTTATCCGCGCGCCAGCGCAATTGCTTCATCGCGCGTGAGCTGGCGGCTTTCGCTGTCGCGGCGGCCGCGATATTCGAACGTGCCTGAGGCCAGGCCGCGTTCGGACACGACGATGCGGTGCGGAATGCCGATCAGTTCGATGTCAGCGAACATCGCGCCGGGGCGCAGGCCGCGGTCATCGAGCACGGTGTCGATGCCTGCGGCGTTGAGTTCATCGTAAAGCGCGGTCGCTGCTTCATTGACCTTGGCATCGTTCTTCGGATTGATCATGCACACTGCGACGCGCCACGGCGCCATGGGCTCGGGCCAGATGATGCCGGCTTCGTCGTGGTTCTGCTCGATCGCCGCGGCGACGATGCGCGACACGCCGATGCCGTAGCAGCCCATCTGCATCGGCCGGTTCTTGCCGTCGGCGTCGAGCACGCTCGCGTTCATTGCTTCGGAATACCTGGTGCCGAGCGCGAACACGTGGCCGACTTCGATGCCACGCGCGATCTTCAGCGTGCCTTTTCCATCGGGCGACGCGTCGCCTTCGACGACCTTGCGGATATCGGCGACGACGTCGGGCTCGGCCAGATCGCGGCCCCAGTTGACGCCGGCGGTATGGAAGTCGACCTTGTTCGCGCCGACGACGAAATCGGCCATCGCCGCGACCTCGCGGTCGGCCACGACATGCACCTTGCTTCGATCCACGCCGACCGGACCGAGATACCCGGGCTTCGCGCCGAGCGCATCGAGGATTTCCTGTTCGGTTGCCAGGCGATATTCGCCAAGTCCGGCGATTTTCTGCAGCTTGACCTCGTTGACCTCGTGGTCGCCGCGCACGAGCGCGAGGACGAAGCCCTGTTCACCGATCACGCAGACCGACTTCACCGTGCGCTTGATGTCGATGCCGAGCAGTGCGGCGACGTCGGCGCAGGTCGACTTGCCCG
>NZ_DASVOK010000120.1:0-1689 GCF_036383415.1 Rudaea sp. | reverse complement strand
GGCCTGATCTTCCCTTCTCCCCTCGGGAAGGGAAGAGAAACTATTCGAACCGGTTGGCCGGCCCGTCGGGCGACGCACTGCCTCGATCGTCGTCGAGAAAGCCCGATGAAGACGCATCGCCATCGTCACTCGAACCGCTGGCACCGGACGCACCCGCCGCGCTGCGGTCGGCCTGCTTCTGCCAGCGCGTCTTGATCGGATTGGCCGCTTCGGCCGCCTCGGCGCCGGCCAGCAACGCGGCCTTGCGTTCCTCCGGCAAGTCGGCCCAATGACAGTCGGCAAGCGCGCCTTCGAGCGCGTAGAGCAGGTTGAGGCTCGGCCGGAAACCCGCGCGCTTGACCTTCATGAACGCCTCGACCGCGCCGAGGCGCGTGAGATCGTCCTGCGTGCGCACGCCGACCTGACGCAGCCACGCGGCCGACTTGGGTCCGACGTTGCGGATCTTTCCCGGGGTTTCTTTGGCAGCCATCGTCGTTTCCTATTCGGCGCGCAGCGATTGCAGAAAAATGGCAGCCAACCGCTCCATGCCGACGCGATCGTCCTCGTCGAAGCGCGCGAGCTCCGGACTGTCGACATCGAACACGCCGAGCAGATTGCCGTCGACCACGAGCGGCACGACGATTTCCGAGCGCGATGCCGCATCGCAGGCGATGTGGCCGGGGAACGCATGCACATCAAGCACAACCTGGGTCTGTCGCGTCGAGGCGGCCGCGCCGCACACGCCCTTGTCGAGCGCGATGCGCACGCAGGCCGGCTGACCCTGGAACGGGCCGACGACGAGTTCCGTGCCGTCGAAGAAATAGAACCCGGCCCAGTTGAGGCCGGGCAAGGCGTTGTACACGAGCGCGGCGAAGTTGGCCGCGTTGGCGATGCGGTCGCGTTCGCCGTGCAGCAGGCCACGCGCCTGCTCGGCGAGTTCGGCGTACTGTTCGGGCTTGCTGTCGGACTGAAGTGCAGCGGCGGTGAACATGATTCGTCCGCGGAAGGAATTCCCGCATTCTACTCCAGCGCGGTCTTTGCTTCGCGTACGCCAGCACCTATGCTTCGCGTTCGCACCCGAAAAGCCCGATCAATGGCGAATGACCTCAGCCGCGTGATGCAGATCCGACGCCATCAGCCGACGCGGCTCGAAGGCTTTGTCGACGCCTCGTTCGCATTCGCAGTCACTCTCGTCATCATCTCGATCGGCCACGTGCCGGCCTCGGTCGACGAAATGCTGACCGCGCTGCGCGGCCTGCCCACGTTCGCGGTCTGCTTCCTGCTGATCGCACGCATCTGGCTCTCGCATCGCGAATGGAGCCGCTGCTACGACCTCGAGGATTCGACCGGCGTGAGCCTGAGCCTGCTGCTCGTCTTCATCGTGCTGATCTACGTCTATCCGTTGCGCATGCTGTTCGCGCAGATGTTCATGGGCTTCAGCGGCGGCGGCTTGAGCGACGGCTCGGTCAGGCAGCTCGCCACGGTCGAGGAACTGCGCGCGGCCTACCTCGTGTTCGGCCTTGGCTTCGCCGCAATCTCGGCGGTGTTCGTGCTGCTGTTCCGCCACGCGCTGCGCCATGCCGATGCCATCGGCCTCGCGCCTGCGGAGCGCGCCTACACGCGCATGAAGATCGGCACTTGGGCCACGCAGGCCGCACTGGCACTGGCGTCGATCGCCCTCGCTTGCTGCCTGCCGGCGCTCGTGCGCGC
>NZ_DASVOK010000119.1:0-3844 GCF_036383415.1 Rudaea sp. | reverse complement strand
TCAGACTACCGAACGCGGCCGAGCGCAGGCGTGCATCGGGCGCGAGGAACAGCGCGACGGTGGCCTGTTCGGGATTCGCCGCCAGCCATTTCTCCTCGAAGCTGGCGAAGGCGCCGTGTTGCGCGTCCGACATGGCGAGTTCAATCCAGGCCGAGCGCGGAAACCAGATCCTGCGGTCGTGCAACGACGATGTCCGCGCCCCAATCGCGGGGATCCTCTCCATCGAGATAGCCCCAGCCCGCGGCGACCGTACGCATCCCGGCCGCGCGACCTGCCTCGATATCGCGCGCATCGTCGCCGACGTAGACACTGCGCGTCGCATCGACGTTCGCCAATTGCGCCGCATGCAGCAACGGCTCGGGATCGGGCTTGCGTTTGGCGAGTGTATCGCCGCCGACCAGAGCCGCGCTGCGTGCGGCGAGGCCGAGTTCCGCGACGACACTGCGCGCGAGGCGCTCGGGTTTGTTGGTGACGATACCCCACGGCAGAGCACGTGCATCGAAATCCGCAAGCACCGCATCGATGCCGTCGAACGTGCGCGTGTGTAGTGCGATCTGCTGCGCGTACAGGTCGAGATAGCGCGGCAGCAAGGTCTCGACGCGTGCCTCGGCTATGCCAGGGAAACCCGCGCGCAGCATCGCGCGGCCGCCTTTGGAGACGACCATGCCGACCTTGTCCATCTCGATCACCGGCTCACCGAGTTCGGCGCGCAGGCGACGCATTGCGTCGATCAGGTCGGGCGCGGAATCGATCAGCGTGCCGTCAAGATCAAAAAAAACCGCGGAGATCGGTTTGCCGTTCAAGCTCACGCCGGCTTTACCGCGCAAGCGAGATAGTTGACCTGCGTGTTCTTGACGATCCACGTGCGCCGCGACAGCGGGTTGTAGGCCAGCCCGCTCAGGTCTTCGAGTTCGAGCCCGGCGTCGCGCAGCGCGGCGGCCATCTCCGACGGGCGGATGAACTGAGCGTAGTGGTGTGTGCCGCGCGGCAGCAGGTTCAGCGCGTATTCGGCGCCGACGATCGCGACACCGAACGCGAGCGGCGTGCGGTTGAGCGTGGACAGGAACAGGCGCCCGCCCGGCTTGAGCAGCGTCGCACAGGCCGCAATCACACTGCCCGGATCGGGCACATGTTCAAGCATCTCCATGCAGGTGATCGCATCGAACGCGCCGGGCGATTCCTGCGCGAGCGCCTCGACGCTGATTTCGCGGTAGTCGACCTGCAGATTCGACTCATGCAGATGCAAGCGCGCCACGTCGAGCACGCGCGGCGCGAGATCAATGCCGGTCACCTGCGCGCCCACAGCAGCCAGCGCTTCGCTGAGCAGTCCGCCGCCGCAGCCGACGTCGAGCACGCGCGCACCCTTGAGTGCGACCCGTTCGGCGACGTAGTTGAGGCGCACCGGGTTGAGATCGTGCAGCGGGCGCGACTCGCCTTCCGGGTCCCACCAGCTCGCCGCGAGCTTGTCGAACTTGCCGGTTTCCGCACGGCTTACATTCGGTTCATTGACGTTGGTTGAAGTCATGGGGCGATGTTACTGCGCAAACGCGATGCGCTCATGCCACTCGCGTGCCTTGGCGCGCAGCGCGGCGAGGTCCATGCCGACGAGCGCGCGGTTGTCGAGCTTGCGCCTGCCGGCGATCCACACGTCGCTGACCTGCTGGCGTCCGGTCGCGTAGACGAGCTGCGAGGCAACATGGTAGATCGGCTGCGTCTCGATCGCGTCGAGGCGCACCGCAACGAGATCGGCCTGCTTGCCCGGCACGATCGAGCCGATGCGCTCTGCGAGTCCCAGCGCGCGCGCGCCATTGAGCGTCGCCGCCTGCAGGGCGAACGCAGCATCGAATGCGCTCGCATCATTGGCCACGGCCTTGGCGAGGATCGCCGCGGTGCGCATTTCGCCGAACATGTCGAGGTCGTTGTTGCTCGCCGCGCCGTCGGTACCGATCGCGAGGTTGACGCCAGCGCGGCGCAGTTTTTCCGCCAGACAAAAACCGCTGGCGAGCTTGAGATTCGACTCGGGACAGTGCGCGACCGATGCGCCCGCTTCGGCCATCTGCGCGATCTCCGCGTCGGTGAGCTGGGTCATGTGGATCGCGATCAGGTGGTCGTTGACCAAGCCGAGCGTGTGCATGCGCGCGATCGGGCGCATGCCGTGGTCGCGTTTGCCGTCCTCGACCTCCTGTGCAGTCTCGTGAAGGTGCAGGTGCACGGGCAGATCGAGCTGGTCGGACATCAAGCGAATGCGCTCGAAGGTCTCGTTCGCGACCGTGTACGGTGCATGCGGCGCGAGCGTCGTCGTCACCAGCGCTTCATCGCGCAGCTCGTCATGCACGGCGAGGTTCTTGTCGAAATACTCGTCGCGGCTCTTTGCCCACGCAGTCGGGAATTCGATGAACGGCAAGCCGACCACGGCGCGGAAGCCGTGCTTCAGATACGTCGCCGCCTGCGCGTCGGGGAAAAGATAATTTTCGTTGCAGCAGGTGGTGCCGCCGCGCAGCATCTCGGCGATCGCAAGCTCGATGCCGTCGCGCACGAACTCCGGCCCCATCACGCGCCCTTCCGCCGGCCAGATGTGCTCATTGAGCCAGGTCATCAGCGGCAGGTCGTCGGCGAGGCCGCGCATCAACACCATCGGGTTGTGCGTGTGTGCGTTGACGAGGCCGGGGATCAGCGCGTGCTCGTTCAATTCGACGCGCTCGGCGTCGGGATATTTTGCGCGCGCAGCCTCGATCGGCAGCACGTCGGCGATCGTGTCGCCGGCCAGCGCGACGGCGTGGTGGTCGAGCACGACGCCGTGCGGTTCGATCGGAATGACCCAGCGGGCTTCGAGAATCGTATCGACGTTCTTCATGTCCGTAGGGGCGCGATTCATCGCGCCCACTCTGCGTTTTCCGGGAAAGCGGGCGCGAATACTATCGAATTATTTTCGCGCGGGACGCGCGAAAATCGCGCCCCTGCGATCTTATTTGACTCTGCCAACGTATTCGCCGGTACGCGTGTCGACGCGGATCACCTCGCCGTTCGGCACGAACAGCGGCACACGCACGGTCGCGCCGGTTTCGAGCTTGGCCGGCTTGCCGCCCGAACCCGCGGTGTCGCCCTTGACGCCCGGGTCGGTCTCGGTGATCTGCAGTTCGACGAAGTTCGGCGGCGACACGGTCAGCGGCGCGCCGTTCCACAGCGTGACGATGCAGGTCTCGTTGCCCTTGAGCCACTTCTCGGCGTCGACCATCGCCGACTTGTCGGCGGCGATCTGCTCGTGCGTGTCCGGGTGCATGAAGTGCCAGAACTCGCCGTCGCTGTACAGATACTCCATGTCCTGGTCGATCACGTCGGCCGGCTCGAGCGAGTCGGTCGACTTCATCGTCAGCTCGACCACGCGGCCGGTCTTGATGTTGCGGTACTTCACGCGCGTGAACGCCTGGCCCTTGCCCGGCTTCACGTATTCGGTGTCGACGATCGAGCACGGATAGCCGTCCACGATGATCTTCATGCCGTTCTTGACGTCGTTCATGCCATAGCTGGCCATCTTCTAAGCTCCGTTGTGCGACGAGCCGCGGTCGATTGCGGCTAAAATTGAGGGATATGGGAAAAATTGAAGCTGCAATTGTAACCGGGAACACGCTGGCTGCGCATGTCAGCCAGGGCTTGGCATCGGGAATCCGGGATTCGCAGAAGCAGGATTGGCGGCGCCTGTGGCGCGAAGCCGTGACCGATCCGCGCGAGCTGCTGGCGCTGGTCGGTCTGGAACATCTGGCCGAAAGCGTCCTGCCGCGCCTCGACACCGGCTTTGCCCTGCGCGTGCCACGCGGCTTCGTCGCGCGCAGGCGCCACGGCGATG
>NZ_DASVOK010000118.1:0-5959 GCF_036383415.1 Rudaea sp. | reverse complement strand
CGGGCACGACGTCGCCCTGCTCGCGGTGAGCAAAACCCAGCCGGCCGCGGCCGTGCGCGAGCTCGCCGCGCTCGGCCAGCGCGCATTCGGCGAGAACTACGTGCAGGAGGGCCTGGCCAAGCAGCGCGAACTCGCCGGCCTCGACCTCGAATGGCATGCGATCGGCCCGCTGCAGTCGAACAAGGCGCGCGAGGTCGCCGCGCATTTCGACTGGCTGCAGAGCCTGGACCGGATCAAGCTCGTCGCCGCGCTTGACCGCCTGCGCCCGGCGGCCGCCGCGCCCTTGCAGGTGCTGATCCAGGTCAATATCGACGACGAGGCGAGCAAGTCCGGCTGCGCCGCGGAAGAGGCCGGCGCAATCGCCGCGGCAGTGCATACCGCGCCGCGACTCGCGCTGCGCGGACTGATGACGATACCCGCGCCCGATCCCGACTGGCACCGGCGCGAGGCGGCATTTGCGCGCATGCGCCGCCTGTTCGAAGAATTGTGTCGCGACCATGCCGGCGTCGACACCCTGTCGATGGGCATGTCCGAGGATTTCGAGGCGGCGATCGCGCAAGGGGCGACTCTCGTCCGCATCGGCTCCGCGCTGTTCGGTCCGCGCGCAAAAAATGTGCGATGATTCACGTTTATCGGCCCGTGCGCGGCCATCCTGCCGCTTTGTCGGCCGATTGAAGCAGGTCGACGCCCGGGATACCTTTCTTACACGATGACAATCGGCTTTTCCTTCCGCGCGCTCCTTTTCCCGGTCGCAACCTGGATGGCAGCGGCGTTGGCGTGCGCCGCCACGCACGCCGTCGGCGTCGAGATGCAGGCGGACGGGTTGAGCAACTCCGCCGAGTACATCGCCGGCTTCGTCCGTTACGTGCATTGGCAGGGCGAGGAACAGCTGCATGCCTGGAACATCTGCATCGTCGGCAATCTGCCGGCCGAACAGGATCGCGCCTACGCCGGCCGCATCGTGCGTGGCAAGCCGTTCTCGGTCAGGCGCATCGATGCCGAAGCCACGCTGGCCGATTGCCAGGTTCTCGATCTGACCGCCGTCGATGCCGCGACCACGGACAAGGTGCTTGCGCGCGCGCGCCGCCTGCCGATACTCGCGGTCGGCTCCGGCTCGGGGTTCTGTTCTTCGGGCGGACAAATCTGCCTGCACCTCGACGGTGCCGCGGCTGCGGACCGGCAGAAGTTCGAGGTCAACGTTTCCGCGATGAAGGAGGCCGCGCTCGGAGTCAGTGCGCGCCTGCTCACGCTGGGCTCGTCGCGCACCGCGAGCAAGGGCGTGCCATGAGCCGACCCATGCGCGCACGCGGGAAATTGCCGGCGACGGCATCGGCCGCGCACATCGGGCGCGCGCTGCTGTCGATCTCCGCGCTGACCATCGTCATCGTCGGCGCCGGCGCCTTCCTGTTGAGCTACTACTTCCTGCATCAGCTCACCGAGGGCCATCTGCGCACGCTGATCAGCTTCGCCGCGAGCGAAAGCCGCAGCGCGATCGAATTCCGCGACACGAAGACCGCGGCGGAGATCCTGCAGTCGATTCCGAAGGACGAGGGCATCACCTATGCCGAGATCCGCGATGCCTCGGGCATCGTGCTCGCCCGCATCGACGCGCGCGCCGACGGATGGATCGGCAGACTGGCCGCCCGGGTCGGCAACGAGCGCGTCAGCCAGGACGTGATCGTCGAAGGCCGGCGCATCGGCGACATCTCCGTGGAAGGCGGCAGCGAGCCGATGCTGCGCACGCTCAGCGGCCTGCTCGCCTGGTTCGGCTTCGGCACGCTGTTGATCGCCGCCTGCGCCCTCGCCCTCGCGCGCCGGTATACGCGACGCTTCACCCAGCCGATTTGGCAGCTGCGCGAGGTGGTCAAGCATTTGATCGAGGGCCGCGATTTCAGCCGGCGCGCGCCGCCGTCCTCGCTGGCCGAGGTCGAGGATCTGCGCAGCGAATTCAACGTCCTGCTCGACGAAATCAGCCTGCGCGACCACCTGCTCACGCAGAGCAATGCCGCATTGCGCCGCGTCGCCTACGTCGACTCGCTGACTGGCCTGCCGAACCGCGCGATGTTCGAGCCGGCGCTGCAGAAAACGATCGAGGCCTGCGACCGCAACCGCACGCGCGCCTGCCTGTTCTATCTCGACATCGATGCGTTCAAGTCGGTCAACGACAACCTCGGTCACGCGGCCGGCGACGACCTGCTCAGCTGCATCGCCGCGCGTCTGCGCGCCTGGCGGCCACAGGAGACCACGGCCACGCGCATCGGCGGCGACGAGTTCGTCGTCCTGCTGTCGCCACTGGCCGATGCCGCGGATCCCGAGCTGATCCTCGCCGAACTGCATGCCGAACTCGAAGTGCCGATCCGCCACGGCAACCTCGTGTTACACCCGAGCACGAGCATCGGCATGGCGATCTATCCCGATGCGACGCAAGGCACCGACGAACTCGTGCGCCTGGCCGACCAGGCGATGTATGCGGCGAAGAACCGACGCTACGAAGAGGGCCGCGTTACGCGCTGGCAGGCCGATGCCGCCGCCGGCGGGCAAGCGGCAAGCTCCGAGTGGATCAAGGTCGATCCCGCCGCGATGTAACGCCTGCAACAAAAACGGGTATCTTTCACCTCCCCTGCGATTCGCAACATAAGGAAGCGGTCATGCAAGCAAGCGCCTTTCTCCCCCGACTCCAGCGCCAGTTCTCCCTCGCGCTCGTGTGCTTCCTGTTCGCGTTGCTCGGGGCATGCGCTTCGGCCCCGCCCAAGCCGACGCTTGGCCAGCGCCAGGTGGAAACGTTGACCCATTTGGGCTTCAGCAAGACCGACGACGGCTGGCTGCTGGTCCTGCCCGACCGTATCTCGTTCGAATTCGGCAAGGACGATCTCAAGCCCGAGTTCAGCAAGGCGATCGCCGACTTCGCCAGCCAGCTGCTCGCCGTCGACATCCGCCAGTTGCGCGTGGACGGATACACCGACAATGTCGGCGCACGCGACTACAACCTCGGCCTGTCGCAGCGCCGTGCGAATATCGTCGCCGATACCTTCGTCGCCAACGGCTTCGCCACGAAGGACATCGAACGCAAGGGCCTCGGCCCAGATCACCCGGCGGCCGATAACGGCACCCCCGATGGCCGCGCGAAAAACCGCCGCGTCGAACTCATCGTTGCCTCGAGCACGCTGGCCACGCCATGAGCGCCCCTGCCTCGCGCATCGCCTTCGTCGGCGGCGGCAACATGGCGCGCAGCTTGATCGGCGGCCTCGTACGCGCCGGAACCAACGGCGCGGACATCGCCGTCGCCGAGCCGAACGCCGACCTGCGCACCGCGCTCGCCCACGACTTCGGAGTCAGCGGCTTCGCCAGCGGCAGCGATGCCGCGCAGGGCGCCGATGCCATCGTCCTCGCGGTAAAACCGCAGGTGATGAAGGCGGTATGCGCTTCGTTGCGCGACGTCGTGCAGGCGGGCAAGCCACTGATCGTGTCGATCGCTGCCGGCATCCGCATCGACCAGATCGACGCCTGGCTCGGCGGCGACGTCGCGGTCGTGCGCACGATGCCGAACACGCCGGCACTGATCGGCGCCGGCGCCGCCGGCCTCGTCGCCAACGCGCGTACCGATGCCCGCCAGCGCGAACTGGCGCAGCGCATTCTCGATGCCGCCGGCGTCGCTGTGTGGATCGAAGACGAGTCACTCATGGACACGGTGACCGCGCTGTCCGGCTCGGGTCCGGCGTATTTCTTCCTCCTCGTCGAAGCACTCGAGGATGCCGCCGTCGCCCAGGGCCTAACTCGCGCGGCTGCTCGCACACTCGTGACGCAGACCTGCCTCGGCGCCGGACGCATGCTGCGCGAAGACGCCACGGCGCCGGCCGTGCTGCGTCAGCGCGTCACTTCGCCCAACGGCACCACCCAAGCCGCGGTCGAGAGCTTCGAGGCGGACGGCCTGCGCGCCATTGCCGCACGCGCCGTCGCCGCGGCGACGAAACGCGGGCAGGAACTCTCCGCGCAACTCGACTGACTCGCGCAACCGCTGCCATGCCCTACATCCTCAGTGCCGCGATCTTCCTCATCCAGACGGCTTTCGGGCTCTTCATCGGCCTGTTCCTGCTGCGCTTCCTGCTGATCGCCGTCGGCGTACCGTTCCACGAGCCGATCTGCCAGTTCGTCTATCGGCTGACCAATCCGCTGATCGCGCCGTTGCGCCGATTCGTGCCGCGCTGGCGTAAGTTCGAACTGGCCGCGCTGTTGATCGCCTGGCTGCTCGTATTGCTCGAGTCGATGCTGCTCGAGGTGCTGTTCGGCCGCATGCGCTTCTTCGGCTTGCTCGCGCCCGCGCTGGTCAGCACGCTCGACTGGATCATCTGGATCGAACTCGGGGCGATACTGATCTACTGCGTCCTGAGCTTCTTCCCTTCGATGCGCTACGAGGACGGCTACCGGTTGCTCGACCGCTTCGTCGCGCCGGTCGTGAACCCGTTCCGGCGCTGGCTGCCGCCGGTCGGCGGATTCGACTTTTCCTGCTGGTTCGCCTCGGTTGCCCTGATCCTCACGCGCCTCCTCGTGATCGCGCCATTGGCCGATCTCGCCGCGAGGTTGTAGCAACGCGCCGCGAGTACTCGCGGCGGATCAGGAAGGCAGGCGGCGGATATGCGCGCCGAGACTGCCGAGTTTTTCCTCGATGTTCTCGTAGCCGCGATCGATGTGGTAGACGCGGTCGACCGTGGTGTCGCCCTTCGCGGCAAGTCCGGCGAGGACGAGGCAGGCCGAAGCGCGCAGGTCGGTCGCCATGATCGGCGCGCCGGTCATCGTGTCGACGCCGTGGATCGTCGCGGTGTTGCCGTCGACGTGGATGTCGGCGCCGAGGCGCTGCAGTTCCTGCACATGCATGAAGCGGTTCTCGAACACCGTTTCGGTGATGACGCCGACGCCTTCGGCGACCGCGTTGAGCGCGGTGAACTGCGCCTGCATGTCGGTCGGGAACGCCGGATACGGCGCGGTGACGATGTCGACCGCCTTCGGCTTGCGCCCGCGCATGTCGAGCTGGATCCAGTCCTCGCCCGTGCTGATTTCTGCGCCGGCGTCCTCGAGCTTCTGCAAAACGACGTCGAGTGTGTCCGGGCGCGCGCGCTTGGCCAGCACTCGGCCGCCCGAGATCGCGCCGGCGACGAGGAAGGTGCCGGTCTCGATGCGGTCGGGCAGCACGTCGTAGTCGGTACCGTTGAGGCGGTCGACGCCTTCGATGACGATCGTCTCGCTGCCGGCGCCGGAAATCTTCGCGCCCATCGCGTTGAGGCAGTTGGCGAGATCGACGACCTCGGGCTCCTGCGCGGCGTTCTCGAGCACGGTCGTGCCCTTGGCCAGTGCGGCGGCCATCATGATGTTCTCGGTGCCGGTCACGGTGACGATGTCGAAATGCACGCGCGCGCCCTTGAGCCGTTTCGCACGCGCGCGGATGTAGCCGTTTTCGACGCTGACGTCGGCACCGAGCGCCTGCAGGCCCTTGATGTGCAGGTCGACCGGACGCGAGCCGATCGCACAGCCGCCCGGCAGCGACACGTCGGCCTCGCCGAAGCGCGCGACGAGCGGACCGAGCACGAGGATCGAGGCGCGCATGGTCTTGACCAGGTCGTACGGTGCGAAATAGCGGTTGGTCGTGCGCGGATCGATGTTGATGCGCATGCGCTCGTCGATTTCGAGGCTCACGCCCATCTGGCCGAGCAATTCCATCGTCGTGGTCACGTCGTGCAGGTGCGGCACGTTGGTGATCGACATCGGCCCGTCGGCGAGCAGGGTCGAGGCGAGGATCGGCAGCACGGCATTCTTCGCGCCGGAAATCTGCACTTCGCCGTTGAGCGGAGCGCCGCCCGAGATCACGATTTTTGCCATGTGGGGAGTTACCGTTGTTGTCTGGCCGACTCTTCCGGAGTCAGCGTTTTCAGCGAGAGCGCGTGGATCGCACCGCCCATGAGGTCGC
>NZ_DASVOK010000117.1:0-10406 GCF_036383415.1 Rudaea sp. | reverse complement strand
ACGCGCGCCAGCCTCGCGCGGCGTGGACTGCTTGGCACGTTCCGCCGCATCGGCGACGAATTCGCGCGCAAGCGCGGCGCGCCGGTGCCCGCGCCGATCGTCGAGGCTCCGGCCGCGCCGGTCGCACATGATGCGCCGCTGGAAACCTTTGCCGTGCCCACTTCGGCACGGCCGCAAGTCAGCATCGTCATTCCGGTCTACAACAAGGTCGAATACACGGTCGCCTGCCTGCGTTCGCTTGCCGAACACGCGAGCGCGACGGCGTTCGAGGTGATCGTCGTCGACGACGGCTCGAGTGATGCGACGCCGGCGCAGCTCGCGCAAATCGACGGCATCCGTTCTCTGCGCAACGAGCGCAACCTTGGCTTCATCGGCTCCTGCAACGCGGGAGCCGCGGCGGCAAGCGGCGAGTACGTGCTGTTCCTCAACAACGACACCGTCGTCACCCGCGGCTGGCTCGAAGCGCTGATCGCCTGCTTTGCCGAGGAACCCGACGCCGGCCTCGTCGGCGCCAAGCTCGTCTATCCGGACGGGCGCCTGCAGGAAGCCGGCGGCATCGTCTTCCGCGACGGTTCGGGCTGGAATTACGGCCGCTTCGACAACCCCAGCGACCCGCGCTACGAATTCCGTCGCCAGGCCGACTACTGCTCTGGCGCGGCGATCATGCTGCGGCGCGAATTCTTCGACAAGCTCGGCGGCTTCGACTCGCGTTACGCGCCGGCCTACTACGAAGACACCGATCTCGCCTTCGCCGTGCGCGCGGCCGGCAAGAAGGTCTTCTACGAGCCGCGCTCGGTCGTGGTTCATTTCGAGGGCGTCACTTCGGGCACCGACATCGGCAGCGGTATCAAGCAGTACCAGGTCGTCAACCGCGAGAAATTCATCGACAAGTGGAAGGCGGCGCTAACCCTGCAACCGGCGCCGATCGACAACGCCAAGCATGCCGCCGCGGCGGCTAACTTCCACGACACGCGGCGCGTGCTGATCATCGATTCGTACACACCGCGGCCGGATCAGGATTCGGGTTCGCTGCGCATGACCAACCTGATGCGCCTGCTGCGCGAACTCGGCTATCGCGTGAGTTTCCTGCCCGAAAATCACGCCCATGAAGGACGCTACACCGAAGCACTGCAGGCACTCGGCGTCGAAGCGCTCTATCACCCATTCGTCGCCGATGCGGGCGCATGGCTGCGCACGAACGGGCCCGAACTCGACGCCGTCGTGCTCTCGCGCCACTACGTCGCGGAGAAATATCTCGATCTCGTATATCTGTATGCGCGGCGCGCGAAAATGATCTTCGACACGGTCGACCTGCACTATCTGCGCGAGCAGCGCACGGCGCAGATCGAAGGCAGCGCCGAGCTCGCGCGCCAGGCCGCGGCAACCCGGGCGAACGAACTGCGCGTGATGGACGAATGCGACCTCACCCTCGTCGTCAGCGAAACGGAAAAGGCGCTGCTCGCGCGCGAGGCACCGGGTGTACCGGTGGCAGTATTGAGCAACGTGCATGAGATCTACGGCTGCCGGCGTGCGTTCGCCGCGCGCGAGGGCATCGTCTTCGTCGGCAGTTTCCAGCACCCGCCGAACATCGACGCGGTGCTCTGGTTCGTGCGCGAAGTGTTCCCGCTGTTGCGCGCGAAGGCGAAGATCGATCTGCACATCATCGGTGCCGGCGCTCCCGATTCGATCGCCAAGCTCGCGATCGACGGCATGATCATGCACGGCTACGTCGCCGACCTCGCGCCGTTCATGGACGGCTGCCGCGTCTCGATCGCGCCGCTGCGTGTCGGCGCCGGCGTCAAGGGCAAGGTCAACATGGCGATGAGCTACGGCCTGCCCGTAGTCGCGACGACAACTGCCGTAGAGGGCATGCACGTCAACGCCGGCAGCGACGTCCTCGTCGCCGACTCGCCGGCCGACTTCGCCGCCGCGATCCTGCGCCTCTACGCCGACGAGTCGCTGTGGAACACCTTGTCGGCGAACGGGCTCGTCAACGTGAGCTCGCACTTCTCATTCGACGCGGCACGGGCGGCACTCAAGGCAATTCTGCCACCCTGATAGAGCGGCATTGACTCACTCCGCGGCGCGATAGCGGCGGTCGATGTCGTCGGCCATCTTCTGCAGATCCGCCTTGATTCCCTTCAGGTCGGCCGGTTTCGGACTCCAGTCCGGGTCGGGGAACTGGTCCAGCGCCGAGCGCAGGTTGATCTCGTCGACGAAATCGGGATCCGGCGTTGCCGCTTCGAGTTGCCAGAACGGCGCGAGAAACACGTAGCCGTCGAAGAAGCCGCCAAGCGTTAGCTTGTCGTCGCAGAGACCGTAGTAACCCGGTTCGCGCACGTCGCCAAGTGGCGTGCCGCGCAGGTCGAAGCCGACCGGCACATTCGCATTGAGCCGCATCAGACGTTCGATCTCGCCACCACCCGGCTGCACGAACGCCGGCTTCACTCCGGGCCGGTTCGGCAAGCTCTGGTGCAGCAACACGTTGGCGACGCGCATGCCATAGGCCTTGAGCAGGCGGTTGCCGAGCGCGTTCTCGGTGCGCAGGCAGAAGCCATCGCTGTCGGCGTGTGTTTCCGGCATTGCGAAGTGGGTGAACGCGTGCAGCGTGCCGGTCAGTACGAGTGCCTTCTCGCCACGGTCGAGGATGTCGCGCGAGATCAGGTCGGCGCGGAACGCATCGACCACGCCGCGCGAAAATATCCGCGCGAGGCTGCGCGGCGTGCGCACGCCGTCGAAGCCGCGCCAGTCGTAGACATAGCTCATGTTGACGATGCGGAACGGTTTCCGCCCCGGCGCGAGAGCGCGGTTGAACGTCCACGCGGCGCGGTACAGGTCGCGGTATTCCTTCCAGCTCCACATGCTGTTGTAGTGGAACATCAGCGCCTTGGCCTTGCCTTCGTCGAAAGTCGCGGCGCCGAGCAGTGCGTCAAGCGCCTGCTGGTCTTCCTGCGCGCCGAACTCCATTACCAGGTTGCGTACGCCCGCCGCGTACAGCTTCGGAATCAGCGCGGCGACGAAGGCGAGGTTCTGCCTGACCGCATGGTCTTCGCCGAGAAGCACCACATCGGCGGTGCCGAACTTGCCGACCATGTAGTCGTCCGGCACCTGCGCGCGGCGCAGAAAATCCAGGTATTCGGCATCGGCATGCGCGCGCGGCGCAGCGGCGAGTTTTGTCCGCTGCGAGAACAGGAACTCCAGCGGTGTAGCCAAGCGCTTGTTCCACGCAGCTTCGCTATGGTTTTCGCCGGCGAAGACCCGACTCTCGAAATCTCCGCCGCGCGTCCATCCACGCGCGCGCATCAGGTCCTCGAACGCGAGGCTGTACGGCCGGTAGCTTGCATCGAGCGTCGCCGTGCCCTGGTCGATGTAGACACGATGTCCGGCGGGTTTGAGCGCGCTCCCATCGAGGTAGTCGGCGAAAGCCTTGCTCACCTGCGGCGCGTGGATCGCGGAATCGGGCCGCTGATCGCGCGAACTGCCGAGCAGCCAATGCAACGACAGCGATGCCGACGCGCCGAACACCTGCGGATACTCCGCCTGCGCATAGAACGAAATCAGTCCGCCCATCGACGAGCCCATCACATAGGTGTCGGCCGCTCCGGCCTTCGTGTGGTAGCTGCGGTCGATGAAGGGCTTGAGTTCGCGGACGATGAATTTCAGGTACTCGTCGGACAACGGCTCGCCGCCCCAGCCCGTCGCAATCGCGACGCGCGTCGCCGCGGGCAGACGATCGTAGATCTTCTTCGGCAGGTATTCGCGTCCGCGCAGGTCGGTGCTGGCCATGCCGACGACGATCACGCGCGGCATCTTGCCTTCGCGGATCAATCGCGAAACGGTGACGTCCACACCCCAGTTCGCGCCGCTGAGCGAGCGGCTCGAGTCGTAGAGATTCTCGCCATCCTGCATGTACAGCACGGGCAGGCGCTCGCCTTTGGGATCATAGCCTTCGGGCAACCACACGCTGACGTCGCGTGGCTTGACGAATTTCGAAGCGAACGCCGCATGATGGACCACGCTGCCTTCGGCATGCGCGATCGTGGACGACAATGGCAAGGCGAGCGCGAGCAGGCAGCACGCCAGCCTGCCCATGGGCCATGCCGCGCGCCTGCGTCGATTCGTCATATGCCCTCCGCCGTCGTCGAAAGGCAGGCACTTTAGCGTGCCAGGTTCGATGCGGCTGGCATCGTGGCGCGTGAATACGTATTCGATGCGTGCGGACCCGCGCTACGTCGATGCGGCCAGTGACAGCGCTGCTTCTCCGGCGACGTTGGCAGCGGCGTCATAGCGGCGCTCGCGCAGGACGTGCGAGCCGTCCGCGTACGCGTAGGCGAGCGTGCTCGCGCGCGTGCCGTAGGCGTCGCCGTGCACGCTCATCGGCATGACGAAGATCGAGGCGAGACGGCGCTCGAGTTCGAGGGCTATGCCGGTCTGCGGCAGGTCGCGGTCGTCCGGCCGGGCGTCGTCGTGAAGCAGGTCGAGCAGCGCCTCATCCTCCACTTTTCCACTTTGCAACAAACTGGAAAATTTCTCCTGCAACCGGCGCATCTTCGGCCATTCGTCATCGAGCGAGCCGTTGCTGAATGCATGCACGCCGTCGGCGAGCGTGCGCACCTTGCCATCGATGCTGCTGACGAAGCATGCGCCACGCGCATCGCCGACGACGAGGTTGAACGGTCCGTAGCACGCGCGTTCGCGCGCGATCGTTTCGACATAGGCAAGCGGCATCGTGTCGGCGCTGACGAATTCGCCGACCAGCGCGCCGCGCGATCGCGGCGCGGCCTGCGCGCCGGGCCGACGCACGTTGGTGACCGCGGCATAGCGGCCGTTGCGGTTCACGGCGAGCCACGAACCGCCGGCGGCGAGGTCGCGTCCGCCGAATATGCCGGGTGCGTCAGCCCATTCGCCGGCCGGCGCGGTCGGCCGCGCGTGGAACTCGTCACGGTTGCCGAGCAGGAGCCAAGGGCGATCGGCGATGGTGTTCAGGGCGAGCAACAGCAGGCACATGGAAATCCGGAGGAGAGGCGAGCGAAGTTTTCGTTCATTAGGCGAAGGAGTCGAAACAGTCGCGATTTAACATCAGATTGGCAAAAAAGTGACTAAGATCAAAATGATAAACCGACTGCCAAGCGCCAAACTATTTTTTTGATTTGTGATGCACTTCACTTGACCAAACACTTTATTAACTTTTATTTTACCGTCGCGAAACATAGCAGGGGTGCTTTCGCGCAACGCGAATCAAACGTAATTGACGCACCCCAGTAGTTACAAGGGCAATCGCCGTGGAGTTCGGCGCATTCCCTCGGAGTTCTCCCCTTGAAGTCACGAGTTCTTTTTTCCGCCAACCCGGCTCGGGTTGTGCTTGCCTGCGTCCTGATTTTGTTCCTCGGCCCCGCCATGGCGGCAAGGGCCGGGTTGGCGGGGCCCGGGCTGTCCGCGCCGCAGCGTGCCGCGATAGTGGCAATGAACAGCGCTCCGGCCAGCGATGCCGAAGCCGCGCGCTTCCTCACCATGGCCACGTTCGGCCCGACCCGCGTGGACATCGCCAGCCTGCGTGCGCTCGGCTATGCGGAATGGATTCGCCGCCAGCTCGCGTTGCAGCCGACACTGCAACGTCCGGCGGTCGAGAAGCTCGACGCCTACGTGACCAATCCGGGCCAGATCGATCGTCTCGAAGTTTCCTTCCGCACGATGGTCACCGCGCCGGACCAGTTGCGCCAGCGTATTGCCTGGGCGATGAGCCAAATCCTCGTCGTGTCCGACCGCGCCGGCAATCTCGACCAGGATCCCGTCGCGATCGCCGAATACGCGGACACGCTTGCGCGCGACGTCGCCAGCTACACCGATGGCGCGGGCGTGTCCCATCCGGCGAGTTACTACAACCTGATCTACGACGTCTCGCGCAGTCCGGCGATGGGCAAGATGCTCAGCTACACGAGCAACCGCAAGAGTGACCCGCTGCTCGGCACTTTCCCCGACGAAAACTACGGGCGCGAACTGATGCAGTTGTTCTCGGTTGGTCTGACCCTGCGCAATGCCGACTTCTCGCCGAAGCTCGACGCGAACGGCGCGGAAATTCCGACCTACACCGAAGCGACCGTCGCCACCTATGCGCGCGTGTTCACCGGCTGGAGCTACCAGAGCGGATTCGGCACCGATCCCAGCAGCGGCAACTGGGCACCGGCGAACTACCAGCCGCTGATCTGCTATGCGGCGTACCACGACAGCGGCGCCAAGACCCTGATCAGCCCGACCGGCAACTACGGTGCCAGTTCCGATGCGCCGACCGTGCCTGCGGGCACGAGCTGCGAGAACGATCTCGCCGCCGCGCTCCACGCACTCGCCGCGCATCCCAACGTCGCGCCGTTCATCTCGCGCCAGCTCATCCAGCGCCTGACCTCGAGCAATCCGACGCCGGCCTACATCGCGCGCGTCAGCTCGGTGTTCAGCGCGACCGGCGGCGACCTCGGCCTGGTCGCCGCGGCGATCCTGCTCGACGACGAGGCGATGACCGGCACCGTTTCGACTCCCGGCTACACCTTTGGCAAGCTGCGCGAGCCGCTGCTGCGCCTCACCGCGCTGTGGCGCTACTACGCGCCGGCGACGCAGACCGGCAAGTACATGGCATCGCATCCGGAGAACTATTACCAGCATCCGTACGGCGCGAACTCGGTGTTCAACTTCTACCAGCCCGACTACCTTCCGCCCGGCGAACTCGCTACGGCAGGTCAATACGCACCGGAGCTGCAGGTGCTGACCGAGAGCACGGTCATGATGATCGCCAACGATCTGACCGCGCGCGCGCAGAACTACGTAGGCAATCCGAGCAACGGAGCGAACGCGCTGCTCATCGACATCTCGCCGTTGACCGCGATCGCGGGCAACGCGGCGAATCTGGTCGATCAGGTCAACCATGATCTGCTTTACGGAAGCATGAGCACGGTCGCGCGCAATGCGCTGATCGGCATGCTCAACGACCCAGCCTCGTACTCCTTCCTGCCGGCGCAGGTTCGCGTGCGCGATCTGCTCAAGGTCGTGCTCGTTTCGCCCGAATTCGCCGTACAGAAATAACCCCGGACTCCCCACCATGATCACTTCGCATTCGCGCTCGCGCCGCGACTTCCTGCGCGCGGCCGCTTCCTCCTGCCTCGCCGGCATCGGCGGCGGCGCTCTCTACGGCCAGTTCGGCCTCATCAATTCGGCGCTAGCCGCATCCTGCTCCAGCTACTCGGCGGTGAGCGATTACAAGGCGCTCGTCTGCGTCTATCTCGCCGGCGGCAACGATTCGTACAACATGCTGATTCCGAGCGACACGACGCGTTACACGACCTATGGCAATTCGCGCGGCGGCCTCGCCATCGCGCGCGGGTCGCTGCTGCCACTCGCGGTGCAGGGCGCGGCAAGCGGCGAGACCTACGGCCTGCATCCGAACTGCAGTGAAATGGGCACGCTGTTCAATGCGGGCAAGGGTGCCTTCGTGGTCAACGTCGGCACGCTGCGCCAACCGACGACGAAGAGCCAGTACCTCACGCCGGGCTATCCGCTGCCGCCGCTGCTGTTCTCCCATCTCGACCAGCAAGGCCAATGGCAGTACGGTCAGCCGACCTCGCACGGCACCACCGGCTGGGGTGGCCTCGCCGCCGACCGGCTCTCCGTGCTCAACCCGGGGGCGCCGCTGCCGATGTCGATTTCGCTCAGCGGCACCAATCGCTTCCAGACCGGCGTGCAGGTGCAGCCCTACAGCGTGGCGAGCAGTGGCGTGGTCGGCCCGATCGGCTACGATGGCGCGTCGGGCGCAGCGGCGGCCAATGCGATCGCGCAGATGCTGGCCAACGCCTATCCCGATCCGCTCACGCGCAGCTACAACGCCGTGCTCAACAACGCGATCGACTACGCTTCGACGCTGTCGACCGCGCTCGCCAGCGGACCCGCCCTCAACTCGCCGTTTCCTGCGAACAACCCGCTCGCGGATGCGCTGAAGATGATCGCGCGCATCATCTCGGTACGTGGCGCGCTCAAGGTGAAGCGGCAGATCTTCTTCGTCACCATGGGCGGCTTCGACACGCACCACGACCAGCTCGCCGACCAGCCAGCGCTGTTCACCCAGCTCTCGCAGGCACTCGGTGCGTTCTACCAGTGTACTGCGAACGACCTCGGCATTCCCGGTGCGGTCACCACGTTCACCCAGTCCGAATTCGGACGCACGCTGAACTCGAACGGCGGCGGCACCGATCATGCCTGGGGCGGCATCCAGTTCGTCATGGGTGGCGCGGTGCGCGGCGCAAAGTTGTACGGCGCGCCAGGCGCCAGCGGCACGCTGTTTCCGAATCAGAGCTTGAACGGTCCCGACTGCCTTGCACGCGGACAAATGATCCCGACCGTGTCGAGCGATCAGTACTCGGCGACACTCGCCGCGTGGTTCGGAATGCAGTCGTGTGATATTGCGAACGTGTTCCCATTTCTGAAAAATTTTTCGAGCCCGAATCTCGGCTTCGTTTAACGAAATCCGCCTCGCCGTCATCGCCCGCCGCTACGCGCTTTCCGGTGCGTGGCGGCGTTCGGCGTGCGCGCGCTTTTTAACGTTCAAACGGGTGTTTACGACAGCAGACGTTCAGGAAAATCAGGAAAATCAATGGCATGATCCTTCCGCAGCGCAGCATCAACAGCGCTTCGATGCACACTTTCCCCCACGCAGGAGCGCAGCAACAGAGTCGTTTCCACCCGATCTGTCCAAGTTTTTTTCGCAGATTCTCACTGCGATGAAGTGACGAGCTTCGACCTCGCGCAACAGCCGCTCCAGGCGTTCGTCATACAGGGAACCGAGAACCAAAAATGGCCGGGGCATCGATGCCCGGGTTTAGCCGAAGTTGGTTTCTGGTGTTCTTTGAATTTCCCTCCCCCGGGCTGATCTGATCCCAAAAACCGGCTTCCTTCTCAAGCGTGGCGGACTTCCAGGCCACGCCGACCAAGGAGGCTCGATGAGTTCGACCAGGATTTTGTCCAGCAAGGCCGGCGGCAGTCCGGCAACGAGCGGGAAGCTCTTCAGCGCAGACTTCCGCCTTGGCGCGGTCGCCTACGCGGTCACCCTGACCAAGCTGCTGCACGGTCTGCTTGCCGCGCTGCCCTGCCTCGTCACCCTGATGGTGCTCAAGGGCACGCACGAGGAAGCACGCTATCTCCTGCATCCGCGCCTGATGGCTGTGCTGTTCGGCACGATCACCGTGCTCGTGTTCCAGTCGTTCGGCATCTACTCCGAGGAAATCTTTTCCAAACGCCTGCTCGTGCGCAAGACCTTCTTCGCCTTGAGCGCGACCTTCGGCCTCGTGCTCGTGGCGCAGAACCTCACGCTCAACGCGTTCGCGATTCCGGGGCAGTACCTCGTCGCCTGGTTCGCCGCCACGGTACTGCTGTTCCTGCTCGCGCGCGCGGCGATACTCGGCGTGAACGATCACTTCATGGCGCACGGCAAATACCTGCAGCGTGCGGTGATCTACGGCTGCAACGAGAACGGCCTGCGCGTCGCCGAACACATCGAACAGAACGAGGACATCCGCGCCGGCGTCGTCGGCTTCATCGACGACGAGCCCACGCACGCGGCGCTGCTCGACAACCAGGCGCTGAACCTGATCGGCGACATCGACCGGCTTGAGGGCATGGTGCGCGACGAACGCGTCGAGCAGGTCATCGTCGCCCTGCCCGCAAGCGAGGAAGAGCGCATCAAGGAAGTCGTCGACCGCTTCAAGCGCATGCCCGTGGACGTGCTGCTCGCCCCCGATCTCGGCTCGCTCCACCACACGCCGCAGCATACCTCGCAGGTGGCCGAGCTGCCGATGGCGAATCTCTCGCAGCGTCCGCTGCAGGGCTGGTCGCCGCTGCTCAAGCGCGCCGAGGACATCATCCTTTCGACGCTGTGCCTGCTGCTGCTGGCGCCGGTGATGATCGCCGTCGCGATCGCGATCAAGCTCGAATCGCCGGGGCCGGTGCTGTTCCGGCAGAAGCGCTACGGCTACAACGAGCACCTGATCGAGGTGTTCAAGTTCCGCTCGATGTACCACCATCTGCGCGACGCGAACGCCGCACAGCAGACCACGCGCGATGACGCGCGCATCACCAAGGTCGGCCGCTTCATCCGCAAGACCAGCCTCGACGAGTTGCCGCAGCTGTTCAATGTCTTCCTCGGCAGCATGTCGATGGTCGGCCCGCGCCCGCATGCGAGCGCGACCAAGGCGGCCAACGTGCTGTTCGAGGACGCCGTGGCCGAATATGCCGCGCGCCATCGGGTCAAGCCAGGGATTACCGGGCTCGCCCAGGTAAACGGTTACAGGGGCGAGACCGACACGCTGCACAAGATCCACCGCCGCGTCGAATACGACCTCGAATACATCGAGCGCTGGTCGGTTTGGCTC
>NZ_DASVOK010000116.1:0-12406 GCF_036383415.1 Rudaea sp. | reverse complement strand
ATCGTACTGGGCGACGCTCGCGGTATTGCCCGAGTTCTGTGGCTGCTGGCCCGCATAGTGGGTGCCCGCATTGCCATTGGGGTTGAATGCCGAACCTGGTGCCGACGCGGCATTGCCCGGCGTGTTCGGTGCCGACGCGCTACCGCAGGACTGTTTGGGCTGACCGGTCATGGCCGGACCACGCACCGTGCTAGGGGTTACGGTGGTCGGGGTCTGATGCGTTCGCGTTCCGTTCGTCGGCATGCTGTGGACGCCTGCGCCTGCCACGGCGAGCGAAAGCGCGCCGGTTGCTGCCAGCAGGCAGGTTGAAACGATGATTGTGCTTGAGCTTTTCATGGCCTGATTCCTCTCGAAGCGATTGCGTGTGATCGGCGCTGTTGCGCGCATCGGTGCGCGCTGCCTACACACTTGTGGATCACCCAGAGTCGGAGACCGGTTCAATCCGATCCCGCGCAATGCGATTTGCGTTCAGCGACGGGACGTCTATCTGAACGCCTGCGATGCAGTTCGCGGCTCGTCTTGACTGTAACGAGTGTTCCATGTAACGATCGTTACATGAGCGATCGCAAAAGCCAGCTGATTGACCGCACCATCGACTACCTCCTCGAGAACGGGCTTGCCGGCCTGTCGCTGCGCCCGCTGGCGGCCGGGATAGGGACGAGTGCACGCCTGCTGATCTTCCACTTCGGCTCGAAGGAAGGGCTGGTCGAGGAGGTGCTCACCGAAGTCCAGGAGCGCATGCGCAATTCGCTCGCGGCCATCGCTTCGTCCAGGTCGTCCGTTCCGGGCGAGACGCCGATGAAGCGCTGCTGGCGCTGGGCTAGTGACAAGCGCAACTTGCCTTATCTTCGCCTCCTGTACGAGGCGCACTTCATTGCCGTTCGCACACCCGGAACCTACGAGCGCTATCTGAACCAGTCCTCGTTGAACTGGATCGAGTTCATCGCCTCGCGTTTGCCGGAATCGATCAGCAGTGCAGCCACGGCGACGCTGTGTGGAGCCGTCTTCGACGGCCTGATCATCGAGTTGCTGAGCACGGGAGACTTGCGCCGTACGACACGCGCGCTCGACGACTTCATCGCGCTGCTCCAGCGTGAGCACGAGGCGCGGACACGCGCCGCGCGCCTGGAAGAGCGCGCGCGCAAGACCAGGAGCAGGACATGAATGCTCGATCCGCGCTGCAAGACCTCGATCGGGGAAACGAGACGGTTTCGAAGCCCGTGCTCACGAGCATCCTCGGCCTCGTGCTCACGCTCGGTATCGGCAGCCTGCCATTTCCGGCTTGGGACAACGAGCTCAAGAACGTGGCGCACATGCTCGGCAACGAGGCGATTTACTGGACACTCGTTGCCGCGACGCTGGCCTATGTCGTGCTCGTCGAGAAGTGCGCGCTGTCCTCGATAGGTTTTCGCCGGCCCGCGGTGCGTGATTTGTTCCTGGGCCTGGCGTTCGCCATTGCGATCATCGTGGGACTGGCGGCGCTTTACCTGTTCGTGTTGCCTGCGCTGAATCTCGGCGAACAGCAGGCGGTCGCTGCGCTGACTGCCGCGCCCGCATGGTGGCTGGCGATTTCCGTCGTGCGTGCGGGAGTGTCGGAGGAGGTGTTGTTTCGCGGCTATCCGATCGAGCGCCTGCAATCGCTGACCGGCAGCCGAAGCATTGCGGCATTGCTGCCGCTCGCGCTGTTCGCGCTGGCGCACGTCGGCTCGTGGGGTTGGGCGCATCTCATCGTCGCCGCATTCGGCGGAGCCATGCTCACCTGGCTCTATTTCTGGAAACGCAATCTCTGGGTGAACATCGTGGCGCACGTGCTGGTGGATGGTGTTGCAATGCTCTCCGCGTGATCGCCCGTTTCGGGGCGCGGACGACAGACCGATTTCCTCGGCGAGGGCAGTTGCACGTCTAGAGTCTCGGGCGGCGAAATGCCGGCCCTTTCCCGGCCGCAATGCGTCACCGAGCACATTGCGGCACGACTGACATCCGACCATGAGGTGCTGCATGCTGCGTACTCTGCTGATGTTTTTGTCCGCGTTCGTCCTGTCTTCGCCCGCGCTGGCCGGCAAGGCGCCGTCCTACACCTACACGCGCGTCGGCAACTCCGCCGACGTTGCGCCCGCCACCACATCCGGCACGGTGCTGATGGGCGGCGGCACGGATGTCGACCAGGCCTTCCAGTGGCTGTGCAGCCTCGGCGGCAACGGCGATTTCCTCATCATCCGCGCCACCGGCACCGATGCCTACAATCCGTATGTGCAGGCGCTGTGCCCGAACACGAATTCCGTCGCCACGCTGATCATCCCGGATGCGGCGTCGGCCAACCTTGCCCCGGTCGCGACGATCATCAGTCATGCGGAAGTGATCTGGATCGCCGGCGGCGACCAGTCCAACTACATCAATTTCTGGAAAGGTACCGCCGTGCAATCCGCGCTCAACGCGCGCATCGCCCAGGGCGTGCCGGTGGGCGGCACCAGCGCCGGGCTCAATGTGCTCACGCAGTTCGTCTACACCGCGCAGGGCAGCCAAGGCGCGACCAGCAGCCAGGCCCTGGCCGATCCGTTCAACCGCTACATGACTTTCGATCGTGACTTCGCCACGATCTCCACGCTGCAAGGCGTCATCGGTGATCCGCACTTCGCGGTGCGCGATCGCATGGGACGCGACGTCGCCTTCCTCTGCCGCGTGGCCGCCAATGGTTGGAGCACTGCCCCGCGCGGCATCGCCGTCGACGAAATGACCGCATTGCTCGTTGCCGGCAACGGCGGCGCGAGCGCGGTCGGCACCGGTCACGTCTATTTCCTGCAAGCACCGGGGCTGCCGCAGGTATGCGCGGCCAAGCAGCCACTGACCTACCGCGGCATCGGCGTCACCCGCATTGCCGCCGGCGACAGCTTCAATCTCGGCACCTGGACCGCGGTGGGCGGAACGGTTTACTCGGTGACTGCAGAGGCCGGAGTGCTGAGTTCCACGCAGCCTGGCGGGTCGGCGTACTGAAACGGAATTTGCGGAAATGAGCAAGGGGAAAAGGGGTGGACTACACCCCTTTTTTTGCCGTGGTTTTGCTCGCGAGCGCGGCCTGCTGGCGAATGAGAGGCCGACGATCGAAGTTGCTGCTTCCTGCTGCATCGACCAACCCAAAATTGACAAAGCGCGGATCGAAAAAAATATACAAAGCAGCATCGTTTCCCAAGCAAACGTGGAGTTGTGTGACGACATTCATGCCGGCTTTGCTTGCTTCGATTTGTGATCGAAGGGCGCATGGAAATTCAGGGTGTGAATGAACCTCCATCCGCGACGACGGCATTCATAGACATCCAAGAACAAACGTGTCTTTCGAAAAAGGATGCCGCACTGACGTCCTGAGCATCAGAATTCGCACGGCATGAATCGGGATTTTCCGGCGGCCATTGCGGAGGACACTTCAGTACGCAAGGCGATCGCGCTCGAGTCACGACGCGACAAGACCCTTCTTCGATAAGAAAGCAACAACCCTCCTCAGTTAGGAGACTGGTATGGCTACCGCGCGTACCACGGGCATTCTATTGGCCTTCAATTGCAGTCGCAGTGTTGCAAACCTCGCGCTCCATTTCGTAGCTTTGGTCTGGCTGGCTCTGCATTTTTCCGCCGCGCATGCCGTTCCGGCATTTGCCCGACAGACACACCAGCCGTGCGTGGCCTGCCATATTGGCGCGTTTGGTCCTCAGCTGACTCCTTTCGGGCGGCAGTTCAAACTCCAGGGATATACGCTCGAAACAGGTGACGATCGCAAGATCCCGCTGTCGATGATGTTGGTCGAGACGTTTACTCATACGCAGAAAGCGCAAGCCGAATCGCCCGGCAGTGGCTTCAACAGGAATGACAATGTCGAACTGGAGCAGGCTTCCGCATTCCTGGCCGGACGCATCAGCGACCACCTTGGGATATTTGCGCAGGCCACCTATTCCGGGAACGGTGGAAAGGTGGGATGGGACAACGTCGAACTCCGGTATGCGCGTTCGAACCAGATCGGCTCGCATGCAGTGGTTTGGGGAATATCGCTCAACAACAATCCCGGAGTGAGTGACGTATACAACACCATCCCTGCGTGGCAGTACCCGTATATGTCTCCCGATCTTGCACCTTCCGCGCCGGCCACGCCGGTTCTTTTCGGTGCCGTGGCAGGTCAGGTCATCGGGGCCAGCGCTTATGCGCAACTGGATGACGCATGGTATGCGGAAGCCGGAGGATACCGTTCGCTCTCGCCGGCCTTCCTCCGGACGGTCAACACGGATTTCTCGGGACGCGTGACAGGCGTCGCCCCTTATGCGCGAATTGCATACACGAGGAATGTGTCAAACGGCAATTTCGAGATTGGAGGGGTCATCTTCAAGATGCGCCGAGGACTTGTCGGCACCAACACGGCAGGCGATTCGGAGTCGCTGCCCGGACCTGCCGATCGCTTCGAGGACATCGGAGTGGATGCGAGTTATCAACACATCGGCAACGGCGATCATATCGTGACGGTCAAAGCTCTCTACGTGCACGAGCAAGAGCGCCTAGATGCCTCCTTCGCAGCAGGTTCAGCCGAGCGGCTTCACGGCTCGCTGCGATCCCTCAATCTCGACGCGAGCTATTGGTACAAGAACACGTGGGGTGTGACGCTCGGCGGCTTCGCAAACAACGGCAGTCGCGATGCGTTGCTTTATCCCGTTACCGGTCGGCCGACCACCAATGGGGGTATCGCCGAATTCAATTGGAATCCATTCGGCAAGACCGATTCTTGGGCGAAACCGTTTGCCAATTTGAGGCTTGGGGTTCAGTACACTTTTTATACGCGCTTTGCCGGCGCGGTCCGCAGCATCGATGGCAACAACCGGAGAGCCACCGACAACAATACTCTTTTCGTCTACGCGTGGACCGCACTATGAGTGGAGGCTCGTTGCGCTGCTTCGAAGCCGGTGCAGTGCACGCCGAGCAGGTGGCAGAAGACGGAAGCGGGTTCGCTCGTTTCTGTCGCCCGTCAGCGGACGCGGGTGAAGTAGAAGGTTCGCATTACCGGAACGTTGTCGAAGTTCACGGACGTCTCGATCATGCTCTTGCCATCCGCGGCGACGGTATAGATGCGCGTCGAAGCGGGCATCTCACCTTTGCCGAGCCCCATGACCAGGACGTTGGGCGCGGGCACCTTGATCGCGCCGGTATCGGCCTCGATCGTGCTGCCCTGGCCCGGTGCGGCGGTGCCATCGAGGGCGTAGGTTCCGTAGGCGTTGATCTTCGATCCGCCGGCATCGACGATGTCGACGTTGACCTTCCACTTCGCGCCGCCCGCATCGGCGAACGTGATCGTGACACTCTTTGGTCGCGCCTCCTGCGGCATCGGCAGGCGCGAGACATCGACGGCCCAACTGCCGAGCAGGGGAGAAGGCACGGACGCTTTTGCACTGGACGATTCCGCGAGAGCAGGCGCACTCTGCATCGCGCCCGTGGCAAGAAGGATGGCGAAGAACGTTTTCAAATCGGCCTCCGGTGATTGAACGAGCGGCGCAGCAAGACTCCGTTGCGGTGCGCAGCAGGACGCGGACAAGAGTACACTTTCTTCATGCCCACCCCTAAGGATGTCCCGAAGGTGCGGACCGATGCGGTTGCGAAGCCGCAGATCGACCTTGCGACGATTCCCGAGGACGCGCTGCTCTCGCTGCGCCTGTGCGAGTTGCCGCTGCGCATCGAGGGAACGTGGCTCGAGGCGCGCATCGCGCAGCTCTATCGCGAGCTCGAGGCGCGAAATATCCCGTTCAAGCCGCGCTGCTACCTCGCTGACGAATGGCTGACGCCGGAAGGCGAGCCGGTGATCGGCATTCCATTTTATCTCGCGCATCCGCGCCTGATCGAACTGCAGCGCAAGATGATGCTCGAGGCCGAAGGCGACACCGACGAGGCGTGCATGAAGCTGCTGCGCCACGAATGCGGTCATGCGCTCAGCTACGCTTACGACCTCAACCGCAAGCGCAGCTGGCAGCGCGTGTTCGGGCATTCGTCCGAGGAATACGGCGACACCTATCGCTTTCGTCCGTACAGCAAGAGCTACGTGCGCCATCTCGACTACTACTACGCGCAGTATCACCCGGACGAGGATTTCGTCGAGACGTTCGCGGTCTGGCTGACGCCGGGCCTGGACTGGCGCAGGAAATACGCGGGCTGGAAGGCGCTGGACAAGCTGCTGTTCGTCGACAAGCTGATGGCCGGCATCGCCGGCAAGCCACCGCTGCGCGCGAGCGGCAAGCAGTTGTGGAAGGTATCGGCGATCCGCAGCACGCTCGACCGCTACTACAAAAAACGCCGCCAGGCCGAGGCCGAGGATTTCCCCGAATTCCACGACGACAACCTGCGCCGCCTGTTTGCCGAGGGCAAGGCGCAGGGCGAGACGCGGCAGGCAGTGGCCAAGCTGCTGCAGGCGCAGCGCAAGCCACTGTTGGTCGAGGTGTCGAACTGGACCGGTGAGCGGCGCTATATGGTCAACAAGGTCTACAAGGCCGTGCTCCAGCGCAGCCGCGCATTGCGCCTGGTCACCGACGAGGTCGACACGGTGGCGGTGTTGAAGCTCGCCACCTATCTGACGACGTTGATGATGAATTATCGCTACACGACGCGGTTGCGAGGAAAACTCTGAGCATGGCCACGCGCGTACTGATGGTCTTCGATCTGCCGTATTCGGTGCCGCCGGACTACGACTTCGCCGCGGAATTCGCCGACCCCGACGGCAGCTACACCGAGAACGACGTGTATCAGGCGCTGCTCGAATCCGGCTACGAAGTGCGGCGCCTCAGTCTGTTCGACGACATGCGGCCCTTGCTCGACACGGTGCGCGACTTCAAGCCCGACGTGATCTTCAATCTCTGCGAGACGTACAACAACGCCACCCACTGGGACAAGAACGTCATCGCGGCGATGGAACTGCTCGACGTGCCGGTCACCGGCGCGAGTTCGAGCGCGGTGTTCCTGTGCAACGACAAGGGCCTGTGCAAGAAGATCCTGCGCTTCCATCGCGTGCGCACACCGCGCTTCCACACCTTCTATCGCGGCCACAAGGTGTGGCTGCCGAAGCGATTGAAGCTACCGTGCATCATCAAGCCGCTGACCGAGGAAGCTTCGCGCGGCATTTCACAGGCGTCGATCGTCGACGACGAGGCCGGTTTTCTCGCGCGCATCAAGATGATCCAGGAACGCATGGAGCTCGATGCGATCGCCGAGGAGTACATCGATGGGCGCGAGCTCTATGTCAGCGTGATCGGCGACCGCGCGCTGCGCACGCTGCCCGCGCGCGAGATGACCTTCGGCGACATGGCCGAGGACGAGCCGCGCATCGCCACCTACAAGGCCAAATGGGACGAGAAATACCGCAAGCGCTGGGGCATCAGCAACCACGACGCGAGGCCGATCGAAGCGGACCTGCAGAAACGCATCGATGAGGTATGCAAGCTGGCCTATCGCGCGCTCAATCTGCGCAGCTATGCGCGCTTCGACCTGCGCGTGACCGCGGGCGGCAACGTCTACGTGATCGAACCGAACGCCAACCCTTGCATCGCGAAGGACGACGAGCTCGCGCAATCGGCGCTCAAGGCCGGCATTGCCTACCCGAGCCTGATCCGCAAGCTGGTCAATCAGGCGCTGCGCCGGGCCGGCAAGCAATAGGCCGCCGACGGAAACAGCGCGCTGACGCAGTCAGCGCGCAAATGAACCCGGCACCAGTTCCTTCTTCGTGCCGGCAATGTTTTCCAGGCCCCAATCGGCCAGCGCGCGCAGTACGCGGCCAAGCTGCCTTCCCGAATCGGTCAACGCATAGGCGTAGCGCACGGGGCGCTCCTGATAGGCTGAGCGCGTGACGATGCCGAATTGTTCCAGGCGCTTGAGCCGATCGGCGAGGATGTTGGTCGGGATCCCCTCCGGCGACTCCAGGAATTGCCCATAGGTCGTCTTGCCCGCGAGCATGTCGCGCACGAGCAGCAGCGACCATTTGTCGCCGATGCGGTCGAGCGTGTTCGCCACCGCGCAGGGCGATCGGCGCGGCAGTTGCGGTTTTGTTGCGCTGGCTGTCTTCTTCATGGTCGACACTTGCAAAGTGCAAGTGATGAATGTTAGCTTGTCGACTAGAAACTTGCAAAATGCAAGTAACTAGGAGAAGTGTCATGCCTGCATCCGTTTCACAAACCGCGACATTGCCCGCAACCAGCCCGGGGCCGATGATCGGAAACACCATCAAGGCGGCGCTGGCCGTATGGCTCGGTATCGTGCTGATTCTCGGTGCGAGCGGAGCCTACCTCGGCGCGCCCGGGCAGCCGCCATTGCCGGTGTTCGCCGGCGCGGTCGTTCCGCTGCTCGTGTTCGCCATCGCGTTGCGCCTGTTGCCGGCGTTCCGTGAGTTCCTGCTCGCTTTGGACCTGCGCCTTATCGTCGGCATACAGGCCTGGCGCTGGGCCGGTTTCGGATTCGTCGCGCTGTACGCGAATCACGTGCTGCCGGGGCTGTTCGCCTGGCCCGCGGGGCTTGGCGACATGGCGATCGGCGTCGTCGCGCCGTGGTGGATCGTCGCGCTGAGCAAGAACCCGGATGTGGCAGCGAGCTCAAGATTCAGGCTCTGGAACGCGCTCGGCATCCTCGATTTCGTCGTCGCCTTCACCACGGCGACCATCTGCGCGATGACCATCACCACCGACACGCCGCCGACGATCGCGCCGATGGGGCAGTTGCCGCTCGTGCTGATTCCGGCGTTCATGGTGCCGCTGTTCGTGATGCTGCACGTCGTCGCGTTGCTGCAGGCGAAGCGGGCGAGGGCGTGACAAGCCTAAGCCGTTGCAGCCGCCTCCTCCGGCGGCGGCTGCAGCGTCACCGCCAGTTTTTCGAGCGTGGCGATTTCGTCGTCGAGCGCGTCGTGCAATTCGCTCTGGCGCGTCATCAGCGTCTCGATCGGCGCGGCCTGCTTGAGCTTCTTCAATTCGCCGTCGAACAGCAGCCACTGCGTCGTCAGGGTTTCGACGTTGTTCTTCGCGTAGTGGCGCATCTCCTTGAGCTGCGCCAGAACGTCGTTGACCTGCTCGAACGGAGTCTTCGTATCCGCAGACATGGCAACCTCCTCATGTTCGCTTGCCGTTTAGGATAGGCGCGCGAAGCTGGCTGGCAGCGAAACGGCGGGAAGCCGGGATGCGGTTCATTTCTCAAAACGCTGGAACGGTTGTTTTTCCGCTTGCCCGCCGCGCTTGAGCGCTCCCGCGCGAAATGGGACGATCACCGCATGGCCAACATCCCCGCCGAATCGGTTCACCTGCGCGATCTCGCGCGCCTGCGCCGCGTGCGCGATCGCATCGATCGCGAGTACGCACAGCCGCTGAACGTCGAGGCGCTCGCGCGCGGAGTGCACATGTCGGGCGGGCACCTCAGCCGCCAGTTCAAGCTCGCGTTCGGCGAATCGCCGTACAGCTACCTGATGACGCGGCGCGTCGAGCGCGCGATGGCGCTGCTGCGGCGTGGCGATCTCAGCGTCACCGAAGTCTGTTTCACGGTCGGCTGCGCGTCGCTCGGCACGTTCAGCACGCGCTTTACCGAACTGGTCGGCGTGTCGCCGAGCGTCTATCGGCAGGAGGCGGCACAGGCGACGGCGGGGATGCCGTCTTGTGTCGCAAGACAGGTCACCCGGCCGGTCCGGACGCAACTGATCAGGAATGAAGAAGCGCCCGCACCCGAGCCGGACGTAGCATGACGGCTCGTTTCCCGCAGTGAGCACGAGCACCATGAGCATCAGCATTTATTCGAGTTTCCTCCCGCACAACGACCCGGACGCCTCGCTGGCGTTCTACCGCGACACCCTTGGCTTCGAGGTGCGCAACGACGTCGGCTACAACGGCATGCGCTGGATCACCGTCGGCCCGGCCGACCAGCCCGGCACGTCCATCGTCCTGTTTCCGCCGGCCGCGAGCCCCGGCGTCACCGACGAGGAGAAGCGCACCATCGCCGAAATGATGGCCAAGGGCACCTACGCGATCATGCTGCTGGCGACGCCGAACCTCGACGCGACGTTCGAGCGCATCCAGGCCAGCGGCGCCGAAATCGTCGAGGAGCCGACGATGCAGCCGTATGGCGTGCGCGACTGCGCCGTGCGCGATCCCGCCGGCAACCTGCTGCGCGTGCAGGAACGTGGCTGAGATTTTTCAACCGAACCCATCCGAATCGAGACGAGGAATTTTCATGAGCCAGGCTGTAAAGAAAAGCGCGGGCAAGTCGGTCAAGAGCACCGCGGCAACGAGCAAGAAATCCGCAGGATTCAGCGCCGAGGAACGCGCCGCAATGAAAGAGCGCGCGCAGGAGTTGAAAGCCGAAGCGCGCATGAGCAAGAGTCGTGAGGAGGGCGAGCGCGCCATCCTCGCGGCGATCGCCAAGATGAAGGAGCCCGATCGCGCGATGGCCAAGCGCCTGCACGCCCTCGTCACGGCGGCCGCGCCGGCGCTCATGCCGAAGACCTGGTATGGCATGCCTGCGTACACCAAGGACGAAAAAGTCGTCTGCTTCTTCAAGGACGCGGGCAAGTTCGGCGATCGATACGCCACGTTCGGCTTCAACGACAAGGCCGCCCTCGATGACGGCGCGATGTGGCCGACCTCTTACGCGCTGAAGGAATTGACCGCAGCCGGAGAGGCGAAGCTCAGCGTATTGGTGAAGAAAGCCGCGGGCTGATCGCAGCGCCTGCGCCTTCTCGAACCGAGATTTGCAGAATGCGCAAACATTCGTTTGTCGTCTTCGAGCGAACGGGCCTGTTTTCTACGGCACGAAGCTGAGGAACAGGTAGGCCGCGAACATCACCAGATGGACCATGCCCGGCAGCATCGTCGTGCGCCCGGTGCGCAGCGAGATCGAGACGACGAACAGCGACAGCACGAGCAGCACGGTCGATTTCATGTCGATGCCGAGCGCGAGCGGCCAGCCCATGATCAGCGACAGCACGGCCACGGTCGGCACGGTCAGGCCGATGCTCGCGATCGCCGAGCCGATCGCGAGATTGAGGCTGGTCTGCAGGCGATTGGCATGCGCAGCGCGGATCGCGGCGACGCTCTCCGGCAGCAGCACGATCGCGGCGATGAGGATGCCGACCGTTGCGGCAGGCGCCCCAGCGGCCTCCAGCGCGGCTTCGATCGAAGGCGAAATGCCCTTCGCGCTGAGCACCACGGCGACGAGGGCGACGAGCAGCAAACCGAGGCTGGCAAGCGTTTCTGCATTCGTCGGCTGCGTCGCATGCTCGTCCGCATCGTCGCCTTCGCCTTCCTTCGGCAGAAAATAGTCGCGATGGCGGATGGTCTGGAACACGGTGAACGCGGCGAACAGCACCAGTGTCGCGGCGGCGACGAACAGCAACTGACTGCTGGTGTATGCGGGGCCGGGTGCGCTCGTGGAATAGTTCGGCAGGATCAGCGTGAACACCACGATCACCGTCAGCGTACCTAGCGCGGCATTGATACCCTCGAGCTTGAAGCCCTGCACGCGATGGCGGCCGCCACCGACGAGCAGGCTGGCGCCGATCAGGCCGTTGAGGATGATCATGACCGCGGCGAACACGGTGTCGCGCGCGAGGCCGGAGGTCGCTTCGCCGCCGGACAGCATCATCGACATGATCAGCGCGACCTCGATCACCGTGACCGCGAGCGCGAGCACCAGCGTGCCGAACGGTTCGCCGACGCGATGCGCGATCACTTCCGCGTGGTGCACCGATGCGATCACGCTGCCGACCAGCCCGAGCACGAGCAGCGCGAGGATGCCGGGCATGCCCGGCAGCGCCCAGGACAGCGCGAGAATGACGATGCCCAAGGGAGGCACGACCAGCGTCCACAGCGGATTGTGTCGAATCGGTTGGCTCATGCGTGCGGTCGCCCGGGGTGAGTTTTTCGAAAAACGGATCGTTGCGAAGTGTACTCTGGAGCCGGTTTCAGGTTGTCGATTTTCGGTCGAGTCGGATCGGAGGGAATACATGAGCAAGCGTTTCGAAGTCGGAGACCATGTGCGCTGGAACTCCGAGGCCGGGCACGTCAGCGGCACGATCATCCGCATCCACACGCGCGATGTGGACTACAAGGGTTACATCCACCACGCCAGCGCGAGCGAGCCGCAGTACGAGATCAAGAGCGACAAGACCGATCACGTCGCCATGCACAAGGGCAAGGCGCTGCGGCGGCTCAAGAGCTGAGCGGCGCAAGCGGGCCGACGAGGCATCCATGGCTCATCCCTTCTTCACGATCGGCCACGCCACACGTTCGATCGAGGAATTCGTTGAGCTCTTGCGCGGCAGCGCGGTCACCTTCGTGGCCGATGTTCGCACCGTGCCCCGCTCGCGCACCAACCCGCAATACAATCGCGAGACCTTGCCGCAAACGCTCGCTGCCGTTTCGATCGG
>NZ_DASVOK010000115.1:0-9885 GCF_036383415.1 Rudaea sp. | reverse complement strand
TCTTGCTTCTCCTCGCGGCGCCGTGCGAATTTCACCCGCACATCGCCTCAGTTTCTTTTTTGCCGTCATCCAAACAAAAGTCGGAATGACAGGATTGTCAGTTCAAGCGTTCATACGCACACCTGATTCGCCCTGAAAAATCGGCCGGCTACGCGGCCTCGGCCTGTCTCGCCGCCATGATCAGCGCCGACGCCTGTTTTTCGTCGATGCCGTCGATCGCCAGCTCGACCAGTTCATCGGTCGCCAAGTCCGCCAGATCCTGACGCGTGACGATCTTGTGCTGCGCGAGCGTGAATGCGGTCGCCTCGTCCATGCCCGGCACGCCGAGCAGGTCATCCGCCGGCTTGTGGTCGTCGATGTCCTCTTCGACCGCGAGCGCGTCGGTGAGCAGCGCATCGCGCGCACGCGCACGCAGCTCTTCGACGATGTCCTCGTCGAAACCTTCGATGCCGAGCAGCTCGGCGGTCGGCACGTAGGCGATTTCCTCGACCGTGCTGAAGCCTTCCTGGACGAGGATCGCGGCGATTTCCGCATCGACCTCGAGCTTCTGCTGGAACAGTTCGCGCGCCGCGACCTGCTCGGCCTCGGACTTCGCCGCGACCTGGTCCTGGGTCATCACGTTGAGCTGCCAGCCCGAAAGCTTGGAGGCGAGGCGCACGTTCTGGCCGCCGCGGCCGATCGCCTGCGAGAGCTTGTCCTCGGCGACGGCGATGTCCATCGAATGCTTGTCTTCGTCGACGATGATCGACTGCACCTCGGCCGGCGCCATCGCGTTGATCACGAACTGCGCGGCGTTCTCGTTCCACAGCACGATGTCGATGCGCTCGCCGTTCAGTTCGTTCGACACCGCCTGCACGCGCGAACCGCGCATGCCGATGCAGGCGCCGATCGGGTCGGTGCGATGGTCGTGCGCGATCACGGCGATCTTGGCGCGGTCGCCGGCGTCGCGCGCTGCCGCGCGGATCTCGACGAGACCCTGGCCGACTTCCGGCACCTCGAGCTTGAACAGCTCGATCATGAATTCCGGCGCCGTGCGCGAAACGAACAACTGCGGGCCGCGCTGCTCGGCGCGCACTTCGTACAGATAGCCGCGCACGCGGTCGCCTGCGCGCACCGCTTCGCGCGGGATCGCCTTGTCGCGCGCGATGTAGGCCTCGGCATTGCCGCCGAGGTCGAGATAGATCGAGCCGCGCTCGACGCGCTTGACCACGCCGGTGACGAGTTCGCCGACGCGATCCTTGAACGCGGACACGACGAGTGCACGTTCGGCTTCGCGCACGTGCTGCACGATGACCTGTTTGGCAGCCTGCGCCGAGATGCGGCCGAAGTCGGGGTTCTCGATCTTCTCCTCGATGAAGTCGCCGATCTGCGCGTCGGCCTTCACGTCAACGGCGTCCATCAGGCGCAACTGGCGATCGGGCGACTCCATCACCACGTCGTCGGCGACCACTTCCCAGCGGCGGAAGGTTTCATACTCGCCGCTGTGGCGATCGATCGACACGCGCGCGGCGACATCCTCGTTCGGATAACGCTTCTTCGCCGCGGAGGCGAGCGCCGCCTCGAGCGCGTGAAAGATCACGTCGCGTTCGACGCCTTTTTCGTTGGCCACTGCATCGGCCACCAGCAACATTTCTTTGCTCATCTCAAATTCTCCAGAACCCGTTCCGCAGGCTCATCTCTTTGCTCGTCATTTTCGGCGAAAGCCGGAATCCAGCACTTCGCTCTTCAATTCTTTCTACGAACTCAAATTCGTAGGTTCAAATCCTGCCCCCGCTACCAATTTTTGAATCTATATTGCGAACAGGAAGCTACTTTTTTCCTTTTTCCACTTTGCCGCCTTTTCCCGGCTTCTTCGGCTCGTCGAACCGCGGCACGAGCTTGGCCTTGTGCACGTTGCCGTGCGGGATGTTCACCGCGGCACCGTCCTGCTCGACCGTGATGATCTCGCCTTGCACCGCGAGGATGGGCCCCTGGAAACGGCGCCGGCCGTTGAGCGGCAAATTCAACTCGATCTTCGCGTCCTCGCCGACGAAACGCGCGAACTGCTCCGGTGTGTACAGCGGCCGGTCGAGTCCCGGTGAGGAGACTTCCAGCGTGTAGCGTCCGACGATCGGATCGTTCACATCGAACAGCGCCGACACCTGACGGCTCACCGCCTCGCAATCGTCCACGGTCACCGGCGCATCCGCGCGATCGATGTACACGCGCACCAGCGAATTGCCGTGCGACGGGCTGTACTCGACGCCGAGGCATTCCAGCCCCATGTCCACGATCGCGGGCGCCACCAGATTGGTCAGTTCCTCGTTACGCATGTTCGAATGGAAGCAATCTCTTTCCGTAGGGGTTCGACTTTCGCGCGCCTCGCGTGAAAACATCGATACGGTCGAACCCGGCTCTTCGGCGGCAATTTGCAAAACAGGCTCGATGAATCGAGCCCCTGCGACCGCGAAACAGCAAATTCCAGAAACAAAAAATGGGCCAAAGGCCCATTCCTTAGTCCGCCGTTTTGATCCAGAAACCGGCGAGTCGCATCCTGCGAAAATTGGTAGCGGGGGCAGGATTTGAACCTACGACCTTCGGGTTATGAGCCCGACGAGCTGCCAGACTGCTCCACCCCGCACCAGAGCCGCTATTCTAGTCTCAGGTGACGGTATTTTGCAAGAACGTTGCGTCTGTGCGGGCTTGAATCCGCTTCAACCCGCGCCCATGGCGCGGTAGCACCAGCTCAACAGCGGGCCGAAGAACAGACCGAGGAACAGCAGCGCGGCGCCGTTTATCGACAGCACCCAGCGCAGCGGGATGTCCTGCGGCAGCGCCAGTTCGCCCTTTTGCACCGGCGCATCGAAATACATGACCTTGATCACGCGCAGGTAGTAGAACGCGCCGACGATGGCGAAGACGATCGCGACGATCGCGAGCCAGAGCATGCCCGCATCGAGCGCGGCCTTGAGCACCATGAGCTTGGCGAAGAAGCCGAACAGCGGCGGGATGCCGGCGAGCGAGGCCATCACGAGCAGTACGACGAACGCGTACCAGGGGTTGCGCTGGTTGAGACCTTTGAAGTCGTCGATCTCCTCGGCTTCGAAGCCGACGCGTGCGAGCAGTTGGATCGAACCGAACGCTGCGGCTGACATGATCGCGTAGGCGATCGCGTAGAACATCGCTGCGGCGAATCCCGACGGCGTGCCGTTGGCGAGGCCGAGCAGCAGGAATCCGACATGCGAGATCGTCGAATACGCGAGCATGCGCTTGAGATTGGTCTGCGCGATCGCGACGACATTGCCGATCGCGAGCGAGAGCACCGCAAGCACCGCAAGCATTTCGCCCCAGTGCGGATGCAGGCCGCCGAGCGCGCCGTCGAGCAAGCGCCAGGCCATGCCGAACGCGGCGATCTTCGGCGCCGAGCCGATGAACGTGGTCACCGCGGTCGGCGAGCCCTGGTAGACATCCGGCAACCACATGTGGAACGGCGCTGCGCCGAACTTGAAGCCGATGCCGGCGACGAGGAAGACGAGGCCGAACGCAAGCAGCGTCTTGTTGTCGCCGACGCCGGACGAGACCAGCCCATGAATGCTGGTGATGTCGAGCGTGCCGGTTGCGCCGTAGATCATCGACATGCCGTAGAGCAGGATGCCCGAGGCGAGCGCGCCGAGGACGAAGTACTTCATCGCCGCCTCGGACGACAGCGGCGAATCACGGTTCAGCGCGACCAGCGCATACGAAGACAGCGTCAGCAGTTCGAGACCGACGTAGATCATGACCAGGCTGCCGGCCGAGACGAGCAGCATCATGCCGAGCGTGGCGAACAGCGCGAGCAGGTAGAACTCGCCGACATGAAGCTTGCGGTCTTTCAGGTAAGTGCGGGCGTAGACGAAAACGACGGCGACGACGAGCAGGATGAAGACCTTCAGCAGCCTTGCGACGGCATCGTGGACGAACATGCCGGAGAAACCGCGATCGGCCGGCCCGCGATCCGCAACGACAAGCGCCAGGGTAATCACGAGCGTGCCGATCGAAAGCCAGTGTGTTATGCCACGCTGAGTCGGCTTGATGAGGAGATCGACTGCGAGCACGGCGCAAGTCGCGAACAGCAGGAATGCTTCGGGCAGCAGGAGATAGAGATCGTGAAGACTGAAAGACATTTGATTATCCTGCTTTGACGATCAGCAGTTGATCGACGATGTGCTTGACCGAGGCGTCCATCAGATGGGTCAGCGGCTCGGGCCAGATGCCGAACAACAGCGTCATCGCGGCGAACGCGCCGAGCACGAGCGCCTCGCGTGCGTCGATGTCTTTCAACTTCGCTACGTGGTCGTTCGTCACGTCGCCCCAGATCACGCGCTTGACCAGCCAAAGCGTGTAGGCCGCGCCGATGATCAACGTGAACGCCGCGAGTGCGGCGATCCAGAAGTTCGACTGGAAGCTGGCGAGGATGACCATGAACTCGCCGACGAAGCCGCTCGTGCCCGGCAGGCCGCAGTTGGCCATCGCGAAGAAGACGACGAAGGCGGCGTACCACGGCATCGTGTTCACGACGCCGCCATAGTCCCTGATCATGCGCGTGTGCATGCGGTCGTAGATCACGCCGATGCACGAGAACATCGCGCCCGAGACGAAGCCGTGCGAAATCATCTGCACCATCGCGCCGGAGACGCCGAGGTAGGCCGCGTCCTTGTTGCCGCTCACGCGCACGAGGGCGAGTGCGATGAAGATGCCGAGCGTGACGAAGCCCATGTGCGACACGGATGAATACGCGATCAGCTTCTTCATGTCCTCCTGCACGAGGGCGACGAAACCGATATAGATGACCGCGATCAGCGACAACGCGATCAGCAGCCAGGCGAAATGCTGGCTCGCATCCGGCGTGATCGGCAGCGAGAAGCGCAGGAAACCGTAACCGCCGATCTTCAGCATGATCGCGGCCAGGATGACCGAACCGCCGGTCGGCGCCTCGACGTGCGCGTCGGGCAACCACGTATGCACCGGCCACATCGGCACCTTGACCGCGAACGCGATCAGGAAGGCGAAGAACAGCCACGACTGCTGGATCAGCGTGAGCTTGAGCGCGGCGAGCTGCGACAGTTCCCAACTGTTCGACTGAAGGTACAGCCAAATCAACCCGACCAGCATGAAGATCGAGCCGAAGAACGTGTAGAGGAAGAACTTCAAGGTCGCGTAGACGCGGCGCGGACCGCCCCAGATGCCGATGATGATGAACATCGGAATCAGCATGCCTTCGAAGAACACATAGAACAGCAGCGCGTCGAGCGCGCAGAACACGCCGACCATGAGGCCTTCGAGCACAAGGAACGCGGCGAGGTACTGATTGACCTTGTCGTGCACCGAGTCCCAGGCACCGAGGATGACGAGCACGGTAACGAAGGTCGTCAGCGCGATCAGCGCGACCGAGATGCCATCGACGCCGAGATGGTAGTTGGCGTTGATCGCGGCGATCCAGCGATGCTGCTCGATGAACTGCATCGTGCCAGCGACCGCATCGTAGCCGGTCAGCAGCGGAATGCTGGCGGCGAGAGCGGCGATTGCGACGCCAAGCGCCAGCCAGCGCGCCTGCTGCGCGCGATGCGTGCCGAGCGCGAGCACGGCGAAGCCGCCGGCGATCGGCAACCAGATCAGGATGCTCAACAACGATTGCATCATTCCATCATTCCCATTCTTTTTCTCTCATCTCGGCGCGGATTGCCGGGATGACGTTATTCAGTTCTTCGACTCAGCCGCGAACAACAAACCACAGTCCGCCGAGCAGGAACACGAGCCCGAGGATCATCGCGAACGCATAGGTATACAGATACCCCGTCTGCAGCCAACGCACTACTCCCGCCGTGCGAGCGACCGCGGCAGCGGAGCCGTCGATCAACACGTTGTCGATCACACCGACATCGCCACCCTTCCACAAGCCACGGCCGAGCACGACGCTGCCGCGCGCGAACACCGCCTGGTAAATCGGATCGAACCAGTATTTCTTGTCGAGCATGTTCCACAGCGGATACAGCGCGTTCTTGGTCCTGTCGGCTATGGCCGGATTGAACAAATAGATGTAGGTCGCGAGCAGGAAGCCGCCGAACGCGAGCCAGAACGGCGGCTGCATCAACCCATGCACAGCCATCGACAGCCAGCCCTGGAATTCATGTGCGCCCTCGCCTTCCGCGTGGGCGACGTGGATCGAGCTGCCGAAATAGTCCCCGTACAGCATAGCCCCGACCGTCAGCGCACCGATGACGATCGACGGCACGGCCAGCGCCATCAGCGGCCAGGTGACGACCGCTGGCGACTCGTGTGGCTCGTGCGCGAGATGACCGGGCTCGTGGTGTCCATGATCGTCGTGACCGTGCCCATGGCCATGATCGACGACGAAACGCTCCTTGCCGTGGAACGTGAGATACAGCAGACGGAAGCTGTAGAACGCGGTGACGAAGACGCCGAGCAGAACGCACCAATACGCATAGTGCTGCGCCAAACCGCCATGCTCCGAGGCTTCCTTGACCGCCTCGATGATCGCGTCCTTAGAGTAGAACCCGGCAAAGCCCGGCATGCCGGTCAACGCGAGCGTGCCGATCCACGCGGTGATGAACGTAATCGGCATGTACTTGCGCAGGCCGCCCATGTAACGCATGTCCTGCTCGTGGTGCATCGCGATGATGACCGAGCCGGCGCCGAGGAACAGCAGCGCCTTGAAGAACGCATGCGTCATCAGATGGAACACCGCGGCCGAGTACGCCGACACGCCGAGCGCCGCGGTCATGTAGCCGAGCTGCGACAGCGTCGAGTAGGCGACGACGCGCTTGATGTCATTTTGGACGATGCCAATGAGTCCCGTGAAGAATGCCGTGGTCGCTCCGATCACGAGCACGAACGTCAGCGCGGTCTCCGACAGCTCGAACAGCGGCGACATGCGCGCGACCATAAAGATGCCCGCAGTCACCATGGTGGCAGCGTGAATCAAGGCGGAGATCGGCGTCGGGCCTTCCATCGAGTCCGGCAGCCACACGTGCAGCGGCACCTGCGCCGACTTGCCCATCGCGCCGATGAACAGGCAGATGCAGATCACCGTCGCTGCCGACCACGGATCACCGGCGAAAATTTCGAGCGTCTTACCGCTCAGCGCCTCGGTGTGCGCGAATACGGTCGCATAATCGAGCGTGTGGAAGAAATACAGCACGCCGGCGATGCCGAGCAGGAAGCCGAAGTCGCCGACGCGATTGACGATGAACGCCTTCATGTTGGCGAACACCGCGGTCGGGCGCTTGAACCAGAAACCGATCAGCAGATACGAGACGAGGCCGACCGCTTCCCATCCAAAGAACAACTGCAGGAAGTTGTTGCTCATGACGAGCATCAGCATCGAGAAGGTGAACAGCGCGATGTAGCTGAAGAAGCGCTGGTAGCCGTCGTCCTCGGCCATGTAGCCGATCGTGTAGACATGCACCATCAGCGAGACGAAGGTGACGACGACCATCATCATCGCGGTCAGTCGATCGACGAGGAAACCGACGTGCGCGTCGATGCCGCCGACCTGGAACCAGGTGTAGAGATTCGCGTTGTACGTCTCCGCCTCGCCCCAGACGAGTTGATAGAGCACGTAGAACGACAGCACGCAGGACAGCGCGACGCCGGCGATTGTCACCGTGTGCGCGCCGACGCGGCCGACCTGGTTGCGGAAGATGCCGGCGACGACGGCGCCGAGCAGCGGCGCGAAGGCGATGACAAGCAGGATCGTTGGATTGAGACTCATGCCTATCAGCCTTTCATGCTATCGATTTCGCCGACGTTGATCGTCGCGCGGTTGCGGAACAGGGTGACGAGGATCGCCAAGCCGATCGCCGATTCCGCCGCCGCCACGGTCAGGATGAAGAACACGAATACTTGCCCGTCGACGTTGCCGAGAAAGCGCGAGAACGCTACGAAGTTCGTGTTGACCGCGAGCAGCATCAGCTCGATCGACATCAGCAGCACGATGAGGCTCTTGCGATTGATGAAGATGCCGGCGACCGAAATGCAGAACAGGATTGTGGCCAGCGCGATGTAGTGGGACAAAGTGATCATGGCGTCGAAGCTCCCTTGCTGACGCTTTCCATCTTGACGATGCGGATGCGCTCGCTCGCCTTGACCGCGACCTGCTTGGCCGGATTCTGCGATTTGACGCCGACGCGATGACGCAGGGTCAGCGTGACCGCTGCGATCAGCGCCACGGTCAGGATCACCGCGGCGACCTCGAACGGCAGCAGGAACTGGGTGAACAGCGCCTTGCCGAGCCACGCCGTGTTCGACGCACCGGCGGGATCGGCCGGCAGCGCCTGCGCCGACATCGCCTTGAGGCCGATCAGGCCGAGCATTTCCACGAGCATCACGACCGCGACGATCGCGCCGATCGGCAGGTAGCGCACGAAGCCTTCGCGCAGCGGCTCGACCTTGATGTCGAGCATCATCACCACGAACAGGAACAGCACCATGACCGCCCCGACGTAGACGAGCACGAGCGCGATCGCAAGGAATTCGGCCTGCAGCAGCAGCCACAGCGCGGCGGCGGTGAAGAACGTCAGCACGAGCAGCAGCGCCGCATGCACGGAGTTCTTCACCGTGATGACGCCGAGCGCGGCGACGGTCAGCACCGTGGCGAAAAGGTAGAACAGGATCAGTTCGAAACTCATGTGCGCCTCAACGATATGCCGCGTCTTGCGCGCGCGCCGCTGCAATTTCCTTCTCGAAGCGATCGCCGATCGCAAGCAGCTTGGGCTTGGTCACGATGTTTTCGCCGCGCTTCTCGAAGTGATATTCGTGGATGTTGGTCTCGACGATCGAATCAACCGGGCAGCTTTCCTCGCAGAAGCCGCAGTAGATGCACTTGAACAGATCGATGTCGTAGCGCGTCGTGCGGCGCGTGCCGTCGGCGCGCTGGTCGGAGTCGATCGTGATCGCCAGCGCCGGACACACCGCCTCGCACAGCTTGCAGGCAATGCAGCGCTCCTCGCCGTTCGGATAGCGACGCAGCGCGTGCAGGCCGCGGAAACGATTCGACTGCGGAATCTTTTCCATCGGATAGCGCATCGTGTACTTCGGCTTGAGCATGTACTTGCCGGTCAGCGCGAGGCCCTTGAGCAGCTCGAGCAGGAACAGGCTTTTGAAATAGCGAACGACAGCGGTCATCTTGATTACACCTTGCCCGGGCCGACGATATCGAAATAGACCAGGCAGCCCGCAACGAGCACCCAGACGATCGTGATCGGCACGAAGACTTTCCAACCCAGACGCATGATCTGGTCGTAGCGGTAGCGCGGGAACGCGGCGCGGAACCAGAGATAGAAGAACGCGAAGAAAAACGCCTTGGCGAACAGCCACCACCAGCCCGGTGCGCCGAGCAAGGGAACAGCCACCGGGAAGATCGAGTTCCAGCCGCCAAGGAACAGCACCGAGGCGAGGAACGAGATCAGGATCATGTTCGCGTATTCGGTGAGGAAGAACACCGCAAACGGCGCGCCCGAATACTCGACGTGGAAGCCGGCGACGATTTCCGACTCGCCCTCGGCGACGTCGAACGGCGCGCGGTTGGTCTCGGCAACGCCGGAAATGAAGTAGACCAGGAACAGTGGAAAAAGCGGCAGCCAGAATCCGTTGAGGATGCCCCAGTTGCCCGCTTGCGCGCGCACGATGTCGGACAGATTCGGGCCGGGACGGCCGTGCCCGCCCCTACCAGCGGCCCCATTCGCTCGTACAGTTCCCCGGCGTCCTTCGGCCTCTTCTCGCGCCGCAGCGACACGCAAGCCTCCACCAGCCGGCGGACCGGCTCCGGCGTGTCGAGTTCCTCTAGCGCCTCGCGGGCGTGGCCCGGTTCCAGTGCCAGGTCACCCGTCAGCAGGTGCAGCCACATCA
>NZ_DASVOK010000114.1:0-7949 GCF_036383415.1 Rudaea sp. | reverse complement strand
CGTGTGCTCTATCGCGACGGCGCGCCAATCGCGACATTGGCTGCCGGCGAATTCGCCGCGCTGGAGCCGATGGACGAAGCCGCGCAATGGGCGGCGAAGAAGCGCTTGCTGCAAGGCGCGCCGGAGACGGAAACGCCCATCGCCCCGGCCGTCGAGCCGCGATAAGCAGTGGCCAGCGAGATGCTCAATCGCCGCCCGCGTGATCCGCGTTCTCACTCTCGACCAGTCCGCGCAGGCGCAGCAGCGCCTCGCTCTGAATCTGTCTAACGCGCTCGCGCGTCAAGCCTAGTTCGGCGGCGATCTCCGCGAGCGATTGCGTAGCGCTGTCGTTGAGACCATAGCGCCGCTGCAGCACCAATCGCTGCCGCTCCGGCAATTGCTCCAGGCAATGCTCGATACGCGAATTGCGCGGATCGCCGCCGCTCGCGCGCGCCATCGTTGCGCCGGCATCGTCGACGACGAGTTGTTCGATCAGCGCGCGATCGTCGCTCGCCGACAGCGGCGCATCGAGCGAAGAAATGCGGTCGGTCAGGGTGAACAGGCCGGCGACATCGGTGCCGCTTTTGCCGAGATGGCGCGCCAGTTCGTCGATGTTCGGCATGCGCCCGAGTTCGTGCGTGAGCTGGCGTCGCGCACGCAGCACCTGGGCAAATTCGCGCAACACGTGCACGGGCAGGCGCACGGTGCGGCCCTGGCTCATCAGCGCGTGCTGCACGCCGTCGCGGATCCACCAGGTCGCGTAGGTCGAAAAGCGCAGACGTCGCGCAGGATCGAATTTCTCCACCGCGCGGATCAAGCCGAGATTGCCCTCGGCGATCAGGTCGAGCAAAGCCACGCCGCGACCGACATAGCCGCGCGCGATCGAAACGACGAGTCGCAGGTTGGCCTCGATCATGCGCCGGCGCGCGTCGGCGTCGCCCTCGGCCACGCGCGCGGCGAGGCGCTGCTCGTCGTCCGCGTCGAGTAACGGGATCAGGCCGATTTCGTTGAGATAGGCGCTGGTCGAATCGCGCGCCTCGTCGTCCTGCTGCGGCTCGACCGCCTGGATCAACTCGAGCAGTTCGTCCGATTCGATGTCGTCGGCGCGCGGATCCGGGTTCATCGGCCTAGCATAGGACTTGTGCAAGCAGGAACCAAAAGATTTCGGATCGAACGCTTCGTCAACGCGCGGGCAGGAAATCCAGCGGATTGACCGGCTTGCCGTTCTTGCGAATTTCGAAATGCAACTCGTCGCGCGAACTCGCGCTCGAACCCATCTCGGCGATCTGCTGACCGGCGCGCACCTTGTCGCCCTCGGCGACGAGGCGCTTGCGGTTGTGGCCGTAGGCAGAGAGGAAGTTCGCATTGTGCTTGACGATGATGAGTTCGCCGTAGCCGAGCAGGCCGTTGCCGCTGTAGACGACTTCGCCATCGGCCGCGGCCTGCACCGGGTCGCCCGCGCTACCGGCGATGTCGACGCCCTGCTTGGTCTGATCGCCGGCAACGTAGGTGCCGATCACCTTGCCGCCATTCGGCCAGTGCCAGGCGATGCCGCCGACATTGGAAACGGCGGACTCGTTTGCCAGCTTCGATGGTGGCGGCTCCGCGACGGGCTTTGGCGCGGGCGCTGCGATCGGCGTTGGCGTGGCGGCGACCACAGGCGCCACAGAGGGTTGTGCGATCGCGATCGGTTGCTGCGGCTTCGATGCCGCAGTTGAAACCGGAGCAGCAGCCGGTTCGCTCGGCGCCGGAGTGGGCTCGTTCGGCACATCCTCGAACATGCTCGTGCTTTTCTGCGCAGACGGCGCGGCGGCTGCGGTCGCGGGACTGGAAGCAGGCGCCGGCGTCTGTGCGACCACCTCATGCGACGAGGTCACGGCGGCCGGATGCGCATCGACCGACGCGATTTGCATGCCCGGCGGGCTGAAGCGGATTTCCTGACCGACGAGGATCTTGTACTGCGGCGCGGCGATGCCGTTCCACTGCGCGACGTCGCGGTAGTCGAGGCCGCGCTTGAACGCGATCGAATACAGCGTGTCGCCCTTGACCACGCGATAGCTGCCACCGGGCGGCGTGCTCGCGCGCGCGGGCGGCTGCGCCTGCAGCGACGGCGACTCGCCGATCGAACGGTCCTCTACGTCGGCCGGATCGGTCGCGCAGCCCGTCAGCACCAGTGCGGCCACGGCCAGCGCGGCGAACGCGCCACGTAGCCGTACGCGTGGAGAAATCACCATCGTCGTCATCGGAGAAACGGACGTCACGGTCGAATCAGTGATGCAGGAACTTGAAATACACCACGGCGAGGACAACCAAGGCAAGCAATCCCCAGCCGATCCATTCGATCCATTTATGTACGGTTTGCTCGGCCTTCTCGCCGCCGAGGCGAATCGCACCGCAAAGCAGGTAGACGCGCTTGCCGCGGCCGACGATCATCGCGGCAAGGAACGCCCATATCGGCACGCCGACGATGCCCGACGACCAGGCGATGATTTTCATCGGAATCGGCAGGAAGCCACCGCCGACGAGCAACCAGAACACTTCCCAGCCACCAAGGCCACGCAGTTTGGCGACGTAGCCGTCGATGGCCGGCAGCCAGCCGAGATCGTCGAGCAAGGGCCGCAGGAGTTCGAAGCCGTAGTGGCCCATGAGATAGCCGATGATCGAACCGAGCGTGGAGAAGAGCAGGCTCAGACTCGCGTAACGCGCCCAGCGCTCCGGTTTCGCCAGCGTCATCGGCGCGAGCATGATCTCGGGCATCAGCGGAAAGATGAAGGCCTCGACGAAGCTGATGCCCATCAAGTAACGCTCGGCGAGAGGATGCTTTGCCCAGACGAGCGCTTTTTCGTAAAGGGGTTTGAACAGTTTCAAAACGGTATTCCTTTCGTGGGGGCGCGACTTTCGCGCGTCTCGCGCGAAAGTATTCCAATACGTCCGCGTCCGATTCTTGTTCGGCCGGGCAGGCTTGTTCGCTCGACGTGCCCGAATTACACCAAGCCGCCGAGCAGCGGCACGAAGCTGACATCGCCGAGCGACTCGCCGACCCACATCGCGCCCTGTTCCTTCTCGACCAAGCGGTAGCGCAACAACTTCTGCACGCCCGGCTTGCCGACCGGTGCGACGAGCACGCCGGCGGGCGTGAGTTGGTCGAACAATTCCTCGCGCAAGGCATCGTCCGCCGCGGTCAGGATGATCGCGTCGTACGGCGCATGCTCGGCCCAGCCGAGTTTGCCATCGGCATGTTTCGAACGGATGTTGTTGAAACCGAGCTTGCGAAACCGTCGGCGCGCATTGCGCAGCAGTTCGTCGATGCGCTCGACCGTGTAGACGTTTTCCACGAGCGCGGCGAGCACGGCGGCCTGGTAGCCGGAGCCGGTGCCGACTTCGAGTACCTTTTTCGGCACGGCGCGCTCGATCAGCGCCTCGGTCATGCGCGCGACGACGTAGGGCTGCGAGATCGTCTGCGCCTGCCCGATCGGCAGCGCGGTGTCCTCGTAGGCGCGCGAGGCAAGCGCCTCCTCGATGAACAGGTGGCGCGGCAGGCTGCGCATCACGTCGAGCACGCGCCGGTCGGCGATGCCCTGCTCCTGCAACCGCAGGATGAGGCGGTCGCGTGCGCGCTGGCTGGTCATGCCCAGGCCGCGTGCCTCGGGAGTCAACCTTTGCATCATCGTCACGCGACCGCGCCCGGCGTGATCGCCAGCGAATTCACCCAGCTCGACACTTTTTCCAGCGCCTGGAAACGGGTCAGGTCGACGTGGATCGGAGTGATCGAGATGTAGCCGTCGCGCACGGCGTTGAAATCGGTGCCGGGGCCGTCGTCGTCGACTTCGCCCGCCGGCCCGATCCACCACAGCGGCCGTCCGCGCGGATCGACCTGGCGGATGCATGGCGCCGAGCGATGGCGCTTGCCGAGGCGGGTGACCGCGAAGCCGCGCAACTCGTGCCATGGCCGGTCGGGCACGTTGACGTTGAGGATCGTGTCGGCCGGCAGCGGATCGACGACGAGGCGCTGCATGATCGCAAGTGCGGCCTGCGCGGCGCTGTCGTAGTGATGGCCGGAGTTCTCGGAAGTAACCAGCGAGACCGCGATCGCGGGCAGGCCGAGAAAACGCCCTTCCATCGCCGCGGAGACCGTGCCCGAATAGATCACGTCGTCGCCGAGATTGGCCGAATTGTTGATGCCGGAGACGACGATGTCCGGGTCCTTGTCGAGCATGCCGCAGAGCGCGAGATGCACGCAGTCGGTCGGCGTGCCGGCGACGCGGTAGCGGTTGTCGTCGAGCCTGGCCACGCGGATCGGCTGATCGAGGGTGAGCGAATTGCTTGCGCCGGAGCGGTCGCGGTCGGGCGCGACGACGATCACCTCGCCCGCGGCCGACAGCGTGCGCGCGAGCACCGCGATGCCAGGTGCCTCCACGCCGTCGTCGTTGCTTACCAATACCCGCATAGCCTCGTCCAGCCGCGCCGGAGCGCGGCGTCATCTCATCTGTTGAATACGCGCAATTGTAGCGGACGCATGCGCGATTGCACACGCGCGAACACGCGGCCCGAGCGCAAACAGGCCTCGCGAACAATCGACATGAATGCCTGGCAACCTTGCAGGGAATTAATGTCCAATTGCCATACCTAGCGTATAATTCGCGGCCCGCGAACGGCAGCCTGTCTGGCCGGTGTCAAAGGGTACCGTCGCGCCCGCCCCCAACCCCCGGTGTGACCGCGTGAGCGCCAATCTCCTCAAGGACTTCTCCGAATCCTCGCCACTTTCCGGCGGCAACGCCGCTTTCATCGAGGATTTGTACGACAACTATCTGCGCGATCCGTCCTCGGTCGCCCCGGAGTGGAAGAAATATTTCGACACGTTCAAAGGCCGCGAGGCCGGTGACCAGCCGCATGGCGACGCGGTCGTGCGCATCGAACAGGCGCAGAAGGTCAACGGTCGCGCGATCATGCTCGCCGCCGGTCCGCTGACCGACGCGGTCAGCAACAAGCAGACCGGCGTCTCGCGCCTGGTCACCGCCTACCGTTCGCGCGGCCACCTCGCCGCCAGGCTCGATCCGCTCAACATGGAAGGTACCTATCCGGCCACCGACCTCGAGGAAATCGGCCTGTTGCCACGCCCGGGTGCGCCCGATCTCGATCCGTCCTGGCATGGCCTCGGCGCGGTCGACATGAACACCGAGTTCAACACCGGTTTCCTCGGCGGCCCGCCGAAGCTCAAGCTCGGCGAACTGGTCGAGCGCCTGAAGAAGACCTACGCCGGCAGCATCGGCGCTGAGTTCATGCACATCCGCGACGCCGACGAGCGGCGTTGGGTGCACCAGCAGTTCGAAAGCGCGGGCGGCAACTTCGGCCTTTCCGTGGATGAGCAGAAGAAGCTGCTCGAACACCTCGTCCAAGCCGACGGCCTTGAACGCTACTTGCATACCAAATACGTCGGCCAGAAGCGCTTTTCGCTCGAAGGCGGCGACAGCCTGATCCCGATGGTGGCCGAACTGGTCAAGCGCGGCGCGGCCAACGGCGTCAAGGACCTCGTCCTCGGCATGGCCCATCGCGGCCGCCTCAACGTGCTCGTCAACATCCTCGGCAAGGCACCGCAAAAACTCTTTGACGAGTTCGAGCAGAAGTTCGACCACGACGACAATCCCGCGCACTCGGGCGACGTGAAGTACCACATGGGCTTCTCCGCCGACGTCAAGAGCGGCGACAAGACCATGCACGTCGTGCTCGCGTTCAATCCCTCGCATCTGGAAATCGTCAATCCGGTCGTCGCCGGTTCCGTGCGTGCGCGCCAGACTCATCGCAGCGACGCCGATCGCCACCAGGTACTGCCGGTGCTGATCCACGGCGACTCGGCCTTCGCCGGCCAGGGCGTCAACATGGAGTTGTTCAACATGTCGCAGACGCGCGGTTTCGGCGTCGGCGGCACGATCCACATCGTCGTCAACAACCAGGTCGGCTTCACCACCTCGAACCCGCACGACACGCGCTCGACGCTGTACTGCACCGACGTGGCGAAGATGGTCAACGCACCGGTGTTCCACGTCAACGGCGACGATCCGGAAGCGGTGCTGTTCGTCACCCGCCTCGCCTTCGACTACCGCGCCAAGTTCAAGCGCGACGTTGTCATCGACCTCGTCTGCTACCGCCGCCACGGTCACAACGAGGCCGACGAACCGTCGGCGACGCAGCCGCTGATGTACAAGATCATCAAGGCGCGACCGCCGGCGCGCGAGATCTACGCCAGGCAACTCCAAGCTGCGGGCACGATCGCCGGCGGTGATGCGCAGGAACTCGTCGATACCTATCGCGCCAAGCTCGAAGCCGGCCAGCCGATTCCCGCTCTCGATCCGAATTTCAAGGACGCGTTCGCGATCGACTGGACGCGCCACCTCAACGCGTCGCTCGACCAGGCGGTCGACACTGGCGTGTCCAAAGACAAGCTTGCCGCACTCAACGCGAAGATCCTCGACGTGCCGAAGGATTTCACCCTGCAGGCGCAGGTCGGCAAGGTCTACGAGGCGCGCGGCAAGATGGCCGCCGGCGCACAGCCCATGGATTGGGGCTTCGCCGAGAACCTCGCCTACGCCACGCTGATCGACGCGGGTTACGACCTGCGCCTGGTCGGCCAGGACGTCGGCCGCGGCACGTTCTCGCATCGTCATGCGGTGCTGCACGACCAGAACAGCGGCCGCGACATCACCATGTTGACCAAGGTGCGCGAAGGCGCCACCGTCAACGTGATCGATTCGCTGCTCAGCGAAGAAGCGGTGATGGCGTTCGAATACGGCTACTCGACTTCCGAGCCGCGCACGATGGTGCTCTGGGAAGCGCAATTCGGCGACTTCGCCAACGGCGCACAAGTCGTGGTCGACCAGTTCATCTCCTCGGGCGAGGCGAAGTGGTCGCGCTTCTCGGGGCTGGTGCTGCTGCTGCCGCACGGCTACGAAGGCCAGGGGCCCGAGCACTCCTCCGCGCGCCTGGAACGTTACCTGCAGCTCTGCGCGCTCGACAACATGCAGGTGGTCGTACCGACCACGCCCGCGCAGATGTTCCACCTGCTGCGCCGGCAGATGGTCCGCGACGTGCGCAAGCCGCTCGTGGTGATGACGCCGAAGTCGCTGCTGCGCCATCCGCTGGCGGTGTCGACGCTCGACGATCTCGCCAGCGGCAGCTTCCAGCTCGTCATCCCCGATTCGACGGCGAAGGACGCGAAGGCGGTCAAGCGCGTCGTGTTCTGCTCCGGCAAGGTCTACTACGACCTGATCCAGGAAGCGGTCAAACGCAAGCTCACCGACGTCGCCGTCGTGCGCGTCGAGCAGCTCTATCCGTTCCCGCGTACGCAGGCGCAGGCCGAACTGGCCAAGTACCCGAACGTGCAGGAAGTCGTCTGGTGCCAGGAAGAGCCGCAGAACCAGGGCGCGTGGTATCAGATCAAACACCATCTCGCCGCCTGCATCGGCGATGCGCAGACGCTGCACTACGCCGGCCGCACGCGCTCGCCGGCGCCGGCCTGCGGCCACTTGAACACGCATATCGCAGAGCAGGCCAAGCTCGTCGAAGACGCGCTGGTCAAGGCGCCGGGCGACGATTACTCGGCCGATTGATTCGCGACAAAGAAAAACATCGTTCTTGAACCTTAGGAAAAAAAATGACGATTGAAGTCAAAGTTCCGGTACTGCCCGAATCCGTCGCCGACGCGACGATCGCCACCTGGCACAAGAAGCCGGGCGACGCGGTCAAGCGCGACGAAAACCTCGTCGATCTCGAAACCGACAAGGTCGTGCTCGAGGTGCCGGCGCCGGCCGATGGCGTGCTCAAGGAAATCAAGTTCGATGCGGGCGCGACCGTGACCAGCCAGCAGGTCCTCGCGATCCTCGAGGAAGGCGCCGCCGCCGCAGCTCCCGCTCCGGCCGCTGCTGCGCCTGCGGCGAAGGCCGCCCCGGCGCCCGCGCCTGTTCCGAGCGCAGCCG
>NZ_DASVOK010000113.1:0-25494 GCF_036383415.1 Rudaea sp. | reverse complement strand
GAACACGGGCGCAGCCTCGGTGTGCAGCACACGATCGCGACGGTCGACAACGTCGATCTCGACGAACACGGCGCGATCGCGCGCGTGCACACGCGCGAGGCCGGCGCGCTCGAAGCGGACCTGTACGTCGACTGCACCGGTTTCCGCGCGGCGCTGATCGGCCGCGCGCTCGGTTCTTCGTTCCGCAGCGCGAAGGACACGCTGTTCGTCGACCGCGCGGTCGCAATCCAGGTGCCGTATGCGCGCGCCGACGCGCCGATACCCTCGTACACGATCTCGACCGCGCACGAAGCGGGCTGGACCTGGGACATCGGCCTGCACGCGCGCCGCGGAGTCGGCTACGTCTACTCGACACGTCACACAGATGACGCGCGTGCCGAGCAGGTGCTGCGCGATTACATCGGTCCGGCCGCACAGGGATTGAGCGCGCGCTTGCTCAAGTTCGAAGCGGGCCATCGCCCCGCGCAGTGGGTGAAGAATTGCGTCGCGGTGGGACTCTCCGCGGGCTTTGTCGAGCCGCTCGAATCGACCGGCATCGGCCTGATCGAAATCGCCGCTTACCTGATCGCGCACCTGTTGCCACGCGACGGCGAGATGACGCGTGTCGCCAAGTTGTTCAACGAATCGATGTCGGCACGCTACGAGCGCATCTTCGACTTCATCAAAATGCATTATGCCTTGAGCCAGCGTCGCGACTCGGCGTTCTGGATCGACAACACCGCCCCGGCAAGCGTGCCCGATACGCTTCAAGACCGCCTCGCGATGTGGCGCAGCCGGCCGCCGCACCGGCTCGACTTCCTCAGCGACATCGAAATGTTCCTGCCGGCGAGCTGGCAGTACATCCTCTATGGCATGGAATTTCGTACCGACCTCGAGCCTGCGCGCGCGGCGTACACGCAAGTCGACGCCGCGCGCCGCGAGTTCGAGATGATCCGCGCGCTTGGCACGCATGCGGTGAACGACCTGCCTGATCATCGCGCGCTGGTCGAGGCGATCTGCGCGGAACGCGATGCTCTTGCGGTAGGATGACAACGCTATCACTCAACCCAGGGATTGCCGGAAGACGCTGCATGCCCGCCCGAATCGAAGACGTTGCGCTGAAGGCCGGCGTTTCCACCAAGACCGTATCGCGCGTGTTCAACCGCGAGCCGAACGTGAGCGAGAAGGCGCGCGCGCGCGTCGAGGCGGCGGCGCGCGAACTCAACTACCGGCCGAATCCGTCCGCGCGCAGCCTCGCCGGCAACCGCTCGTACCTCGTTGCGCTGCTGTTCGACAACCCGCACGCGGGCTCGAGCTACGTCATGGAACTCATCGTCGGCGTGCTGCTGGCCTGCGAGAACACGCAGTACAACGCGATGTTGCGTCCGCTCGACCTGGCCGCCGATCCGGTCGCGGCGATCGAGGAATTCGTCGCCCAGTTCCGCCCCGACGCACTCGTGCTCGCGCCGCCGATCGGCGACGATCTCAAGATATTGCGCCGCCTCGACGAATTGAATGCCCGCTATTCGGCGATTTCGGCGCGCTCGACGCATGCACGCATCGGCGTCGGCCTCGACGAACGCAGGGCGGCGGCCGAGATGGTTGAGCATCTCGCCGCGCTCGGCCATCGCCGCATCGGTCACATCGCCGGGCGCGCAGGCCACGGCGCGCGTGCGTGGCGACTCGCGGGCTACCGCGATGGCCTGCGCAAGGCGGGCATAGCCTACGACGAAACCCTCGTCGTCGAAGGTGATTTCACGTTCGACTCCGGCATCGTAGCGGCAAGGCAACTGCTCGGCCTGCGCGATCCGCCGACCGCGATCTTCGCCGCCAACGACGACTCGGCCTGCGGTGCGATGCACGAGGCGTTCGAGCGCGGACTGTCGATTCCGCGCGACCTGTCGATCTGCGGCTTCGACGACACGCCGGCCTCGGTGCAGGTGTGGCCGAGCCTGACCACGGTGCACCAGCCCTGCCGCGAGATGGGACGCATCGCCACCGAGCAGGTGCTGCTCTCGATCCGCGATCCTGAGGCAGCGCAGACGGTGCGCATTTCCTACGAAATCAAGGTTCGTGGTTCGACGGGCCCGGCGCGGGCGAAGAGTGCCTCGCTGGCGCTCCGAAGCGCACGCAAGGCTTGAGCAAAGTCCGATCCCTTGCGTGCGTGCGCCGCGCTTCAGCGGCCTATGCTGGCGCGCACGGCGATCGAATTCACGATTTTCAGGCCGCCGGAGACGCGTGACGCGACTTCTTCGATGCGTGCGCGTTCGGGGTCGGTGTCGACAAGGCCGTACAGATAGACGACGTGATCGAGCGACTGCACCTGGATGTCCCAAAAACTGATTCCTGGCGTCGCGCGCAATGCGGATTCGATTTGCGCAGCGATCTCCCTGTCGCCCGGGCAACCGGCGAAGCCGCATTTGCGGTAGGCCTGGTAAGCGGTGCACGCGGACAGCTGCGTGAGCAGCAGGCAGAGAATCAGGGATATGGCATGGCGATTCATGCGATTCGAGTCGGCATCGTCGATGATGGCGTGACGAGCAATAGCACGCGTCGCGGTCAGCTCGTTTACGGCGTCAGCGTGAACGCACTGTGCCGCTGTTCATGATCGAGCAGCCAGCGCTTCGTCGGCAGGCCGCCGCCGAAGCCGGTCAGGCTGCCGTTGGCGCCGATGACGCGATGGCAGGGCACGATGATCGGCAACGGGTTGCGCCCGTTCGCCGCGCCGACCGCGCGCGTCGCATTGACGTCGCCGAGCGCACGCGCGATCTCGCCATAGCTCGTCGTCACGCCGTAGGGAATTTCGAGCAGTGCCAGCCAGACCTGTTGCTGGAAATCGGTGCCTTGCGGCGCGAGCGGCAGGTCGAACTCGGTGAGCTTGCCGGCGAAATAGGCCTTGAGCTGCGTGCGCGCCTCGTGCAGCACACCGGGCCCACGTTCCCAATCCTCGCCCATCACGACTGGATACTTGCCGTTCTCGAAGTCGACATGGCGCAGGCCCTTGCCGTCGGCCGCGAGCATGAGGCGGCCGATCGGGGTTTGCAGGTAGTCGTAGTACACCGTCGACATGGTTGCCAATTTAGCACTTCTACGCCGCCGACTTGACCTCCATGCGCGCGCGCCGCGTGCGCACGGCCTGGGCGAGGCGGTCGAGCGTGCGCACGGTCGTGTCCCAGTCGATGCAGCCGTCGGTGATGCTCTGACCATAGCGCAGCGACTGGCCTTCGACGAGATCCTGGCGGCCGGCGGCGAGATGGCTTTCGATCATCGCGCCGAGGATGCGCGTTTCGCCCGCGTCGATCTGGCTGGCGATGTCGTCGATGACTTTCGGCTGGTTCTCTGGATTCTTCGATGAATTGGCGTGGCTCGCGTCGATCATCACACGATCGTTGAGGCCGGCCTTGGCGATCGCCGCGCAGGCCGCATCGACGCTCGCGGCATCGTAGTTCGGCGTCTTGCCGCCGCGCAGGATGACGTGGCAGTCGCGATTGCCGCGCGTGGCGGCGATCGCGGTGCGACCGTCCTTCGTCACCGCCATGAAATGGTGCGGGCTCGCCGCGGACAGCACCGCGTCGACCGCGATCTTGACGTTGCCGTCGGTGCCGTTCTTGAAGCCGACCGGGCAGGACAGGCCGGAGGCGAGTTCGCGATGCACTTGGCTCTCGGTCGTGCGCGCGCCGATGGCTCCCCACGCGACGAGGTCGGCGATGTACTGCGGCGTGATCATGTCGAGGAATTCGCAGCCGGCCGGCAGGCCGAGCGCGTTGATGTCGCGCAACAGCCCACGAGCGAGGCGCAGGCCCTTGTCGATGTGGAAGCTGCCGTCGAGATCGGGATCGTTGATCAGGCCTTTCCAGCCGACCGTGGTGCGCGGTTTCTCAAAATAGACACGCATGACGATTTCGAGCTCGCCGGCGTGGCGCGCGCGTTCCTTGACCAGGCGCTGGGCGTAGTCCATCGCCGCCTGCGTGTCGTGGATCGAGCACGGACCGACGACGACGACGAGGCGGTCGTCGGTGCCGTCGAGGACGGCGTGCACTGCCGCGCGCGATTTGGACACGGTGTCTTCGGCCGCCTCGTCGAGCGGGAATTCGGCGATCACCTGGGCAGGCGTGGAAAGTTCGCGCAGTTCGGCAATGCGCAGGTCGTCGGTGTGGTGGGTCGTGGTCATGGCGGATTTCCTGGGAGGGTCTCGGGGGTAGGTTTTCTTTGGACTTTCCCCGGTGGCCATGAAAAAACCGCCGGGGTGGCCGGCGGTTTTCGAGGGTGTTTCGTTTGCGGATCGTTGTTCAGATCGATCGCGCCCCTTCCTCCGCCAGCGGCTTGGGAATGCCGTAATACCAAAAGTAATAGCTCTGGCGGATGGAGGTCATGGGTATACAAATATCACATCGATTTGCAGGCGACAAGCACCGCGTGGCGATCAGTCCAGTTCGATGCCGGCAAGCCGTTTCAAAGCTTCGGCGTATTTCGCCGCGGTTCCGTCGATGACCGATTGTGGCACTTTCGGGCCCGGCGCGGTCTTGTTCCAGTCCAGCGTCTCGAGATAGTCGCGCACGAACTGTTTGTCGTAGCTCGGCGGGCTGATGCCGACGCGGTACTCGTCGGCCGGCCAGAAGCGCGAGGAATCGGGCGTCAGCATCTCGTCCATGACGTAGAGCTTGCCGTCCTCGTCGGTGCCGAATTCGAACTTGGTGTCGGCGATGAGGATGCCCCGTGCGGCGGCGTATTCGGCGGCAAAAGTATAGATTTTCAACGTCGCCTCGCGCACCTGCTCGGCGAGGTCGCCGCCGATCGTGGCGACGACCTGGTCGAAGCCGATGTTCTCGTCGTGGTCGCCGATCGCGGCCTTGGTCGACGGTGTGAAGATCGGTGCGGGAAGCTTTTCCGCCTGGCGCAAGCCGGCCGGGAGTTTGATGCCGCAGAGCGAACCGGTGGCCTGGTAGTCCTTCCAGCCCGAGCCGATCAGATAGCCGCGCGCGATCGCTTCGACCGGCACGGGCTTCAGGCGTTTCGTGATCACGCTGCGCCTGGCATACAAACGCGCATCGACGCCGGCTGGCAGCACCGAGGCGACATCCTTGCCGGTCAGATGGTTAGGCACCAGGGGCGCGGTTTTCGCGAACCAGAAGTTCGAGATCTGGCAGAGCATCTCGCCCTTGCCCGGAATCGGGTCGGGCAGGATCACGTCGAAAGCGGAGAGGCGATCGCTGGCGACGATCAGCAGCTCGCGCGCGGACAGTGCGTAGACATCGCGCACCTTGCCGCGATGGATCAAATCGAGACCGGGCAGGTCGGATTGCAGGAGCGTGGTGGGCACGGCGACCTCGAAGCGTGAGCGAAGGCGCGAATTGTAACCGTCTGTTCATCGTGGATCGCGGGGTTCGGCTAGAATTCGCGTTCGACAGGGTTCCGCGACGATCGATGATTCTCTCCTTTTCCGGCGCCGCGCCGGCGCCGATGCGCCTCGGTCCGCGGCTGCACGCATGAACATCTGGGGCAAGCTGATCGGCTTCGCGATCGGCGTCGGCGTGTTCCACAACCCGCTCGCGATCGTCGTCTGCGTCGTGCTCGGGCACATCTTCGACCGCAGCGTGGGCAGTTTCGGCGGCACGATCGATGCGGCGCCGCTGTCGTTCGTCGCGCCGCTGTTCGGCCTCGCCGGGGCGATCGCGAAATCCGACGGACGCGTGTCCGAGGCCGAGATCGCCGCGACCGAGCAGCTCATGGCGCGCCTGCAGCTCTCCTCCGAATTGCGCAACGTCGCGGTCGACCAGTTCAACGCCGGCAAGCAGCCGGGTTACTCGACGACGAACGCGATCGTGCAGCTGCGCGCGTGGACGCACGGGCACCGCGACCGCGCCTTCATCCTGATCGACCTGCTGCTCGACATCGTCTGCGCCGACGGCCCGCTCGCGCCGGCCAAGCTCGTCATCGTGCGCAAGCTCTGCGCCGCGCTCGGCGTCGACGAGCGCCAGCTGATCGGCATCGCGGTGATGAAGGGTTACGCCTACGTCGCGCCGGACAACTGGGAGGAGTACGTCAACGCGCATCGCGGCGATCGCGCGCGCGGCGGCAGTGCGAATTCCGCGCGGATCAAGGATCCGTATGCCGTGCTCGGCCTCGATCGCAAGGCGAGCGATGCCGAGGTCAAGCGCGCCTATCGCAAGCTGATGAGCCAGCACCATCCGGACAAGCTCGGCAATGTGCCCGACGAGCTCAAGCGCCGCGCCGAGGAGCGCGCGCGCGACATCAACGCGGCCTACGAGCAGATTCAGATTGAACGCAGGCGCTAGGATCTGCGGATTCCGGGGCGGCGTTTTGTCACACCTTTGGAGCGCCGTCGGAATCGCCGCGATGCGCATGTAAACTGTTTGCCCCGCATCGCAGAGCACTCCGATGAAACAGTCCCCCGTCATCGCGCCTTCGATCCTGTCCGCGAATTTCGCCAAGCTCGGCGAGGAAGTCGACAACGTGCTCGCCGCCGGCGCGCAGTGGGTGCACTTCGACGTGATGGACAACCATTACGTGCCGAACCTGACGATCGGCCCGCTGGTCTGCGAGGCGCTGCGCAAGCACGGCGTCACCGCGCCGATCGACGTGCACCTCATGGTCAAGCCGGTCGATCGCATCGTGCCCGACTTCGCCAAGGCCGGCGCGACCAACATCAGCTTCCATCCCGAGGCGAGCGAGCACATCGACCGCACGATCGGCCTGATCCACGACAGCGGTTGCACCGCCGGCCTCGTGTTCAATCCGGCCACGCCGCTGGCGTATCTCGACTACGTGATGGACAAGATCGATTTGATCCTGTTGATGAGCGTCAATCCCGGCTTCGGCGGGCAGAGCTTCATTTCGTCCGCGCTGACCAAGCTGCGTGAAGTGCGCGAGCGCATCGACCGCAGCGGTCGCCCGATCCGCCTCGAGATCGACGGCGGCGTCAAGGCCGACAACATCGCCGAAATCGCCAAGGCCGGTGCCGACACCTTCGTCGCCGGCTCGGCGATCTTCGGTCACAAGGACTATCGCGAGATCGTCACGAAGATGTTCGCCGCGATCGGTTGATCCCGCGCACGGTGGGTCATCTGTCCGCTCAGCGGAACACGACCGTGCGGTGCCCGTTCAACAGCACGCGATGCTCGACGTGCCAGCGCACCGCGCGCGCGAGCACGAGCGATTCGACGTCGCTGCCGATGCGCACGAGATCGCGCGGCGTCGCGCCGTGGTCGACGCGGGCGACGTCCTGTTCGATGATCGGCCCTTCGTCGAGATCGCTCGTCACGTAGTGCGCTGTCGCGCCGATCACCTTCACTCCGCGCTGATGCGCCTGGTGGTAGGGCCTCGCGCCCTTGAAGCTCGGCAGGAAGCTGTGGTGGATGTTGATCGCGCGGCCGGCAAGCGCCGCGCAAAGCCGCGGCGAAAGAATCTGCATGTAGCGCGCGAGCACGACGAGATCGATGCACTCCTTGTCGACGAGTTCGACGATGGAGGCTTCCTGCGCGTCGCGCGTTGCGTTGCTCACCGGCAGGTAGCGGAACGGCACCCGATGCGATGCGGCGAGTTCGGCGAAATCCTCGTGGTTCGACGCCACCGCCGCGATGTCGACCGGCAACTGGCCGCTGCGCACGCGGAACAACAGATCGTTGAGGCAGTGGCCGTGCTTGCTCACGAGCAACAGCAGGCGCGCGCGCTTGCGTGCATCGTGGATCTGCCAGTCCATAGCGAATTCTTGCGCGAGCGCGGCGACTCGGCTTTCAAGCGTGGCGATGTCCAGGCTGGCCGGCACGTCGAAATGAATACGCAGGAAAAAGCGCTCGGTTTCCTCGTCGCCGAACTGTTGCGCATCGAGGATGTTGCAGGCTGACTCGAACAGCAGCGCGCTGACGCGATAGACGATGCCGGTACGGTCCGGGCAGGACAGGGTGAGGATGTAGTCGTGACGCATCGGACGGAACGCGTGGGCCGGGAAGGGATACGCATTCTAGCCAGTCCGTTCAAGAAAGCCGCGCCGAAGCATGGCACCGGGCACAAGACGCTTCGGCGCGGCGCGGAAACTCAGAGCTGCAGGGCGGCGATGGCTCCCAGCACGAGCGCAAACAGGGCAAAGGCGACGCGGAACGGCTCGGCCTGGTTCAGTTCGAGGTTGGGGTTGGGACGATCGGCTTTCATCGGTGTCGTTCATGGGGCGCCCGCTTGGCGCAAGCCTAGAATCGGCGACCCGACTGAATGCCCGCTGCGCCGTTTGCGGCGCCGACGAGACCAAATCTGGCGCAACGATGACAAATGCGCCGCCGCCATTGCCGCGCGCCCGGCGCCTTGCGTAAGCTGCGCGCATCTCATCCGCAGGACCACGCCATGGGCCGCAACATCGCCATCGTCGAAGACGAACCCGCGATCCGCGCCAACTACGTCGAGGCGCTCAACCGCTTCGGTTACACGACGCACGGCTATTCCACGCGGCCCGACGCGAGCCGCGCATTCGCGCAGCGCCTGCCCGAACTCGTCATCATCGACGTTGGCCTCGGCGACGAACCCGAAGGGGGCTTCGAATTGTGCCGCGAGCTGCGCGCGCAGTCGCCGACGCTGCCGATCCTGTTCCTGACCGCGCGCGATTCGGACTTCGACGTGATCTCGGGCTTGCGCCTCGGCGCCGATGACTATTTGACCAAGGACGTCAGCCTGCATCATCTCGCCGCGCGCATCAGCGCCCTGTTCCGCCGCATCGATGCACTGAACAAGCCCGCGTCGAAGGAGACCGTGGTCGAACACGGCCCGCTCAAGCTCGAAGCCGAGCGCATGCGCGTGACCTGGAACAACCACGAGGTGCCGCTGACGGTGACCGAGTTCTGGATGATCCACACGCTCGTGCGCTTCCCGGGGCATGTGAAAAATCGGGACCAGCTGATGCGCGAGGCGCAGGTCGTCGTCGACGACGCGACGATCACTTCGCACATCAAGCGCATCCGCAAGAAATTCCTCGCAATCGACGAGGCGTTCGATTCGATCGAGACCGTGCACGGAGCGGGCTATCGCTGGCGGCCAACATAAAGCCATGCCGGCGTAGCCGGCATTCGATTTATCTTTGGCTTGTGCAATCCTCTCGGTATGTCGCTGCGCTTCAAACTCCTGCTGCTCGCCCTCTCCACGCTGGCCCTGCCGCTGGCGGGCTGGCTGATCGTGCGGCAGATGGAGGAGTTGTTGCGCCAGGGTCAGGAGCAGACGCTGACTGCGTCGGCCAAGGCGCTCGCGCGCAGCCTCGCCGCGTTGAAGACGGCGCTGCCGCCGGCAGGGCAGGCGTTCTATGTGCATTCCTGTGCGGGCGGCATGCGCATCGACGGTTATGCAGACGACTGGAACCAGCTGATGCCGTATGCGCAGAACATCGGCCCCGCCGATGACGCGCAGAAAGCGAAGCTCCTGCTCTGCGCGGACGGCGACTTTCTCTACCTGCTCGCGCAGGTGCGCGACGCGACGCGCACGCGCGCGGACGCGAGCGACGAGAATGCGCTGCTGCGCGATCATCTGACCTTGAGCCTGGCGCACGACAACGACTTGCGCCGTTATTTGATCGCGAGCGCGGCGCCGGGAAGATTCGATGCGCGCGTGCTCGACGGCGAAGGCGATTCGCTGCCGCAGGTGCTCGGCGGCTCCTGGCGGGAAGACGCCGACGGCTATCGCGTCGAGCTGCGCCTGCCGCGCGCGCAGATGCCCGACTCGCTCACGCTCAACGAGTTCGATGCCGGCGCGCCGAACAACGCGCACATCGAATTGCGCCCGCTGCTGCTACGCTCGCCCGACATCTCCTCCGACCTGGCCCAGTTCGCCCCCGACGGCATGCGCGTGCGCGTGCTCAGCGCCGAAGGCTGGGTCGTTGCCGAGTCGGGCCAGCTTGCGGCGCTGTCGTCGAAATCGTCGACGCCGGCGTTGCGGCGCTGGTTCGAGAACCTGATCTACCGCAGCCTGATCGCGCCCGACATGACGCGCGCGCAGGATTTCGCCACCAACCTGCCGCGTCTGTCCTCACCCGAGATCTGGCAGGCATTGTCCGGCGTGGCCGCGACCGCCTGGCATCCGGCGCCCAACCAGGGCAGCAGCGTCGTGCTCGCCGCCGCTGTGCCGTTGAAAGACAACAACGAGGTGCGCGGCGCGTTGCTGCTCGAACAGTCGGGCGATGCGCTGCCGCTGTTGACCAACCGCGCGCTGCTGATCCTGATCGGCGCAAGCATCGGTGCGCTGCTGTTCGCAGGGGCCGTGCTGTTCGCCTTCGCCGGTGTGCTCGGCGTGCGCATCCGCCGCCTGCGCGACGCGGTTGAACGCGCCAAGCATGCGAGCGGGCGAGTGGAGCGCAACGCGGACCGACAGGTTCCGTTGCCGCTGCTCGGGGCGAAGGACGAGCTCGGCGACCTCGCACGCAGCTTCGCCCATCTGCTCGACGAGGTGACCGCGTACACCGACTATCTGCGCACGCTCGCCTCCAAGCTCTCGCACGAGTTGCAGACGCCGCTCGCGATTGTCAAATCCTCGCTCGACAACCTCGATCAGCAGTCGGTGTCGACGGATGCGCGCACCTATCTCGTGCGCGCGCGTAGCGGCGCCGAGCGCCTCGGTGCGATCGTGCGCGCGATGAGCGAAGCGAGCCGCATGGACCGCGCGATCCATGGCGTCGACGCCGAGGAGTTCGATCTCAGCGCGGTCGTGCGCGGCTGTGTCGAAGCCTACCGGCCGCTGCTTGCGCCGCGGCGCATCGAAGCCGACCTGCCCGCGTCGCCGCTGCTGATGCACGGTGCACCCGAGCTGATCGCACAGGCGCTCGACAAGCTGATCGACAACGCGCGCAGCTTCACCCCCGAGGATGGCTGGATCCGCATCTCCCTGCGCGCGAACGGCGACGGCGCAATCGTCAGCGTCGCCAACCAGGGGCCGCCGCTGCCACCGACGATGGCGGACCGCTTGTTCGACTCGCTGGTCAGCGTGCGCCCGTCCACGGTGCAGAAGGCCACCGTCGTCAACGGCGCACCGGCCGAGCCCCCGCATCTCGGCCTCGGCCTTTCGATCGTGCGCCTGATTGCCGAATTGCATCGCGGCGTTGCGACGGCGCGCAATCTCGCCGACGGCTCCGGCGTCGAGTTCTCGCTTGAATTGCGCGGGATGCCGCGGCGCCCGCTCATGGGCGGGATGGGTTGAGCGATCGCCGACGCACTGCGACGATGTTCCCCGGATGCGCGTCCAGATGGGACGCGGCATCCCGAGGAGGTTCGCATGCACATGATCAGAATGGGTTGGGCGCGCTGACCATCGCGTTACTGTCGGGGTTCGGTGCACCGGCGGTAGCCAGTCAACAGTCAGGCACGCCGGCGCACATGTCCGGCATGGATGCCGCGGCGTTTGCCACCAACGATCCAGCCGGCAACTTCTTTCCCGGAAAGTACTTTCAGTACAAGGCGCAGTTTTACTTGAACAAGAGGGACTATGGCGAAGCCTTGCGCCTGTTCGAGCTCGCCGGATTCTGGGCGAACAAGATCGCGCAGTACAACACCGGTCTCATGTACTACAACGGCATCGGCCTTGCCGTCGACCGCATACGCGGCGTCGCCTGGCTCGGCATCGCGGCAGAGGCGCACGATGATCTCGCGATGCGCGCACTGCAGGTGGCCTATGCGAGCCTCAGTGAGGAAGAAAAGCGGCAGGCTGGCGAGTTGTTCAAGCAACTCGACGAGAAATATGGTGATGCCGTGGCCCTGCCGCGAGCGCTGCGGCGATTCGAGCAGGAGAAATTGACGGCGACGGGCTCGCACCTCGGCCATCCCGTCGGCAATTTGACCGTGTATGTCATCGGTGCCGGAGGCAATGGCTCATCGGGCGAAGCAGGTTCGACCTACTATGGTCACCTGGACAAGGACCGCGACGAACTGATCGCGAGAATCACCGGGCGCGTTACCGTCGGCGCGGTACAGGCACTGAAAGTGCCGGAAGAAGCACGCAGGAATGCATCGCAGGTTCCGCTGATCGATCCGTCGACGAAATAGTCTCCGTGGCGGGCACTGCGTGCGTATGCAGAGACTGAGTCTCTGTTTCCGCCAGACGCACGCAGCATTCGCCAGCTGATTGGCGCAAAGCAGCATAGCTTGCTATCTTCGGCAACCCTTCCGTTGCCGTTCTGACCCGTGATCTCTCCCGCCGAATTCGCCGCACTCGCTGCGCAGGGCTACAACCGCATTCCGCTGGTGCGCGAGGTGCTGTCCGATCTCGACACGCCGCTGTCGGTGTATCTCAAGCTCGCCGATGGGCCTTACGCCTATCTGTTCGAATCGGTCGAGGGCGGCGCGCGCTGGGGACGTTATTCGATCATCGGTCTGCCGGCGCGGCGCGTGATCCGTGTCTACGGCCATCGCCTGACCATCAGCGAGGAAGGCGAGACGGTCGACGAGCGCGAGGTCGCCGATCCGCTCGCCGAAATCGCGCAGATCAAAGCACAGTACAAGGTGCCACGCATTGAGGGCCTGCCGAAATTCGCCGGCGGCCTCGTCGGCTACTTCGGCTACGAATGCGCAAGCTACATCGAACACAAGGTCAAAGCCGATGCGAAACCGGACAAGCTCGGCATGCCCGATATCTGTTTGATGCTCGCCGAAGAACTTGCCGTGTTCGACAACTTGAAAGGCAAGCTCTATCTGATCGTCAATGCCGATCCGTCCGAGCCTCGCGCGTATGCGCGCGCGCAGCGCCGGCTCGATGCGCTCGTACATCGCCTGCGCTCGACCAGCGCGGCTTATCCCGACATCGTCGATCCCAAGGCGATCGACGAATCGCATTTCGTGTCGAGTTTTCCGAAGGACGATTATCTCGCCGCGGTCGAGAAGGCCAAGGAGTACGTCTACGCGGGCGACGTGTTCCAGGTGCAGATCAGCCAGCGGCTCAGCGTGCCGTTCCGTTCGCGTCCGCTCGACGTGTATCGCGCGCTGCGTGCGCTCAATCCGTCGCCGTACATGTATTTCATCGACCTCGGCAGCGAGCAGATCATCGGCTCCTCGTCCGAGATCCTCGTGCGCGCACAGGCCGGCCAGGCCGTGCTGCGTCCGATCGCCGGCACGCGCCGGCGTGGACACACGCCCGAAGAAGACGCGGCGATGGAAGCCGAACTGCTCGCCGATCCGAAGGAGCGCGCCGAGCACCTGATGCTGATCGACCTCGGCCGCAACGACGTCGGTCGCATCGCCGAGACCGGCACGGTCGAACTGACCGCGAACATGGTCGTCGAGCGCTACTCGCACGTCATGCACATCGTCTCCGAAGTCGTCGGCAAGCTGAAGCAGGGTTTGAGCTTCATGGACGTGTTCCGCGCGACGTTCCCAGCGGGCACGCTGACCGGCGCGCCGAAGGTGCGCGCGATGGAAGTGATCGCCGAACTCGAAACCGTCAAGCGTGGCGTCTACGGCGGCGCGATCGGCTACTGGAACTGGCACGACGAGGCCGACCTCGCCATCGCGATCCGCACCGCGATCGTGCAGGACGGCCAGCTCCACGTGCAGGCCGCCGGCGGCGTCGTCGCCGATTCGGTGCCAGAGCTCGAGTGGAAGGAAACGATGAACAAATGTCGCGCGTTGTTCCGTGCGGTGGCGCAGGCGGTGGGTGGGCTGTAGCCGGCTCGTCGCCATGAGTCGGGCGAACCGCTAATATGTGCATATGCAGCAACGGTGCTGTTACCCATCCGCCGTGCCAAGGGTCGCCGCGATGATTTTGATGATCGACAACTAACATAGCCGTTCGTTATCGTTCGCTACCGTTCAAATTATCGAAAAATATTCATCAAAAATCAATAAGTTACGAAATTCAAAGTTCGCGAGCGTTCGTCACAGTTCGCCAACAGCCGCGCCGAAACCGGGTACAAAACCGGGTACAAAATTGCTAAAATGACCACCTCGCGGCCAGATGGCGAAAGCGATGCTCAACCGGCTTACTGATGCCCAGGTGCGCGGCGCAAGGCCGCGTGATCGACCCTACAAACTGGCTGACGGGGGCGGGCTCCATCTGCTCGTAATGCCCAGCGGCGCCAGGCATTGGCGATACCGATATGAGATGGGCGGGGTCGAAAACATGTTTGCTATTGGCGCCTATCCCGCTGTCGGCCTGCTGAAGGCACGTGAAGGTAGGGACAGTGCCAAGAAGTTCGTTGGCGAAGGCAAGCATCCGGCGCAGGTGAGAAGTGGCCGGAGGACCGCGGCGATAGTTAGCAGTCGAAATACCTTCCAAGCTATAGCGCAGGAATGGATCGGCAAGCATCGAAAAAGATGGTCGCCGTATTACTTAGGCCAAGTTGAGGCCATCCTAGGCGGTGACGTCTTCCCGGTCATTGGGAAGCTACCTATCAAAGAAGTTACCGCCCATCAGCTCTTGTCTATTGTGACGGCGGTTGCGGATCGCGAAGCAACGACTGTTGCGGTGTTGATTCGGCAGTGGTGCTCGGCAATCTTCCGCTATGCAATCGCGACGTTGCGAGCAGAAATTGACCATGCAGCTGCACTCAGGGGGGCGATCATTCGGAACAAGGTGAAGCACAAGACCGCGCTCAAGCCAATTGAGGTTTCTGAACTCGTCGAGAAACTCGAAAACTGCGGTGGCACGCGCGATGTTCGAACTGCCATCAAATTGTTGCTGTACACCTTCGTACGGCCAGGTGAGCTCCGCGGTGCGCGTTGGGAAGAATTCGATCTCGACCGTAGCGAATGGAGAATCCCCGCGGAACGGGTGAAGATGCGCGAGCCACACTTCGTTCCACTTTCAACTCAAGTCGTAGCTTTGCTCAAAGAGAGACAAGCCTTGTCTCGCGGTGTTCCGTACTTATTCCCAAACCAGCGCGATGACAGCCGCATCATGTCGCCAACCACATTGAATAGGTTTTTGGAGAGGATGGGGTACGCAGGAAAATTCTCAGCGCATGGATTCCGCGCGACGGCATCGACCATTCTCAACGAAATGGGATATCGAGACGATCTGATCGAGCGGCAGCTTGCTCACAAGGAGCCCAACAAAGTCCGGGCGAGTTATAACCAAGCATCGTACTTAGTGGAGCGCAGGAAAATGATGCAGGATTGGGCTGATTTCGTCGATTCGCAAAGCAAAGCTGATTAGTGACCCCTACCCCCTAGGGCAATATCTCCATGCCCGCGCCTTCACTGAGGGTCCAAATCGCTGCTGTTGCCATCATATCTAGACGACTAGTGGAAAGGTGGTGCAGGTGGTTTTTCTGCCTATACGATGAGCCGGGCCGCGGATCCCTACGTGCCAACGTCTTCGCAGTCTGAGGCTACTTTTGGCCGAAGTTGGACGTCCGGAAGCGACCCAAAACCGCCAGTCACAGATGTCCGCTATCGAGGCTTGTGCTTGGGCACGGTAGGTCGGATCGAAAGTGCTTTCTAAGCCCGCCCAGGAACGGACAGGCTTAGAAAGCGAGGTGGAGAAAGGCTCTCCATTGCCGACAATCTACGGGGCTGTCAACTATTTGACGGACGCCGCCTTCTCTATCAGCTTTGCCACGGCATCGGGGTGAGACACCATCACCACGTGCGAGGCGCCTTTGACGACCACCGTATCCTTGGCGGGAGCTCGTTTGGCCATGAACGCCATTGCCGCCGGCGGGATGTTCTTGTCCGCATCGCCGTAGATGAACCAGGATGGGATGGCCTTCCAGGCGGCGGCGCCCGATTTCTCGTTGAGTGCCGCCTCCGCGATCGGTCGCTGCGTCGCCGCCATCAGCGCTGCCTGAGGGGCAGGGACATCTGCCGCGAACTGATCATGGAATTTGTCCTGGAGGATATACAGATCCTTGCCGCCGTCGGCGAGTCCGGCCGGCGGGGCAAGCGCCTGGCCCAGCGTGCCGCCGGGGAACTTGCCCGCCAATTCGGCGACGCTCTCGCCCGAGTCGGGAGCGAACGCGCTCACGTAGACCAATGCCTTGACGTTCGAGCGATCGTTGGCCGCCTCGGTAATGACGTTGCCGCCATAGGAATGCCCGACCAATACCACAGGACTCTTCAGATCGGCGACGAGGCTGCCGATATAGCTGCCGTCGCTCTTCACGCCGCGCAGCGGATTTGCCGCGGCGATGACGAAGTAACCGTCCTTCTGCAAGATCTTGACGACCCCGTTCCAACTCGACGCATCGGCGAACGCGCCGTGCACCAGCACGACGACGGGTTTGTGCGATGGCTCCTGAGCGAACGCACTGGCATTCACTAACACGCCGATTGCCAACGATAAAACTGCGAACATTTTCTTCATCTCGTATCTCCTGAGGTTTTGCGGCGGCCGGCTCAATGAAGTGAGATTCGGCCGGAATGAGAAGGAATTCACTTCACCAATTCGACCAGCGGCTTTCCGATGGGAACGATGTAGGTTCCCAGTTCCGCCGCATTGGTTCTCCCGACGTTCTTCGCGCTGTGCACGACACCGGCCGGAACAAACAAGACATCGCCCGCCGTGAGCGTCACCGGCGGCTTGCCTTCGAGGCCATACTCGATGGTGCCCTCGATGACGTAGATGATTTCCTCGCCGGGGTGCTTATGATTGGGCGCGGTCTTGCCTGGATCGATGTCGACCCGCAGTTGAATTTCCTCGTAGCCGGGAATGCTGATGGCGTGGCGGGACAGCTCCTTGCGATGCGTTCCTTGCAGCGGCTGCGCCTGTGCTGCTTGCGATGCCAGGGCGCTGCCGATGACCAGTAGGATCGCGGTTCCGATGATTGACGTTTTCATATGCATCTCCTCGTTCGTTGAGTCGGTGAAAATTTCTTAGTGGGGATAGGTTCGATAGCGGGATGATTTCCGGCGGGGCTGGAAATCGTCCGTGGCGTTGCAAGGTGCGGTCCGCATCAAAGACGGTCGGCATCGATTACCGCTTGGGTGAACGCCTGCGGGGCTTCTTCGGGCAGGTTGTGGCCGATGCCGCCGGGGATCAGCCGGAACTGGTACTTGCCGGTGAACTTGCTGGCATACGCCTCGGGCTGCGGATGGGGTGCGCCATTGGCGTCGCCCTCCAGGGCGATCGTCGGCACCGAGATGGTCGGGAATTGCGCCAATCGCTTTTCTGTAGCCTCGTATTTTTCTTCGCCCTTGGCCAAGTCCAACCGCCAGCGATAGTTGTGGATCGCGATGGCGACTTGATCGGGGTTGTCCAGGGCAGCGGCGCTGCGCTCGAAAGTGGCGTCGTCGAAGTTCCACTTCGGCGAAGCCAACTGCCAAATCAGCTTGGCAAAGTCGTGACGGTATTTGTCGTAACCGATGCGACCGCGCTCGGTGGCGAAGTAGTACTGATACCACCACTGCAGCTCGGCCTTGGGCGACAGCGGCGTCGCACCGGATTCCTGGCTGCCGATCAGATAGCCGCTCACGGTAACCAATGCTTTCACCCGTTCCGGCCGCAGCGTGGCGACGATGTCCGCCGAGCGCGCGCCCCAATCGAAGCCGGCCAGCTCGGCTTGCTCGATGTGCAGTGCATCCATGAAGTCGATAACGTCCTTGGCCAGCGCGGCGGGTTCGCCGTTGCGCACGGTGCTGTCCGACAGGAAGCGGGTCTCGCCGTACCCGCGCGCATACGGGACAAGCACTCGATAGCCCTTCGCCGCCAGCGCCGGGGCGACCTCTGCATAGCTGTGGATGTCGTATGGCCATCCATGCAGAAGAATCACCACCGGGCCCTTAGCCGGCCCCATCTCGGCGTAAGCGACATCCAATACGTCGGCATGGATATGCTTCAGCGCTCCCCAGGGGACAGACGTCGCAACCGGCGACGTGGATGGTTGAGTCGGCTTGTCTTCAGCGTGTGCGGTGGCAGTTATGGCGGCGAAGCTAAGGGCGAACGTGGCGGCAAGTGCTGAGTACGTACGTTTCATGGTGATCTCCTTGAGTATGTGCAGGGCGGGCAGGGTGGCTTACAGCGCGGCCACGACAGCCTTGATGTTTCCGCGCGTTGCCTTCGAATACGGGCAGATCTGATGGGCGCGGTCGATGAGAGACTGGGTGAGGGCCGGTTCGATTCCGGGCAGGCTGACGTTGAGACGCGCTTGCAGGAAGAAGCCTTCCTCGGGGTCGGAACCCAGATCGACTTCCGCGGCGACCGAGGTATCTGCAGGCAGCTTGATGCCGATCTCCTGCGCCGCGCGTCCAATAGCACCGATGAAGCAGGCAGACCAGCCTGCGGCGAACAGTTGTTCCGGATTGGTGCCGGCGCCATTGGAACCGGGGACCGACAGCTTGATGTCGAGGCGGTTGTCGTCGCTGCGCGATTGGCCGTTGCGGCCGCCGGTGGTGAAGGTCTTGCCGGTGTAGAGAATGGACATGATCGGTTTCCTGTTGGAGTAAGTGGCCGCCTCTCAGCGAGGCATTGGCCGGTGCGCATAGGAAACCGCGGCGGCGTATCCCGGTTGTGTCCGGGGGAACGTCGAAAGGCATCGAAATGTGTAGCGAGCGGGGCCTGATACGTTTCGATACAAAACTCGCCGTGAGGGCCCGTCGATACAAACAGATACAAAAGCCCGCCAAAGCGGACACGTTCGAGATAAGTCCCGGATGTTCAATGCGTGACACGGCGGCGCATCGTGCGCTACCACTTCATCACAGCAGGCAGACCACCCATGACATCCCTTCGAATTGCCGCCGCCCTGGCCGCCTTGAGCACGGCCCTGTTTGTTTTCCGGCCCGATGCCCGGACCGTTGCCGGCACCGAGGAACCCGCCGCGGGTGCGCCGGCTCCCGATTTCGCCGGCGCGGATCACTGGCTCAATTCGCCTCCACTGACCCTGGACGGCCTTCGCGGCAAGGTGGTGCTGGTGGAGTTCTGGACACGCGAATGCATCAATTGCCTGCACGTGCTGCCGCACACCAAAGCGCTTTACGAGAAATACGCCGGCAAGGGACTTGTGGTCGTCGGCGTGCATACGCCCGAGTACGACGAGGAGCGCGATCCCGCGGCGCTTCGTGAAGCGATCGACAAATATGGGATCACCTGGCCGGTGGCAGTGGATAATAGCTATCGCATCTGGAATGCCTACGGAAATCGCTACTGGCCGGCGGTCTACCTTATCGACCAGAACGGTCGGGTGGTATACCGCCATGTCGGCGAGGGGAACTACGACGGCACCGAACAACGCATCCGCCAGTTGCTCGACAAATCGCAGAACACGTAACGACAACACGAGCTTGGGACTTCATGAATACAGATCACATCGACAACATCCTCGTCGTCGATGACGACCGCGACATCCGCATGGGTGTCGTGGATTACCTGCGAAAGAACGGCCTGCGCGCCAGCGCGGCCGTCGATGGCCGCGACATGTTCGCGCAACTGGAGACTTCGGCGTTCGACCTCGTCGTGCTCGACATCATGATGCCCGGCGACGACGGCCTGGTGCTGTGCCGCACCTTGCGAGCCGGCAAACATCACGCGCTGCCGATCCTGCTGCTGACCGCGCGCGACGACGAAACCGATCGCATCATCGGCCTGGAGATGGGCGCGGACGACTATGTGGTGAAGCCGTTCTCGCCGCGCGAACTGCTCGCACGCATCAAGGCGGTGATTCGCCGCACGCGCATGCTGCCGCCGAATCTGCGCATCACCGAAACCATCGACACCGTGTCGTTCGGACGTTGGCGCCTGGATACCACCGCACGCCATCTGCTCGACGAGAGCGGCACCATCGTGCCGCTGAGCGGCGCGGAGTTTCGACTGCTGCGCGTATTCCTGGATCATCCGCAACGCGTGCTTTCTCGCGACCAACTGCTCAACTTGACCCAGGGCAGGGATGCGGAGCTTTTCGATCGCTCCATCGATCTTCTGGTGAGCCGCTTGCGCACTCGCCTTGAAGACAACGCCAAGGATCAGTCGTACATAAAGACCGTGCGCAGCGAAGGCTATGTGTTCAGCATGCCGATCAGCGTGCACGGGGATGCCGCGTGAGTCGCTCGGCATTCCTCACGCCGGAGCGCTGGCTGCCACGCAGCATGGCGTCGCGCGTCTACCTGATCATCCTCGTCGGCCTGATGCTGGCCCAGGGGCTCTCTTTTGCGCTGATGTTCTACGAGCGCTACGACAGCGCCACGACGACCATGCTCAACACGGTCGAGCACGAAGTCGGCACTTCCGTTGCCGTGCTGGATCGTCTGCCCGCCGCCGAGCGCGCCGACTGGCTGGGGCGGCTGCAGCGCGACAATTATCGTTTCCTGCTCGGGCAGGGCCAGCCGGGTACGCCGCTGGCGACGGAGCGGTCGCGCGAGGTCGCGCGCCGGATTGAAGCGGAGGTCGGCCCGGACTATCACGTGCAGGCAGAAACAATCTCGATGGCCCCGGAGCGCTATCAAGTGCATTTCACCTTGCACGACGGTTCGTCGCTCACGCTGGAAGTCGCGCCGCGAGGCGTGCCGCCGGTCGCGCAGTGGCTGCCGATCGTACTGGCCTTGCAGTTGGTCCTGCTGCTCGCCTGCACCTGGCTCGCAGTGCGATTGGTCGTGCGCCCCCTGGCGCAACTTGCCCGAGCTTCGGAAGCGATGACGCCGACCGCGGACGGCCCGCGCATGAGCGAAGCAGGTCCCGTCGAAGTGGCCCAAGCCGCCGTCGCTTTCAACCTGATGCGGGAACGTATCGCGCGCCATCTCAAGGAGCGCCTGCACATTCTCGCCTCGATCTCGCACGACTTGCAGACGCCGATTACGCGCATGCGCCTGCGCGCGGAGTCCTTGGATGAAGGCGAAGAGCGCGAGAAGATTCTGCGCGACCTGCACGAGATGGAGCATCTGGTACGCGAGGGCGTCGCCTACGCACGCAGCGCGCACGGTGGTGCTGAGACACCGGTACGCATGGATGTGAAGGCCTTCCTGGAAAGCCTCGTGTTCGACTACCAGGACGTCGGCAAAGCCGTCACCTTGGCCGAATCCGTCGGCGGCGCGACCCTGGTTCGCGCACAGGCGCTGCGGCGTGTGCTAGGCAACTTGATCGACAACGCCGTCAAATACGGCGGCTCGGCCGAAGTCAGCTCCCGACGCAGCGAGGAAGGCGCGCTGTGTATCGCCGTGTGCGATCGAGGGCCGGGCATTCCCGAGGATCAGTTGGATCAAGTGCTGCAACCGTTCTATCGAGTGGAAGGTTCGCGCAACCGCGACACCGGCGGCGCCGGTTTGGGCCTCGCCATCGCTACGCAATTGACGCGAGCCATTGGCGGCAGCCTGCAACTTTCCAATCGGCAGGGTGGTGGCCTTGCCGCGATCGTCACTTTGCCTTGATTCGTCCGGCAGATGCTCGCGACAGAAGAGCTTCTTCGAGCGCGAAGTACTCCTTGTCGCCAGCTTATGAACAAATGATTTGCAAGCCTATAGCGGCTTGGGGAGGACGGCCATCGACCCTAACCGGTCCTTCGCGACCGGCAGCAATCGAGAAAAGATCGTGCAGGCAGCTCGTAGTAGACAAATCGCTGACGCCAATTTTGATTAAAGCTATCTCACCTTGACGACAACCTTGCCCCTGGAACGCCCTTGGGCGAGGTACGCGAGTGCATCTTTGGCTTGTTCGAACGGAAACACCTTGTCGATCACTGGCTGAATGTGTCCCGCCTTGAGGAGTTGGCCGATTTCGGCGAGTTGATTGCCATCTGGGCGCACGAAGAGAAATGAGTAGGCGACTTTCCGCTTTCTCGCAAGGCGCATGATCTTGCGGCTCATCAGTCTGAACACGAACGCGAGAATGAAGTTCAATCGTCGAGCGTGAGCGAACGCTGCGTCCAGCGGCCCGATGATAGAGACGATCATGCTTCCCGGCTTGAGGATGCCGATGGATTTCTCAATCGCGTCGCCCCTGACGGTGCCGAGCACCGCATCGTAGCCGCGCAACACTTTCTCGAATTCTTCCTTCTTGTAGTCGACCACTTCATCTGCGCCAAGGCTGCGCACCAATTCGACGTTACCCTTGCTGGTGGTGGTTCCCACCTTCGCACCCAGGTGCTTTGCCAGCTGGATCGCGAACGTGCCAATACCGCCGGACCCTGCAGGAATGAATACCTTCTGGCCAGAGAGAAGATTGACGCGCTCCTTCAGCGCTTGCCACGAAGTAAGTCCGACCATCGGGATCGAGGCTGCCTGCACAAAGTCCAGATTAGTCGGCTTGAGCGCGGCAACGCTCTCCGGTACCACCGCGAACTCGGCGATTGAGCCCGTGCCAAGGTCGAAGATGCTGGCGAAGACTGCATCGCCTGGCTTGAAGCGAGTCACGCGACTGCCGACCTCGGTCACTACACCGGCCAGATCGCTGCCCAGCGTGGCCGGCAGTTGAAACCGTAGGACGGGCTTGAAGGTTCCGGTCGGAATCATATTGTCGATCGGGTTGAGGCCTGCCGCGTGGACCTGAACCAGCATTTCGTCGGACTTCAGCGCCGGACGGGAAACATCGGCGAACCCGATCTCGGGCGCCTTGCCATAGCGTTTGAATGTGAGTGCTTTCATGTTGCTCTCCTGTTTGCCTGAGTGGTTGACCCGGGCTTCTTCCCAAGAGCCAAGGTGCGAGAACCCAACGCCGGCAACGTATCGAGCCGCAGGTCCTTGCGAATGCCGCCATCCACCAATCCATGCGGTGCAAGTCTGCGCAGCAGCCGCAGGCGCTTCGCAAGTCCGCCCGCCGCGTAGCGGAGTTTTGGCCTCACTGCCATGGCAGCTTCCAGCACGACATCAGCCACGACGGCCGGCTCGTCGGCAGTCGCCATCACCTTCTTGAGCACGCTGTCCAGGAGCGCGCGAACTTCGCGATACTCGTCCAGCGTCGAATCGGGGGCCAGAAAGTTCGCATCAAACTGCGTCTTCGTATACGCAGGCTCGATGATGCAGACGCGGATGCCTCGCGTGCGCAACTCGTGATCGAGCGATTCCGAATAGCCTTCAACCGCGTGCTTGGTCGAGGAATAGAGCGCTCCATAAGGCATCGGCAGAAAACCCAGCACCGAGCCGATGTTGATGATGCGGCCGCTGCCTTGGCGTCGCATATGCGGTACGACGGCGCGGGTCATGCGGACAAGCCCGAAGAAGTTGGTTTCGAAGATCGCTTTAGCCTGCTCGATCGAACTTTCTTCCGCTCCGGCAGGCGCAACGCCGAAGCCGGCATTGTTCACAAGTAGATCGATACGACCCTCCGCTCGAATGAGTTGGCTCACGGCGGCCTCGACCGACTCATCACTGGTCACGTCGAGCGGCAACATTTGGAAATCGCGTTGGCCCGGCTGCGCGCCACGTCTGCTGGTGCCGTAGACCTTGTAGCCCGCCCTGGCGAGCCGCTTCGCGGTGGCTTCGCCAATGCCTGATGAGGCGCCCGTAACGAGCGCGATGCGTTTTGGTGAATTCATGGGAATGCCTTTAGTTAGTAAAGAAATTTATGATGATCATCATATTTATGATCGAAGTTTGGCCCGTGCTGAGTGATGTCGGCCACTGCATTACGGGGCGAGGTATTTCAGTGCTGCACCGCGCAGAGCATCGGAAAGCTTTGGATCGTCCACAGCGCGTGCCAGCATCAGTGTGCCAACCATCGCCGAAACGATGAAAAGGGCGCGCTCGTGCGCGCTTGGCCGCCCCCAGTCGGGCGATTGGCGGGCCACAAGGTCAATCATCTCCTTGATGCGGCGTGTGGCGGCGCGTCTCACTTCTGGCGCTTGGCGCGGCATCTCTGAACCAAGTGCGGCCACAGCGCAGCCAGTTTCAATCTCTTCGAGGTGTGCGTCGGAGAGATACGCTTCCATCATCGTCTGCAGTACCTGTTGGGGTGATGAGATCGCGGCAATGCGCTCCATCATTGCGACGCTTTCGCCGCCAGCGCGGTCGGCAGCTTCGGCGAGCATCGCCTCGCGCGACGAGAAATGGGCGTAGAAGCCACCATGCGTCAGGCCGGCATCCTTCATGATGTCGGCGACGCCAGTGCCGTTATACCCACTGCGGCGAATAGCACGTGCGGCGGCATCGACGATGCGGTCGTGGGTGGCTTCTTTCGATCTAACGGTTGTCTTTTGCATATGATGATCATCATATTCAATTTTGGCAGCCAATGCAAGCAGCATCGCCGCCGTCACATTGTCGTTCCATGTACTTTTTTTATGAAAGCCAATGCCTGCTTTTGGCCGAACGCGGTCGTCTGGAATCGACCCAGAGCAATCGTACGAAAGCGGCACCTTCCTGGGCGACCGCTATACCTTGCGCAGTCGCACGAATACCGTTGCGCTAAGTAGTCCGACCAGCATGAGCAGCGCCCAGCGATCGAGCGTTGGCGCGGGAGTGGCATCTGCGCCGACAACCAGGGCTACGACCGATGAAGTTGCTGCCGCGAAGTTGCCATCGCCGCTGTAGGTGGCTGCGATCGAGTGCGTTCCCATTCCAGAGGGAACGGTTGTGCAAACAGCCGTCGAACTGGTGGCCCCCGGGACCAAGGTAACCGGCGAACATGGCAGCACGTTGCCGTTGTCCGTGAAGCTCACCGTTCCGGTAGGCGGATCGCCGGCTACCGTTGCCGTGATCGTTACCGATTGGCCGAGGGCTATGTGATCGGGCGCGACCACGAGAGAAACTGTCGTGGTCTTGATGTTCACTGTCTGAGTAAACGCCGGCGACTGAGACGGCGCATTGTTGGCATCGCCCGAATAGGCCGCCGTCACCGAATCCGATCCGACCGGCAATGCGGTCGTCACGCAGCTTGCCATGCTGCCGGTCAGCGCTACGGTCGTGCACAGCGTCAACGCGCCCGAAGTGAAGGTGACGGAGCCGGTTGGATTCTGCCCGGAAATCGTCGCCGTGAACGTAACGCTCTGTCCGAACATCGAGGGATTGAGAGAGCTTTGCAGCATGGTGCTCGCTACCGTCAACGTTGCCGCCGTTGTCGTCGCACTGCCGACGCTGTTGGTGAACACGGCGCGGTACTGATTGCCGTTCTGCGATGCCAACGTCGTGAACGACAGCGCCGTACTCGTCGCCCCGGCAACGCTCTGGAACGTCGCACCGCCGTCGGTGCTCTGCTGCCACTGCACGGTCGGCGTCGGATTGCCGTTCGCTGCGGCAGTGAACAAGACAGAACTGCCAGCTGATACCGACTGGCTGGTCGGATTCGTCGTGATCGTCGGCGCGTAGTTCACCGTTAGGGTCGCCGCGGTCGTCGTCGCGCTGCCGGAGCTGTTGGTGAACACGGCGCGAAACTTCTGGCCGTTCTGGCCGACCGATACGTTCGGCACGGTCAATGTCGTCGTCGTCGCTCCGGCAACGTTCTGGAACGTCGCGCCGCCGTCGGTGCTGAATTGCCATTGCACCGTCGGTGTCGGCGAACCCGAAGCGGCTGCCGTGAATGTCGCCGTCTGTCCGGCGTTGACCGTTTGACTGGTCGGGTTCTGGGTGATCTGCGGGCCGGCCGTGACGGTCAACGTCGCTGCCGTCGTGGTCGCACTGCCGACGCTGTTGGTGAACACGGCGCGATATTGATTGCCGTTCTGCGAAGCCAACGTCGTGAACG
>NZ_DASVOK010000112.1:0-1756 GCF_036383415.1 Rudaea sp. | reverse complement strand
GCTGGCCGGCGTCGACCGCGACAAGCTCTTCATCATCGACATCGACCACGACAAGGTGCCGCGCGACGATCGCATGACCGATTTCAAGGGCGCGCCATTTTTGTTCGGCGGCATCTGGGCATTCGGCGGCCGCACGACGTTCGGCGCCAACATGCGCAACTACACCGAGCGCCTGCCGCGCATGGCCGATGCGAACCCGAACATGATCGGCACGGCGGTGTTTGCCGAAGGCATGGACACCAATCCGTTCGCTTTCGACCTGTTCACCGAAATGGCGTGGCGCGATGGCGAAGTCGATGCCGCGCAATGGACGGCGAACTACGTGCAGCGCCGCTACGGTGCGGCCGACGCGCATGCACTGGAGGCCTGGAAGATTCTGCGCGAAACGGCGTACGGCATTGCGCCCGACACGGTCGAGTTCAACAGCGAGCGCGAAGCCGGGCAGGAGTCGCTGTTTGCCGCGCAGCCGAGCCTTGATGCCTTCCAGGCCTCGCATTGGTCGCCGGTCGCGCTGCGCTACGACGCGAAAGCGTTCGCCGTCGCGCTGCCGGAATTGCTGCGGGTGGCGCCGCAGTTGCGCACAAGCGAGACCTATCGCTACGACCTCGTCGACGTCGCGCGCCAGACGCTGGCAAATGAAAGCCGTGTTTTGTTGCCTCGAATCAAGACCGCATTCGCGGCGAAGGATCGCGCGCAGTTCTCTTTCCTGACCCAGCGTTGGCTTGCGCTGATGGACCTGCAGGATCGCCTGCTCTCGACGCAGCACGATTTTCTCGTCGGCGTCTGGCTCGACCGCGTGCGCGGCTGGGCCTCCACGCCCGAGGAACTGCGTCGCCTAGACTACGATGCGCGCTCGATCCTGACCACCTGGGGCGAGCGCAAGGCAAGCGAAGGCGCCGACCTGCACGACTACGGCAACAAGGATTGGGCCGGCCTGACGCGCGATTACTACATGCAGCGCTGGAAAGTATACTTTTTCGGGCTCGACGAGGAATTGCGCACGGGTGTCGCGGCGAAGCCGGTCGATTGGTTCGCGCTCGGTGAGGAATGGAACCGCGGCAGTCAGCGCTACGCTACGCGACCGCAGGGCGATTCTTATGCGCTCGCGGCGGAAACCGCGAAAACGCTCGACCTGTCGGACTGACCGCTCAGCCGCCGAGCGCGGCGATTCGCCGCGACAGCCAGCGTCGTTCCGGCTCGAGCTTTGCCGCGGCGAGGGCGGTGCGGTATTGACTCAGCGCCTCGTCGCGGCGATCGAGGCGCTGCAGCAGATTCGCGCGCGTGGCGGCGAACAGATGGCTGTGCTCGGCGCCGCTGCGCGCGATCAGCGCGGTAAGCAGGTCGAGCGCGTGGGCGGGGCCGTCGACCATCGAGATCGCGGCGATGCGGTTGAGCTCGACGATCGGCGTCGGCTGCAGCCGCGCGAGCACCTCGTATAGCCCCGCGATCTGCCGCCAGTCGGTGTCGGCGGGGTGCGGTGCACGCGCATGCAGCGCGGCGATCGCGGCCTGCACGACGTAGGGGCCGATGCGCTCCTTCGTGCGCAGCGCGCGATCGAGCAAGGCAACGCCCGCGTCGATTTGTACGCCGTTCCAGAGCGAGCGATCCTGGTCCTCAAGCAGCACGATGTCGCCGGTCGCGGTTGTGCGCGATCACCACCTTCATCGAGTGTGAGGTTAACTTGTCAGCATGCCTGAGCTGCCCGAGGTGGAGGCGCTCGCCGCGTACCTGCGCGAGCGGGCCACCGGCCACGCCG
>NZ_DASVOK010000111.1:0-3033 GCF_036383415.1 Rudaea sp. | reverse complement strand
CAGCGCGCTCGACGAGGTGACGCCGCCCGGCGCGCTGCGTTTCGATCCGGAGGACCACGAGGAAGTCGCCGCGCTGATCCTCGAGCTCGCCGCGAAACCGCCCGCGCGCGAACCCGAACGCTGGCGCGAATGGGCCGAGCGCTTCGGCCCCGAGCCGTATGCGCAGCGCCTCAACAACCTGCTGCGCGAATTGGCCGCATGAGGCTCGAAGCCGTCATCGCCGTCGTCTGCGCCGTGGCATTCGCGGGCCTGCTGCTGTTCCAGCCGCCGGGCCAGTTCGTCACTCTGCTGGCCGGCGCGGTCGTCCTCATCGCGATCCTGCGCTGGCCGATCTTCGGCCTGGTCATGTTCGGGTTCGCGGCAACGTTCGTGCCGTTCATGACCGTGCAGGTCGGCCTGCGCACGACCGCGTCTGAGGCAATCCTCGTCTTCATCTGGCTCGGCATCGCCTGGCAGTTTTTGCTGGGCCGGCGCCTGCCGGCATTCGGCCCGACCGAGCGCATGGTTGTCTATTTGATGCTGTTCAGCGCGCTGCCGTTCATCGTCGGCGAATGGATGATCTACATCGATCCGCATCCGCCGATCATGATCGGCGCTCCGGTCATCAGCAGCAGCAACGCCGGCACCCCGAGCGGCATCGTCAACTGGGCGCGTTGGCTGGTCGACGTGTCCTGCATTTTTCTCGTGCCGCTCGTGGTCGACAGCGAGCGCAAGCGCGATGCGGTCATCGCTGCGCTGCTGCTCGGCAATTTCGCGATGCTCGGGCTGTCGCTGACCTTGTTCCTGCGCAACAACGTCGCCACCGACATCATTCCCGTGCTCGACGCACTCAAGTACGCGCACCCGGAGCTGACCCAACATCTGTTCAAGGCATTGCAGGTGCGCCTCGGCACGACCTGGCTGCATCCGAACCTCAGCGCGGGCGAGATCGTGATGTTCCTGCCGCTCGCCATGTACTACGCCGGCGTGCATCGTGGCTGGCGGCGCTGGCTCGGCGGCTCGGTCGCGCTGATGGGCCTGGTCGGCATCGTCCTCACCGGCTCGCGCGGCGCGCTGCTCAGCGTCGTCGCGATCCTCGGCGTGTTCGCCTTGATGCGCGTGCCGGGCACGCGCAAGACGCTGATCGCCGCCGCGGTGTTCGGCGCTGCGCTGGTCAGTTTCTATCCCGCCGTGCAGTCACGCCTGTCGCAGACGTTCTCGGCAAGGAACGAGAGCACCGAAGTGCGCATGCAGGAGTACAGCGAATTCCCGCGCGTGATGGCGACGTATCCGCTCGGCATCGGCTTCAAGGTCGATCCGCCGGTGCCGGGCAGCGGCCTGATCGGCATCTCCAACCTCTGGCTAAACTACGTCTACAAGCTCGGCCTGCTCGGCGCGCTGCTGTACTGCGCCGTGCTGCTGCGCTGGTGGCGCGAGGTGCGTCCGCACGGCGCGGTGCGCGTGGTCGACCACGGCAACGGCGTGTGGCTGGCGAGCTTCGGTGGACTCGGCGGCGCGCTCGTCACCGGCCTGTTCGACCACTACTACAGCTTCACCATGGTGCTGATCGCGCTGTTCTGGCTGATGATGGGAATCAATCTGCAGGCCGCGCGCGCACTGCCGCAGGTCGGCGCGGTCGAACGCCGCATGCCGATGCGTCGCGTGCTCGCGGCGAGGGCCTCGTGAAATGAGGCATCGCATCTTCCATTCGCTCGACCTGCGCGAGCGGCTCGCCACGTATGCGCTCGAACTCGGCACCGACATGGGCTCGCTGTCGACGCGCTATCAGTGGATGCTCGACCACGAAGTGCTGTTCGAGGAACCGAACGGCAGCGGCATGCGCGTGTATCTGTCGCTGACCGATCTCACTCCGCGCATCATCGATCCGGCCACGCAGCGCTTCTATCTGCACCTGCGCGGCGAGCTGCCGATGCGCCGCTTCGTGCCGATTCCCGGCTTCAACATGGCCACGTTCCGTGCGTTCTGCACGATCGCCTGGGAGCAGTGGTACAACATTTTGATCAACAAGATCCCGAGCCACCACGTGCGTCTTGCCTGGCTCCGCCTCGGCGGCGCGAAGATCGGCCGCAATTCGACGATCTGGCGCACCACCGAAGTGCTCGGCATGGGCAACCTGACCATCGGCGAGGACAGCTCGATCGGCTGGCATTGCCAGATCGACGCGCGCTGCGGCCTGACCATTGGCGACCACGTGACGATCGCCTCCTACGTCATCGTCATCGCCGGCAGCCACGACATGCACGCGAAGGAATTCTGGGCGGTCGGCACGCCGATCGCGATCGACGACTACGCCTGGATCGCCACGCGCGCGATCGTCACCAACGGCGCGCACCTCGGCCGCGGCTGCGCGGTGACCGCGAACACGCTGGTCAGCAAGGACATCGCGCCGTACAAAATCGTCGCCGGCAGTGCGGCGAAGGCGATCGGCGAACGCCCGTGCGACCTCGACTACAAGGTTCGCGGCAAAAGCCTGTTCAACATTTTTCACTGATCATGTTCGGCGCGACCGCATGGCTTACCCTCGCAACGCTCGCCGGACTCGCCACGGGCTTCGCGCGTGAGTGGCTGATCGTCGCAGCCTGGGGCAGCGGCGCGCGCAGCGATGCGTTCCTCGTCGCGATGTTCCTGCCGGAAGCATTGCGCATGATGATGGCCGGTGGCCTGGTCAACTCGGCCGCGCTGCCGCTGTACCAGGAACAGGCGCCGCGGCGACGCGACGGCTGGCTCTTCGGACAAAGCGTCAATCTCGGCCTCGTCGGCCTCGTGCTCGCGCTCGCGTTGTGGGCGCTCGCGCCCGCGCTCGTCGCAATGATCGGCCCAGGCCTCGCGCCGGCGGCGCGCGAAGATGCCGCAACGACATTGCGCACGCTCGCCTGGTGCCTACCCGGCATCTGCCTGCAGGCGTTGTGGAGCGTGCCGCACCAGGCCGCGTCGCGCTTCGTGCGCGCGGGACTCGCCTCGTTCCTCTACAACCTGCCCGCCGTGTGCCTGCTCGGATTCGAAGGCCATGCCACCGACGCGACGACGCTGTCC
>NZ_DASVOK010000110.1:0-8357 GCF_036383415.1 Rudaea sp. | reverse complement strand
AGCAGGCCGCTTCCGCTATTCTTGCGCCCCCTTGAAGGCGCCATCGCCGCCTTCGGCGGTTGCGGGGAGTCGGCTCGGCGATGGAGCCACTACCTTGGCGTCGATGTCAGACCGGCAAGGTTCTCAGCGGTTTTCGGAAGCGGTTTCCCGCTGCTTCCTACGAAGTGGGCAGTTAGCTCAGCGGTAGAGCATCACCTTGACATGGTGGGGGTCACAGGTTCGATCCCTGTACTGCCCACCACTTCGTAATCACTCAGCGTCACGCAATACCTCTGAAACCGCGCTCTGACGCGGTTTTTTCTTGTCCGTATATCACGGAGACCACTTCAACTTCCCTTGAGTAGCGCAATTTGTCGGTAACGTTGACGGTAACAGGCTCCTACCGCCAAACCTGTAACCGGAGCCGGCGCGCTCGACGGCGAGCAGTTGACCTCGGCTGAAAGTATTTTCGACTCGACGTGTCAGGCGAGCGCCCCCTTTTACGTCTGCGATGAGACGACCATAACTTGGGGGCTCGTCTTGTCTTACGGTTCTAACGAAGCAAGCGCTTCGATCTTCGCCTTCTATCGCGACGACCAGCCCGACAGCCGCGGTCGGCGACTGGCCGATATCCTCGAGCGCAACGACGAGTGGCTCGAACACACGCACGATTATGTGCCATTCGTCTTCCCGCTACCCGAGCCGAGCGGATCAAACCGGGATGCGCCGCCGCTCGACAACGAAACGATCGCCGCATTCCGAGCCAGTGAGGTGATGCGTGATCGACTGCGGAGCGCGTATTTGCGCATGCTGCGCTTCTACGGCTTGCGCGAGCGCACATGGCATGTTGAGAAGGGCGAGAACTGGGACGACCGCAAAGCCAAATGGGCGACGGTACCGATGCATTACAACATACGCATCACGCGCATTCTGCGAAGCATGTGTTTGCTCGGACTTCGCTCGGAGGCCGAGGCGTTCAAAGGCTGCCTGATACGGCTCGCACAGTTGGACAGGCACTGCGACTTTGACAAGCGAGCGCTCGCAAACTGGCACGAGGCGACAGCAGAAGTGTAGCTAGCGCACTATCCACCGAGTTGCTTCATTTGGGCACGGGAATCGCAGAACCAGCGCTCCAGTCGACCGGAAGAACTTCAAAGTTCAGGAGAACGACCGGTTTGCCCGTTTCGTTTTTCGCCGTATGGCTCACATCGCCACTTTCGAAGAAGCAATCGCCTTGTCTATAGATGGTGGTGCGATCTGGCTGGATGTAAGTGAGTTCGCCCGCCGTCACGCAGCGAACACCTGGCCCAGCGTGATGATGAGGACCAATGAACCCGCCAGGGGCATAGGTGACCTCAGAGGCGCGGAGCTTGTATTTGCCATTTAGTCCGCTGAGGTGGCCTGCAACCGTAGCTTCAATCTTTGTCTTCGAAGCCTGTCCTTGTTTTTCGACGCGAGCAGGCGGCTCGGCCGCAACGGTTGCGCTAAGGGTGACCGCAACTAAGATAGACACAAGTTTGAAGGTCATTTCATGCCTCCCGAAAGGTGCACAACGCCTGGACTAAGCGGCTGCCGTCGCGATGCTTGTCATCCTACACCACGCCACAGGCACGACGACGCGCGAACTCGCGAGCCCCTACACCGAGAGCCGGTGCTCATAGTACGGCCACTCCCGATCGTCCAGGATCGCGTACAGCGCAGCCAGGTTCGCCGGCAAGGCGACTCAGTGTCACGGCGTTGCGGTGGCCGGCCATGTTGAATGCGAGCGCGAGAAACCGGTTGATCTCTTCGGCGGCCCAGCGGCCTCGAGCGAACTCGCAACGCGTCCAGATGGCCACACCTGCATCATCGTTGGGCACGGTTTTTCTTGCCCGCAAATCGAAAAAAGAGCCCGAGTCACGAGCCCACTCCGCACGGCGATCTCAACCGTTGCCGGCGGATGCTCCTTCGCCGCGGCCGATATCGGCCACCTTGTCGACGAGCATGGACGCCTCCAGCTTTGCGATCGGCAGCGCCGCGAACAGGGACACGCGGTTTTTGAGATAACGAAAAGCGGTGGCGAACGCGGCGAGCTTTTCGATGTGCGTGCCCGTCGCGGCGGCGGGGTCTTCGATGCCCCAATGCGCCTTGATCGGGTGCCCCGGCCATATCGGGCAAACTTCGCCCGCGGCGTTATCGCACACGGTGATGATGAAATCCATTTTCGGCGCGTCGGGCTGCTCGAATTCATCCCAACTCTTCGAACGCAAGCCCTCGACCGGGTAGCCCATCTTGCGCAGCGTCTCGATGGCCAAGGGGTTCACTTCTCCCTTGGGCTGGCTGCCGGCGGAGAATGCGCGGAAATGCTCCGTCCCGTCCTTGGCCAGGATGCTTTCGGCAAGGATGGAACGGGCGGAGTTGCCCGTGCAAAGAAACAGAACATTGAAGATGCGATCGCTCATGATAGTGATCCTGTCGTGGGGCACTCGTCTTCCTTACTACTCGCCGTCGCCGCGGAATTCCGCTTCAACGTCGCCATGACGAACGATGTCGCCGCCGCTTGTGCCGCGATGAAGCCCGGCACATCCGGCCAGCGAATGCCGGCAAAGGTGTCGGTCAGGGAACGGGCCATCGTGACGGCGGGATTGGCGAACGAAGTGGATGCGGTGAACCAATACGCCGCCGTGATGTAGCAGGCCACGAGGGCGGGCACCGATTTTGTGTTTGTCCTCAGGCCCAGCAGAATGGTCGCGAGCAACCCGATCGTCGCAACCGCTTCGCTTGTCCATTGCCCCGTTCCGGTCCGAACCTTGGCGCCGGCCTGGAGAATGGGCAAGTCGAACATGGCATGAGCCAGCCACACGCCGAGAACTGCGCCCATGATTTGTACGGCGACGTATGCAGCAAGATCGCCTTTCGATAACTCGCCGCGCCAGCAGAACAAGCAGGAAACCGCCGGGTTGAAATGGGCCCCGGAAATCGGTGCAAGCGTCGAGATCAGCACGAACAAGCCCGCGCCCGTCGACAGCGAATTGGCGAGCAGGGCCACGGCTGCATTGCCCATGGCCAAGCGTTCGCCCATGATCCCGGAGCCGACCTCGATGGCCAGCAGCGCGGCCGTGCCGGCGAGTTCGGCGACAAGAGCGGGACAGCGCGTCATTTGCAGCAGGCTGCCGCGGGTTGCGGTTGCACCTCCGGCGCGCAACAGGCGGCGGTGCTCTTCCTCGTTCCATCGTCGTCGCCGTAGATCGGAATTTCCCCGAGTGAATGGAATGTTTCCCAGGCCACTCCCTGCGGGTCGGTAATCCAGTACTTGTCGGATTGCGCGTAGCAGCATTGCGCCCCCATCTCTTCGACCAGCCCGCGATCCGCGCGCTGAAGCTGGCTGCGCATGGCATCCAGTTCATCCTTGGATTCGACCTGCATGCCGAGATGGTTGACGCCAAAATTCCCCGCACGCCGGGATATCGCGAAGTTGATGCGCGGATCATCGAGCATCCACTTGGCGTAGTCAGGTTTGCGCACGCTCGGTGCCACGCCGAACAAGGTCGAATAAAAACCGATGCTTTGGTCGAGGTCGGAAACGGCAACGTGGACATGGAAGCGCTTCATGCGGGAGTCCTCTTTCGAATCGTTTTCGCGGAAGACGTGGATGGCGAGCAGACCGGGCCGCACAATTCGGGTTTCCCGCCGCAGCAGTTCTCGGTCAGGTAACCGATCAGATCGCTTACCGTGCCGAAGTTGGCGGCATAGCGGATGAAGCGCCCTTCCTGCCGGCTGTCGAGCAACGCGGCCCGCGTCAATTCCTTGAGATGAAAAGACAGCGTGGCCGCCGGCAGGTCGAGCGCATCAGCGATGGAACCCACGGTCGAACCCGCAGGTCCTGCTTCCACAAGGTAGCGAAAAATCGCCAGGCGGCTTTCCTGGGCAAGTGCAGCCAGTGCGGCAATGGCCATTTCTGTTTTCATATTTCCAATAATATCGAAATATTGTGTTCCGTCAAGCGAACCAGATCGAAACCGCCATGGGTTCCGGCGGACGAGCCTTCGACCAGTTGCGCGCGCTATGCCTCGACCATCGCGAATTGCAGGGTCGACGGCTACGTAGGGACTGACCGACCCGACGCGGCCAACCCAGTTGTCGGAGCGTGATCCGTTTTCCCGGTTTTTCGCGTCCTGCTACGCGATTGCAATCCGGGGAAATACCGTCATGAAGTCCGTTCGCCAGCATCGTCCGTACGCTCACCACAAATCGTTCATTCCCGCACCGGCTCTGACCGTGCTTCTCGCCGTCTTTGCCCTACCCGCCGCGGCGAACAACTTCACCGTCACCACCGGCACCGACGGTTCGCAGCAGGTCGGCAACACGGCGACCTGCGTCGAGGTCGACAACACGAATACGCCGACCGGCAACGGCTGCAGCCTGCGCGCAGCGATCATGGTCGGCAACAACATCACCGGGCCGCACACGATCACCTTCAGTCCGGCGGTGACGACGGTAGCCGTGGTCAACGGCGCCATGGCGCAATTGCGTGCGCAATACACGGTCACCGGCGCGTTCCCACTGCGCACCGCGATCAACGGCAATGGCCACGGCTGCCTCGACCTGACCGACTCGGGCACCGTGCAGGCCTCGCCGTCGATCCAGAACGGCAAGGGCGCCACCGGCTCGACGATCAGCAACCTCGTGATCGGCAACTGCAGCGGCGCGGGCATCAGCGCGAACGGGCACGGCTACACGTTCAACAACAACTACATCGGCGTGGATCCGACCGGACTGGTCGCCTGGCCGAACAGCGGCAACGGCATCTGGCTGTCCGCGTCGATCGCGTACGACGACCAGTTCGTCGATACCCAGGCGTTGAGCAACCTCAACCTGCCGCTGCTGCCGGTCAGCGCCGTCGACATCAGCAATTTCTCCACCGGCCTCGCCGGCGTGCTGGTCAACCTGCAGCCGAACACGATCAAGGACAACGTCATCTCGGGCAATACGCTCAACGGCATCGAGCTGTTCAGCAAGACCCTGGCCGCGACGCTGATGTCGAACAACATGATCGGCACCAACTCGACCGGCACGCTTGCGATCGCGAACGGAAACAATGGCGTGTACCTCGTCGGCAGCACCTTCGGCAACCTGATCGGCCCGAACAACGTGATCGCCGGCAACACCCAGAACGGCATCCAGGTCGACGCCGGCGCGGTCTACCTGCCGAACTTCATCATGGGCAACCGCATCGGCGTGTCCAACGTCAACGGCGCGCATGTCGGCAACCTGCAGAGCGGAATTTACGTCAACACTCAGCCTTCGTCCGACCCGGCCTACTTCAACCCGAGCCTGACCGGGCTCGTCATCGGCCCGCTCAACGTGATCGCCGACAACCAGGGCACGAACAACGCGCTCAACCTCGACGACCAGAACGACACGCAGGGCGGCATCCTCATCACCGGCGCGAGCACGGGCATCAAGGTGCTCGGCAACACGATCGGCATCGCCGAGTTCCCGGCCGGCACGCCGCTCGCGTCGAAGGCATACGCCAACCTCGGCGACGGCATCATCGTCACCACCTCGGGCAATCAGATCGGCGGCAGCGCCTCGACCTCCGGCAACATCGTCGCGGCCAACGCGCGCCACGGCATCGTCGTGCGCGGCAGCGCGACGACCGGCAACAGCTTCGTCGGCAACTCGGTCGGCGTGCATCCGAGCCTCGGCGGCAACCTCGCGCTCGGCAACGGCGTCGACGGCTTCCACATCGACAACGCCAGTTCGACCACGATCGGCGGCAGCGGCTCCAGCGATTTCAACACAATCGCCGCGAACGGCCGCAATGGCGTCAAGATCGTCAACGGCGGCACGAACAACGGCTGGGGCAATCTGCTCCAGCGCAACCACATCTACCACAACGCGGTCGCCATGGCCGGCGTCGGCATCGATCTCGACCGCGCGCAGAATGCGAGCAATCCGCTCATTACCCTGCCGCCCGAAATTCCGGCGAACTACACCAACCTCGATCAGGCGCAACCAGTTATCTGCACCGGCCCGGGTGACACGGGCGCATGCGCGGGTTCGGCTGCACCCATATCGAACGGCAGCTCGGTGACGCTGCAATGGACCATCACCACGCACGGTCCCAGTGCCAGCCTGCGCATGGAATTCTTCGCCCTCGACAAGGCCGACGCGAACACTGCGGGACAATTCGCCTGGTTCGATGAACAGACCGTCATCACCGATGCGAACGGCAAACCCACCGGTGCCAATTGCTCGAACGGACGCTGCAGCATGACGCTCACGGGCGCGCTCAGCGGCGCGTATCTGGCGATGACCGCGACCGATATCACCAACCTCACCAACGTGCCTGGCGCGCCCGGCGATTGGAAGGCCGGGCTCAAGTGCTTCGTCGGCAAGTTCGGCGACCCGACCGGCATCATCTCTGCCTGTCCGGCCAACAACACCTCCGAATTCTCCAACGTCGCCAGCGTGCCGGCGATCGCACCCAGCGCGGTCACCCAGGCGGCGACCAATATCAGCGCGACTGGCGCGACGTTCCACGGCCTCGTCAACGACAACGGCGCGTCGACGACGGTGTCGTTCGAGTACGGCACCAGCACGAGCTACGGCAGCACGATCGCGGCGACGCCGGGCACCGTTGCCGCCGGCGCCGGCAACACGCTGGTGTCCGCGGCTCCGGCAGGTCTCACCTGCGGCACGACCTACCATTTCCGCGTCGACGCGAACAACGGCGTCGGCGGCACGGTCAACGGCAACGACATGAGCCTCATGACCTCGGCCTGTCCCGCGCAGGCGCCGACCGCCACGACGACCGCAGCGACCGCGATCACTGCAAGCGGTGCCCAGCTCAACGGCACCGTCAACGACAATGGCGCGACCACCGCGATCAGCTTCGAGTACGGCCCGGACACGAACTACGGCACGCTGGTCACCGCCGTTCCCGCTTCGCTGCCTGCGGGCTCGGGCAGCACCGCCATTTCCGGCACCGCCAGCGGGCTGACCTGCAATGCGACCTATCATTTCCGCATCAAGGCGAGCAACGGCATCGGCGGCATCGTCTTCGGCAACGACATGAGCTTCGCGACCTCGGCTTGCCCCGCGCAGCCGCCGACCGTAACGACGACGGCCGCGACAAACATCACCGCGACGACGGCGACGATCAACGGCATGGTCAGCGCGAACGGCGCGTCGACCGGCGTGGACTTCGTCTACGGCAAGACCACCGCCTACGGCTTCAGCGTCAACGCAAACGCTCCGAATCCGCTACCCGCCAACGCGAGCAACGCAGCGGTGAGCGGAAACATTTCCGGCCTCGCCTGCGGCACGCTCTACCACTTCCGCGTCGAGGCGCTCAACGGCGTCAGCGGCACGCAGCTCGGCAACGACCTGACCTTCACCACGCTTGCCTGTCCCGCGCCCGACGCAGTCACGCTCGCCGCGACCAATGTGACGACCAGTTCGATCACGTTCAACGGCAACGTCAACGCGAACGGCAACGACGCCACCGTGGTCTTCGACTATGGCCCGACCTCGAGCTATGGCAGCAGCGTCGCGGCCACGCCGGGCACGGTGCTCGCCAATGCCGGCGCAACGGCCGTGTCGGCGACGATCGCAGCAGCCTGCAACACGACCGTGCATTTCCGCGTGCGCGCGACCAACGTGATCAACACGACGAACGGCGGCGACCTCAGCGCAACCTTGGGCGCCTGCGGCGCGACGCCGCCGACCGTGTCGACGAGCGCGGCGAGCAACATCACCGCGACGGGCGCAACGCTCAACGGCAGCGGCAACGCGAACGGCTACACCACGACGGTCACGTGGGAATACGGCACGACCACGAACTACGGCCAGACCGCACCCGGCGTTCCCAGCCCGCTTTCGGGCTCGTCCAGCACGGCGGTCACGGCCAACCTCAGCGGCCTGACCTGCGCCACGACGTATCACTTCCGCCTCGACGGCAGCAACGCCGGCGGCAACGTCAACACGGCCGACAACACATTCACCACATCGGCCTGCCCGGCCGGCGCGCCGACTGCTGCGACCAATGCGGCCAGCGCGATCACGGCCACTTCGGCCACGCTCAACGGCACGGTCAGTGCGAACGGCGCGGTCACCACTGTAACCTTCGATTACGGCGGAACCACGTCGTACGGCACAGCCGTCGTGGCCGCGCAGAGCCCGCTCACCACGACCGCGAGCAATGCGCCGGTTTCGTACGCGGTCAGCAGCCTGAGCTGCGGCCAGACCTACCATTTCCGCGTCGTCGCCGACAACGTCAACGGCGGCCCGGTCTACGGCGGCGACCAGTCGTTCACGACCGCGGCCTGTGCCGTGCAGCCGCCGGCCGCGACGACGAATGCGGCGACGGCAATCACTACCACCTCGGCCACGCT